>CAZTVO010000058.1:621-13585 GCA_964617075.1 uncultured Jutongia sp.
CAAGCTGATGGCCATAGACGCCGACTTAAACACCGGGGCCATAAACGAAGAAGAGGCCAAGGAGAGGCGGCAAAAGATACAGGACGAGGCTTCGTTTTTCGGAGCCATGGACGGCGCTACCAAGTACGTAAAGGGAGACGCCATGGCGGGCCTTATAATAACCGTCATAAACTTCGCGGGCGGCCTTATACTCGGCGTCGTCATGCAGGGCATGGAATTTATGGAGGCCGTCGGCAAATATACGATCCTTACGATAGGCGACGGACTTGTGAGCCAGATACCGTCGCTTCTCATATCGCTTTCAACGGGCATTCTGGTCACTAAGGTGTCTAAAGAGGCGGATCTTGGCGACGTGCTTATCCGCCAGCTTTTTTCGATACCGAAGGTGCTTTACATAGTCGCGCTTGCCATGGCGTTTTTGGGAATCGCGACGCCTCTGTCCACACTGCTTTGCCTTACGTATGCCGTGGTGTTTTTTGCCGCCGCGAGGGCGATAGAGGCCGCCATGGAGCAGGAGGGCATAGAGGAAGAGGTCGATATGGAAGAGGAGTCGGCGGAGGAGATAAGGCGTCCGGAAAACGTCGTGTCGCTTTTGCAGGTCGACCCTATCGAGCTGGAGTTTGGCTATGGCATAATCCCTCTGGCGGACGTAAACCAGGGAGGCGACCTGCTTGACCGCGTCGTCATGATAAGGCGGCAGATCGCGCTCGAGCTTGGCTGCGTCGTGCCTATGATACGACTGCGCGACAACATTCAGCTCAACCCCAACCAGTACCTTATAAAGATAAAGGGCGTGCCGGTGAGCGAGGGCGAGATTCTTTTCGACCACTACATGGCCATGAATCCGGGATACGTGGAAGAGGAGATTACGGGCATACCTACGTTTGAGCCTTCCTTCCATCTCCCCGCCAGATGGATTACCGAATCGCAGAGGGAGAGGGCGGAGTCGCTTGGGTATACCGTCGTAGACCCTCCGTCGATAATAGCCACGCACCTTACGGAGGTCATAAGGAGCAACATTGCCGACCTGCTCACAAGGCAGGACGTGCAAAATCTTATCAACAACGTCCAGGAGGCCAACACCACCCTCATCTCCGAGCTTGTGCCGAAGCTTTTGAGCGTGGGCGAGATACAGAAGGTGCTGCAGAATCTTTTAAGGGAGGGCATATCCATAAGGGATCTGGTGACTATATTCGAGGCGCTTGCCGACAACGCGACAACCACCAGGGACACGGACGTGCTTACGGAGTACGTGCGCCAGGATTTAAAGCGTGCCATTTCAAACAAGTACTTCCCTGCGAATGAGATGACAAGCGTCGTGACGCTGGATCCTAAGATAGAGCAGGAGATAATGGGCTCCATAAAGCAGACCGACCAGGGAGCTTATATAAATCTCGCGCCCGAAAAGCTGCAGGATATATTAAACTCTGTCAAGGACGAGGTGAACAAGATGGAGGAGCTTGGAAAGAATCCTATAATAGTCACGTCTCCAATCGTGCGCATGTATTTTAAAAAGCTTACGTCGGAGCAGTTTAGGGATCTGACCGTCGTTTCGTACAACGAGATAGCGCCTGATGTTGAATTACAATCTATAGGGATGGTGACGGTATAGTGATTATCAAAAAATATATAGCGCCGACGGAGGACGAGGCGATAGCGCTGGCCAGAAAGGAGCTTGGCGCGAATGCTACCATAATGAACACGAGGCAGCTAAATCCCAAGGGCTTTTCAAAGTTTTTCAAAAAGCCGTCCGTGGAAGTCACCGCCGCCGTGGACGAGATAAAAAAGGATGCCCCAAAAGAGAGGCTGCCGGACTTTGACAAGCTCCAAAGGGCGCTAAACGGGGAGGACGTGACGCCCGCGCCCGACTCAAAGGCGGCCCAAAAGGAAGCCGAGCGCGAAAGGCTGATAAGGAGCAGCCAGATAATTGACGACGGATCGGAGGACGAAAAGAAAGAGGAAGAAAAGGAAAACGGGGAGGGAATCGAGCAGAGGCTAAACACACTTCAGGATCTGATTGAAAAGCAGATGCAGGCGGGACGTCAGGAAGAGAAGGAGGTCAGGGAGAGGGTCGTAGACAAGAACCAGACCTACTTAAACCTGATACGCAGGCAGCTTGCCGAAAACGAGGTTGAGGAGACTTACATAGAACAGATCATAGAGGAGATAGAGGGCACGCTTTTAAGCAATTCCACGCTTGACAACATTCTCTCCAACGTGTATCAAAAGATAGTGCTAAAGATAGGGTCGCCGCACCTTATCGACTTGAAGGCGCAGCACGCCAAATACGTTTTTTTTATCGGGCCTACAGGTGTGGGAAAGACTACCACCATAGCAAAAATCGCGTCGAGCGTAAAGCTCGCGAAGAAGTCGAGCGTGGCCCTAATCACGTCCGACACCTACAGAATAGCGGCCGTGGAGCAGCTTAAGACGTACGCCAACATTTTGGGCATACCTATAAAGGTCGTCTACGCTCCGGACGAAATGGACAAGGCCAAGGAGGAGCTTAGGGACTACGACTTAGTGCTTGTCGACACCGCAGGCCGCTCCCACAACAACGACGAGCAGAAAGAGGACGTCGCAAACATTTTAAAGACTGTTCCAGAGGAGGACAGGGACGTTTTTCTTGTGCTTAGCGCCACGACAAAATACAAGGATCTCGTGGACATTTCAAGCGCGTATTCAAAGATATGCAAATACAGCCTCATTTTTACGAAGCTTGACGAAACGGATGCCATAGGCAACATATACAATACCCATATACTTACGGGCGCTCCACTGTCATATACGACGTGGGGGCAGAACGTGCCCGACGACATAGGAAAGATCGACGCGCAAAAGATCGCGAAACAGCTCCTCGGAGGAAACGGCTGATGGATCAGGCAGAGCAGTTGAGAAATATTTTCAAAAAGCAGAATAAGAAAAAGCATCTCGCGCGCGTCATAACTGTTACAAGCGGCAAGGGGGGCGTGGGCAAGTCCAACGTGTCGCTAAACCTTGCAATACAATTCAGCAGGCTCAAAAAAAGGGTCGTCGTGTTTGACGCCGACTTTGGCCTCGCCAATATAGAGGTAATGCTTGGCATAAGGCCGGCGTTTAATCTCGCGGACGTGATATACGGCGGGAAAAAGGTGAGCGAGATCATAACGAATGGGCCCGAGGGCATAGGCCTTATATCGGGCGGCTCCGGAATAAGGGAGCTTGTAAATCTTACCGGCGACCAGATACAGCTTCTAATCAATCTTATGTACGAGCTTGACGACATGGCGGACATAGTCATAATAGACACCGGCGCGGGGATTTCCTCAAACGTCATGGACATGGTCCTGTCAAGTTCCGAGATTCTTCTTGTGGCTACGCCTGAGCCGACATCCATCACGGACGCGTACGCGTTGCTAAAAACCTTGAAAAACAATGAAAATTACGAAACCGGCAGGTTTCGTATAAGAGTGCTTGGCAACAAGACGCTTGCCAAGGGGGAGGGAAGGGATCTTTTTGACAAGCTCAACTCCGTAGTCGCGAAATTTTTGGACATGGAGATGGAGTATATAGGCTCGATACCCTACGACAGCCTTCTGATGAAGGCCATAATGAAGCAGCAGCCCGTTTCCATAGCGTATCCGAAGGCCCCGTCCTCAAAGGCGATTTACGAGCTGGCGCTTGTATTGGACGGCGGCAGCGGGGAGGTTTGGGCCCGAGCGGCCGGCATATCGGGCCTTTTTGCCAGGATGTTTGGGATGGTCGGAAGATGAACGGGGAGTTTTATATGCTTGAGGATATTTTAGACGGAGGCGCGCCCGCCCGCGTGCGACGGAGCGGGGTTTTTGTCTCCGGAGGCGCACGCGGGCAGACGCCTGAATTTGGGGCGCGCGTTTTAAAAAAAGAGGGCGGGCTGGCGCTTGAGGCGGGCGCCCCCTTAGAGCCGCCTCTAAAAAAAGGGGAGACGCTTGAGGTCGAGGCCACGGGCCCCGACGGCGTATACAGGTTCGCGGCGGTCTGCGCCGGGGGAGGGGCAGGCGGCGTGGAGACGTTTTTAATAGATTTGGCGTCGCCTGTGCAAAAGATTGATAGGCGGCGTCATTTGAGGTATCCGTGCGGCGGGAAGTTTTCGTATTCGATTTTAAAGGACGCGCAGGCCGAAAGCCTGATGAAAAAAAACCTGGCAAAAGACGCGGGGCAGATAATATCCAGCCTAAAGTTTAGCAGGGAGAGGCTTTCAAACATAGGCGGCGGGGGCTTGAAATTTATTTCAAAGCGATCCTTTGAGGCGGGAAGCCGCCTTTTGTGCGCCTTGGACATAGATGGAAAAGAAGAAAAAGACGCGCTTTTGACGCTTGGCGAGGTTGTTTACTCAAGGAGCGCGCCAGGCGAGAGAAAAAAATCGGAGGTTGGACTTAGATATATAGGCATTGCGGAGGAGCAGCGGTTAAAAATCGTTGAGTTCGCGTTTTTGCTTGAGAGGCGGGACGCGGCGGAGCGTTAGCCGAGGCGCAGGCATTGATTGGGAGGTTGCGATGAAAAATATTTTAATAGTTGATGATTCTGCACTTATGAGAAGAACTATCTCTGATATAATAAACTCGGACGAGGGGCTTTCGAGCAGACGCTTCGCGTCCAACGGCCTTGAGGCGCTAGAAATGCTTGACGCCGGGGAGAAGTTTGACGCCATAATTTTAGACATCAACATGCCAAAGATGAACGGCATCGAATTTCTTCGCGAGCTGAACAGGCAAAGGCGCAAGGAAAAGGTGCTGATTGTGAGCACTATTGCCAAGGAAGGGACCAAGGAGACGATTCAGGCGCTTGAGCTCGGCGCATTTGATTTCATCACCAAGCCCGACAGCCTCTCGGAGGCGAGGGGGGAAACTTTTAGCAAAAGGCTCATAGGCATGCTCTACGCCGCGACAGGGCTTCCCGCCGCTGCGGCATCCGCCGCCCCTTTACCTTCTTCTGAAGTAAAAAAGCCCGCGCAAAGGGAAGTCGGACAAAGGCAGGCGTCTGCCCCCGCCGCCCAGGGCGAGCCCGCTCCCGAGGGGGAGCAGGCTCCGGCCGTGTCGGCGGTAAGGAAGATGAAGTCGGACAAGAAAAACCACTCTCAGGCTCCTTTGGGAAAGGGGGCGTCAAAGCTTGTGGCGATCGCCTGTTCGACGGGAGGCCCGAAGGCGCTGCAGTACGTCATTCCTTTTCTGCCCGCCAATCTTGACGCGCCGGTTCTTCTCGTGCAGCATATGCCCGAAGGTTTTACGGCGTCGCTTAGCAAGAGGCTCGATGAGCTTAGCAGGGTAAACGTCAAGGAGGCGGGCGACGGCGACGTCATAGAAAAGGGAACTGTCTATATCGCCAGGGGAGGATGCCAGATGCGCCTTGCGCGAAACGGCAGGGGCGGATACTCAATATCCGTTTCCAAGGAGGCGGCCAGAAACGGCCTCAAGCCGTGCGCCGACATTATGTACGAGTCCCTTATCGGAACGGCGTTTGACGAGATAGTGTGCGTTATTATGACTGGCATGGGGGCTGACGGCACGCACGGCATCCTGCAGCTTGAACGCACCAACAAGGTCTACGTCATCGGCCAGAATGCCGAAAGCTGTACGGTCTACGGAATGCCAAAGGCTATAGCCGACGCCGGGGCGGTCGACGAGGTAGCAGATTTAAAAGGCATCGCGGATGCCATAACAAAACACGTGGGGGTGTTGTAGAATGGACGTAAGTCAATATCTTGAGATTTTTATCGATGAAACGAAGGAGCATTTGCAGACGTTGGGCGACCAGCTCATGATTCTTGAGCAGGAGCCCGAGAATATGGATACCATAAATGAGATATTCCGCGCCGCCCACTCGCTTAAAGGCATGGCCGGCACCATGGGATACAAGCGTATGCAGCGCCTGACTCATGACATGGAAAACGTATTCCAGGAAATACGAAGCGGCAACATGAAGGTCAAGTCCGAGCATGTGGACGTGATGTTTAGAGGTCTTGACGCGCTTGAGGGATACCTTGCCAATATACTAGAGACTCAGGACGAGGGCACCGAGGACAATGAAGAGATAATAAACGCCCTAAACGCCCTCGCGTCAGGCTCCGCGGGAGAGGAGGCCGCAAAGCCTGCCGAGCCTAAAAAGGAGGAGGCCGCGTCCGCTCCGGCGGCTGCCCCGGGAGGCGCCAAGTACAAGGACATCCATATTTCCGAATATGAGAGGAATACTTTTGAAAAGGCAAAAAGCCAGAACCAGAACATATTCGGCATAACGGTATACCTTATGGATACGTGCATACTTAAGGCGGCCAGGGCCTTTTTGGTGTTTAAGGCCCTAGAGGAGCTTGGCGAGGTCATAAAGGCGTCGCCCGACGTCCAGGACATAGAAGACGAGAAGTTTGACATGGATTTCTCCTTAGTCTACTTTACGAAGGAAAGCCTTGAAACGGTAAAGGCCGCCATAGAAAACGTGTCGGAGATAAAAGAGGCCGTCGTTGGTCCGTATGAGGAAGCAGGCGCGGGACAGACGGCGGAGGCGGCGGAGCCCGCCGCGGCCGAGAAAAAGCCTGAGCCTGAAAAGAAGGAGGCGCCGAAAGAGGAACCAAAGCCCGCGGCTCCGGCGGCGGCAAAAGCGGCGCCAAAGCCTGCGGCTCCGGCGGCGGCAAAAAAGACCTCAAAGCCCGCCGTCGGCCGCACGGTCCGCGTCGACATAGAAAAGCTCGATGTTTTGATGAATCTTGTGAGCGAGCTTATTATCGCTAAAAACGGCCTTGTCTCCATGAGCGAGGCGTCTGATGGAGAGACAAGGAACGAGTCGGGCTTTAACGAGCAGATAGAATATCTTGAAAGCGTGACCACAAACCTTCACGAGTCCGTAATGAAGGTAAGGATGGTGCCTATCGAGAGCGTCGTGAACCGCTTCCCGCGCATGATAAGGGATTTGAGCAAGAAGCTTGGCAAAAAGATGGAGCTTCATATGACGGGCGAGGAGACGGAGCTTGACCGTACCGTCATAGACGAGATAGGCGACCCGCTCCAGCACCTTCTTAGAAATTCGGCCGACCACGGGCTTGAGACGAATGAGGAGCGCATAGCGCTTGGCAAGGAAGAGGTCGGAAACATCTACCTTGACGCCTATCAGGACGGCAACAACGTAAATATCGAAGTCAGGGACGACGGCGCCGGCATCAATATAGAAAAAGTCAGAAGCAAGGCCATAGAAAAAGGCACGAGTACTCCTGAGCAGGCCGAAAACATGACGGACAAGGAGATTATAGACCTTTTGTTTAGGCCAAGCTTTTCGACGGCCGAAAAGATCACCGACGTGTCGGGCAGGGGCGTAGGCCTAGACGTCGTAAAAACTAAGATAGAGGGGCTTGGCGGCAGCATCGAGTGCAAGACGGCCGTCGGAGAGGGCAGCAGCTTCATAATAAGGCTTCCTCTTACGCTCGCGATAATCCAGGCACTTATGGTGGAGCTTGGCCCGGAAAAGTACGCCATACCTTTGGGCAACATAGAAACTATTGAGGACGTGCTTGTAACCGACATAAAATATGTGCAGACAAAGGAAGTCATAAATCTTAGGGGCACGGTCATCCCGCTTATACGCCTGGACCGCATTCTTGACATAGAGCAGACGAACGACGACGTCGAAAATCTTACCGTCGTAATAGTAAAGAAGGGCGACAGGCTCGCGGGCCTTGTGGTAGACAACCTGATAGGACAGCAGGAGATAGTCATCAAATCGGTTGGAAACTACATAAACTGCGGCAAGATGATAGGCGGCGCGACAATACTGGGCGATGGCGAAATTGCCTTGATTCTTGAAGTGAACGCACTTGTATAAGGAGGTCTAAAGCAATGGGTGATTTAAACGACGTGCAGAATCTCGAGGTGGCGAGGGAGGGCAAGCAGTATATAGTCGTCCGCATCGGCACGGAGCAGTACGGCATAGACATCAAATACGTCGACAACATCGTAAGGTATCAAAGGATTACGCGCGTTCCCAAGGCGCAGCCTTTCTTCAAGGGAGTAATAAATCTTCGCGGCGAGGTTATACCCGTTATGAGCCTTAGATTGAAGTTCGGGCTCGCGCCGGACGAATACACGAATACCACGCGCATAATAATCATCAAGCTCGAGCCGCAGTCGGCGGTCGGCATAGTGGTGGACGAGGTCAGGGAGGTCGTGACGCTTGACGAGGATTCCATAGAGAAGGCGAACGCGACCGATCCAAACGATCCGATGATTCAATATCTAAGCGGCATCGGAAAGCATGGGGACGGGCTGATTTCGCTGCTTAACATTTCGGCGGTCATAGTTGGCAGGGAAGGAAAAGAGATAGTGCCGGTATAAGAGGTGATACTTATGCATGACAATAAATCAGACGACATACAGTTCGATATTTTAACGGAGATCGGCAATATCGGCGCGGGCAACGCCACTACGGCGCTGTCCGAGCTTATAAATATGCGTATCGACATGAACGTTCCAAAAGTCGCGATGCTGACGTTTAGCGAGCTTTCCGAGATAGTCGGAGGGGCGGAAACGCTTGTTGCGGGCATCCTGCTTACGCTTGAGGGCGATGTCGACGGCATGATGCTTTTTATGCTTGAGAGCGGCGCGGCGCATATGCTCGTAAACCAGCTTATGGGAATCGAGGCGCCTCCGGACGAGGAGGCCAAAGGCTTTAGCGAGATGGAGGAGTCCGCGCTGCGCGAGATAGGCAATATCATCGCGGGAGCATATCTGTCATCTATTTCATCCTTAACCAACATGCTGATTACATCGTCCGTCCCATATCTCGCGGTCGACATGGCGGGGGCAATACTGAGCGTGCCGGCCATAGAGTTTGGAAAAATAGGAGATAAGGCGCTGCTGATTGAATCGCAGTTCAAGGATTTGGACGTGGAGATAAGCGGGTATTTCATACTGATACCCACGCTTGAATCCTACCAGCGCATGCTCAAGTCGCTTGGCCTGTAAGGCATTCACGAGTATAGGAATATAGGTGATAAGGAAATGGCAAATATGATTAAGGTAGGAATGGCGGATTTGAACATATGCCATTCACCGGATGCGATAACTACGCTGGGGCTCGGCTCCTGCGTCGGCGTCGCATTGTACGATAAAACTACTAAGACCGCGGGCTTGGTTCATGTCATGCTGCCGGACAGCACTAAGGTGCGGCAGAACTCAAACAAAGCCAAATTTGCCGACACGGGCATAGATCTGCTCATAGAAATGCTTGCGAAAGAAGGGGTAAGAAAAACGTCCCTTACGGCCAAGATAGCCGGCGGCGCGCAGATGTTCGCGTTTAGCTCGAACAACGACATGCTAAGGGTTGGAGAAAGAAACGTTGAGGCCGTAAAGGCGAAGCTAAAATCCTTAGGGATAAGGATTTTAGCGGAGGACACTGGCCTTAATTTCGGACGCACCGTGGAATTTTATCCAGAAAACGGGGATTTTTTGATTAAGGCGGTTGGCAAGCCGCCAAGAACGATATGATGGCGGCCGCGTTTTATTTTAGGGGGTTTTTTTGTGAAAACGGAGTATATTGCCAAATTCATCGCGCTGCTTGCGGGGGCGGTCGTATGCATCGTATGCGTGGTCAAGGACGTCGAGATTGTGCGCGCGCTCTGGATGCTTTTGGCGACTTTGATAATTTTCTACATAATAGGCGGCATTGCGCGAAAGATAATAGAACGCGTCAGGGACATAAACACCGTCATGAAGCTGGACGAAACGTCCGCGCGCGAAGCGGGCGAAATGTATGACGATATAAGCGGGGAGCAGCTGCGCGAGGATTCGGAAGGCGGCGAGGCATAGACGAGGCGGTCTGGGAGGAGTGTATAGCTTTTTATGGATGAAAACGGCAGGAACAGCTTATGGGAGGAGTACGCGCGCACGAAGAGCCCGCAGATAAGGGAACAGCTCATAGTTGAATATGCCGGCCTCGTCAAAGTGGTGGCCGGAAGGCTCGGCATGTATCTTGGATATACTGTCGAGTACGACGATTTGGTCGGATACGGCATCTTCGGGCTGATTGACGCCATCGACAAGTTCGAGCTCACAAAGGGAGTGAAGTTTGAAACGTACGCGAGCCTGCGCATAAGGGGCTCCATCTTAGACCAGATAAGGAAGATGGACTGGATACCCAGAACGCTGCGCCAGAAGCAAAAGAGGCTCGATCAGGCCATGCAAGACCTTGAGGCGAGATACGGACGCGCCGCGACAAACGAGGAGCTGTCGGCCGAGCTTGACATGCCGCTTGACGAACTTGAGGGGCTTGTGAACCAGACGCAGGCGGCGGGGCTTGTGTCGCTTGACGAATATTTGGAGCAGGGCAGCGAGGTAAAGGTCGAGCTTGGCAACAAGCCGCGGTTTGAGCAGCCCGAACAGGTGGTCGAGCGCCAGGAGCTTAAAAGGATGCTTTCCGAGGCCATAGGAGAGTTAAATGAGAACGAGCAGAAGGTCATAGCGTTTTATTATTTTGAGGAATTGACGCTTAAGGAGATAAGCGATATTTTAGGTGTTTCCGAGTCGAGGGTTTCGCAGCTTCACACAAAATCGTTAAAAAAGCTGCGCGAAAAGCTCGGAAAGGAGAATATGGGCGTTCTTGGCATATGGAATATATGACGCGCGGGCACGGCTGTTTGTGCTTTACGCGCTGCCATCTGCATTTTGCGAATAATATGCGGAGGGATAGATTATGAAGAGGAATGCGTTTTTTCAGTTAATACATAGATCGGACGGGATGTATCTTAAGTCTTATCCCGCCCTCGACGGCGGAGAGCCGGTAAAGGCGGAGGACGTAATGCTTTATCTTGAAAAAAAGCAGTACGACCACGTAGATCCGGCCGATATAAAAAAATTTGTCGAGGAGGCCGGAAAGAAAAAAAACGCGCTCGTAAAGATTTCGAGCACGGAGAGGCTTCCCGAGACGGAGTACGCGCTCATCGTCGTCGACGCGAACAGGTATATGGCAAAGATGCGGCTTTACCCGCCGTCCAGCGAAGGCAGGCGGCTTAGCCTTGGCGATTTGAAGGAGCTTATAGGGCAGAACGGGGTGCGGTACGGGATTATCGAAAAAAATTTGGAAATGGCCTTGAAGGCGAGGCTGTACTGTACCGATATACTTATAGCGAAGGCCAAGTATCCGGTGCAGGGCACGCACGCCAAGGTTCTATATAATTTTAACGCAAATAAGACGAACACGCCCCAGATGGAGGAAGATGGAAGCGTGGACTTTCACAAGCTCGACATGATCGAGCGCGTAAAAAACGGGCAGCTTCTTGCCACTTTGACGCCTGCCGTGCAGGGAGTGCCAGGCGTTGACGTGACCGGCGCCCCGATAAGCCCCGCGAAGGTAAACGTGCGCAAGCTCAAATTTGGCAAGCACATACGCCAGTCGGAAGACGGCCTTGAAATATATTCGGAAGTCGACGGGGACGTCACGCTTGTGGACGATACGGTGTTTGTGTCAAACGTCTACGAGGTGCCGGCGGACGTGGGCACTTCCACGGGCGACATCGACTATGACGGAAGCGTCGAGGTAAAGGGAAACGTGTTAGACGGGTATTCCGTGCGCGCCACGGGCGACATAGTGGTAAACGGCGCCGTGGAGGGCGCCAACCTTGTGGCGGGCGGCAAGATAGTCCTAAAGAGGGGCATCCAGGGCAAGGGAAAGGGCGTCATGGAGGCCAACGGCGACATCATCACCAACTTTATAGAAAGCTCCAAAGTAAGAAGCGGCGGCAAGATAATAACAGACGCGATAATGCACAGCGACGTGGTCTCAAAGGGCATGATAGAAGTGCGCGGCAAGAGGGGCCTTGTGGCGGGCGGGACGGTCCGCTCGGCTGTAAGGATTGAGATGAAGACGGCCGGCTCGACCATGGGCACGCAGACGGAGCTTGAGGTGGGGCTCGATCCCACGATTACCGACCGCTACCATGCCATTGAGAAGGATATAGAGCTTTTGAGCGACGAGAAGGAAAAGATACTGCAAAACATCCAGATACTCCAAAAGAGGCTGAAGGCGAAAGGAAGCCTTGACGAGGACAAGCTTAAGGTCTTAAAGGACGGCAATGACAGGATTAAGGAAATCGACGCCCAGATAGAGGAGGAGACGGATGAATATGAAAAGCTTGAGGACGAGCTTGAGAAAAATATTGGCGGAGGCAAGATAATCGTCGAGGACATCGCGTATCCCGGCGTAAAGCTGACCATATCGAACGTAGTGAGTTTCATACATACCGAAACGCACCACAGCGCGTTTGTGAGGGAAGGCGCCGACATACGCGTCAGAGGCATTTGACGTCCGGGCGTTTTCTTTTAAAATAATCGTTTGACGCCTTTTATCATGAAGGGAGGAGTTTTTATGTCTTTATCCATTGATTTTTTTTCAATGCCGCCAAAATCGCAGGAGGTTTCGCAGATTCAGGGAGCCGAGCACGCGAAGCTTGAGAACGAGCAGCAGCAGGTTGCGGCGCAGTTTGAAAACGTCGTAAGGCAGCAGTCCGAGACCGCCATACGCAGGCGCGACGTCGACAACGAGGAGCTTCGCAACGAAGAGCGCAGGCAGGGCAAAAAGAAAAAGAAGCGTGAAATGAAGACGTCGACTTCCCCTAAGGACGGAGTAGAGTCGGAAGAGGAGGAAAAAATAGCGTCCAATCCCCTGTCCGGCGGATTTTTTGATGTGAAAATATGATTGGAGAGCGGCAATGATAGTTTTAGAGATAATAATGCTTATAATCGGAATCGGCGCGGTGGCGCTAAGCTTTAAGGCGTCGGATAACGACGCCGCAAACATGGGCGCGCCGACCGACGCCATAGACGCCAAAAAGCTTAAGGATATATTAAACGAGGCAAAGGACGCCTTTAAAAAATACGACGCCGACATGCGCGCAAAGGCCGACGACATCATAAATGAGACGGACGCCAGCCTTGGCACGATATCTAACGAAAAGATAATGGGTCTTTCC
>CAZTVO010000059.1:0-10021 GCA_964617075.1 uncultured Jutongia sp.
GGTTTACGCCGCTGCGCAAGGCTATCCAGTCATTTATCGAATCAACGCAGGAGTGCGTGACCGGCGAGGTCAAATTCTATCTCTACAAAGGCAACATCATAAAAATGGGCACGTCGTCCCCTTATTCGCTCTACAGCGAGGCCATCGCGTCGTTTACGACAGGAGAGCTGTATAACCACAAAGACGCCGAAGGATTTATAAACCTTTTCGGGCTTTCGTCAAAAGTGCGCGCGATGAAGCAGGGCCCGTTTGAAAAACTGAAGGAAAAATAAAGGGGCGTTTTCTAAAAAAATTTCGCAAAAAAAACGCGGACGAACCATAAAGACGATACAGTAAAAAGGCGGCAAGGCCCAGGTTTAGGCCTTGCCGCCTTTCGATTTAAACAGCGCGGCCATCTTCCCTATAATGAAAAATAGCGCGTACGCGCACAAGTTCGCCAAAACCACGCTCGCTCCCGCCGGAGTCGAATAAAAATAAGACAATACAAGACCGACGCAAAAACATGACGCCCCAAGGATTCCCGAGGATATTACCACGCTTTTGAAGCTTTTAAACAGCCGCATGGAAGAAAGCGGCGGAAAAATTATGAGGCTTGAAATCAGCATAGCCCCCATCATCTGCATACCAAGAACTATGGTTATGGCGGTAAGCACCGATATCATGGTATTAAAAAATGAAACTCTTACTCCCGTCGCCCTCGCGAAGCCCTCGTCGAACGTAACCGCAAATATGCTGTGATAGCAGAATACAAACATCGCGAGCGCCGCCGCCGACAGTACCACGCTAAGCGCCACGTCGTCGTCGGACATCGCAAGTATGCTTCCAAACATATAGCTGCATACGTCGCTTGTCATGCCGGTTGTAAGTGCCGTCACCGACACGCCTATCGCGAGCGCCGACGCGGACATCGCCGCTATCGCCGCGTCCGATTTGACTACGCCTGATTTGTTCATCCTAAGCAGGACGAACGCGGCAAAAATCACCACGGGAATCGAAAGCTTAAGCGGGGCTACGCCGCACGCGACGGCTATGGAAAGCGCGCCGTACGAAACGTGCGAAAGCCCGTCCCCTATCATTGAATATTGCTTTAGCACAAGGCTTACGCCAAGAAGGGCCGCGCACAGCGACACAAGCACGCCCACTATAAACGCCCTGGCCATAAACGGGTATGACAGCATTTCCATTATTGCCCTCATGTTTTAAATCCACCTTCCGTTTCAAGCCTTTTCCTAAAGACTAAAGCGTAATCGGACTTCATGTACTCCTGAACCGAACCGTAAAAATATCCCCCTTCTCCTATATGGAGGATCTTTTGGGCCATTTTCACGGCGCCCGGCAGATCATGCGTCACCATGACTATAGCCATGCCCTCGTCATTGAGCCTCTTAAGCGTTTCATACAGCGTATCCTCGCCCGACATGTCAAGGCCGGTGGCCGGCTCGTCTAGCACAAGCATCTTTTTTGCCGAACAAAGCGCCCTCGCAAGCAGCACCCTCTGCTGCTGTCCTCCGGAGAGCTCGCCGTAGCACGCGTTTTTATACTCCAACATATCCATGCGCTCAAGATTTCTTACGGCTTCCTTTTTTTCCCCGGCCCTAAACATGGGCCTTCCCTTCATGCCGTTTAAAAATCCGGACATAACGACTTCCAGCACGCTCGCGGGAAAATGACGCTGCGCGCCCGTCTGCTGCGGCAGATACCCTATTTTCCCGTGCGCCAGCGCGTCGTGGAGCCATACTTTGCCGGACACGGGCTTTATAAGGCCAAGCATCGTCTTTAACAAGGTGCTTTTCCCCGAGCCGTTCTCTCCCACCACGCATACGTAGTCGCCCTCAAACACTTCAAAGTCAAAATCTTTTAAAATAGCACGTCCATCGTACCCCAAACCGGCACCAATGCACGAAATCAGGCACTCTTTTTCCTCCATCGCGGCCGCCTTTCGCATTTTTAAGCTTACGTATATCCTGTCTATACATTTCCCAAAATCACGCGGGAAAGTTTTTGCGCCGCGACATCCCGCAGCCGCTCCATCACGGAAATGTCCGTGGGCGGCTTTTGCGTTTTGTAGCGCGGAAAATAACGGGTGATATGAAGCGCGGCGTCAGGATCTATTTTCGCGATCCACTCCGCCTGCCGGCGCATGTCGTCCGGCCCGTCGTTCATCCCAGGCACTATAAGGGATGTAATCTCCACATGGCTTTCCCGCGCCGCCCTTTTTATAAAATCCTTCACCGTATCCAAATCTCCGCCAAGAGCCTCGTATATGTCGGATCTAAATCCCTTGAGATCGACGTTCATGGCGTCTATATACGGCAGTATCTCCTCCAACACGGGAATTTTTGCCATTCCATTTGTCACAAGCACGGTCTTCATGCCGGCTTTTTTTGCAAGACGGGCCGCGTCCCTTACGTATTCGTATCCGACTAGAGCCTCGTTGTATGTAAAGGCTATTCCAATGTTTCCTCTTGATTTTTCCAAAACGGCCATCTCGCACAGCCGCTCTGGCGAAACGACGCGAAGGCCGTCAAAATCAGATTCCCTGGCGGCGGATATTTCGTAATTCTGGCAAAAGGGACACGCCATATTGCATCCAAAGCTGCCGACGGAAAAAATCATGCTTCCGGGGTGAAAAAAGGCAAGCGGCTTTTTTTCAATCGGATCGAGGGACATGGACGTAATCTTGCCATAGTTCGCGCACACTATCTTTCCATTCCGGTTTTCCCTGGCGCGGCACCGGCCGCGCGCGCCGTTTAAAATCCTGCAGTGATGCGGGCATACCGGACATACTGCTTCATTCATGGCGTATCGCCTCAAAGCGGTACATAACCACATCAGTCTCGTCCTCGGGTATTCCCGCTTTCATTTTCGCGATCGAAATCTGCTCCTCCACGGTGTTGACGCCGTCCAGGTTTGGCAAAAGCAGCCCCCTTCTAAAGCCTTTTTCCACAATTACGCCGTAGCGCTTCACGTCCAAATCTTTTTTTGAGCCGACAATCTCCGCGTCCCCCAAAACGTCGACGCTTATATTAAGGCTGTCAAGCTCCTCTTTTCGCACCGCGGAAAATCTTGGATCCCTTGTCGACGCCGAAATCGCGTTAAATATGATTTCTTCCGCCAGAGTATCTTTTGTGGGCGAGATAGTCCCTATGCATCCGCGCAGGCTCCCGTCTTTGTGGATGGACACAAACGCCCCGGCGCGCGTAGATCTCATCTCGTCCGTAATCTCATCTTCCCCGGGACAGTACACCCTCCCATAGCCGATATACTCGTCGATGACATTTTTAGCCAGACGCACGTACGAATCCATCACTTTGCCCCTTTCAAACGATAAATGCAAAATCCGTATCCTACCCCGAAAACGGCCTCGTGCGACAGGCGCCTGCATTCGGCCTCCATGCCCTCAAACGCGCCTCCCATAATCGTAAATGAACGATGGCCGCATTCCATGCTCTCGTCAAGAAAGCCCTCGTCAAATTCGACAAGCTTTTCAAACTCGCCGTCTCCCATCACATCCATGATCCGGCTGTCGTATTCGGGCCCCGCGGGGCGAAAGCCATACGGCCCGTCCGCTTTTTGGCAGTGGCTTAAATCGCCGCTGGCTACGAATACGCACTTTTTTTTCGAAGCGTCTACGGCGCCGCGTATTATTTTTCCAAACTCCCAGTGCTTCTTTAGAGAAAGGCCCGACAGTCCAATCCTCACAAGCTTAAAATTTTGATATCTTTTTCTGATGAAATAAAGCGGAACCATCGTGCCGTGGTCAAGTTCCTCTCCCGCACCCGCGTCCATTCCCGCGGGAAATCCCCTCCTTTTTGCTTCGGCCAAAATCCCCCTTGCAAGCTCCTCGTCGTATTCGGCGCCAATACGTACATTTCCCGCGTTAAACTGCCCAAAATCGCCTGCCGCGCCGCCGCCGGGGGATATGTGGAAAAAATTCCTGTACATGGCGGCGTGAGGCGATGAAATGATTATTACGTCCGGCTTAACCTCGCCTATGTCGCTTGCGACCTTGTCAAAGGAATCAAGCGTATTTTTTATCTTTCTTTCCTCCCCGCGGCCAATCTCTGGCACCGCGATCGGCGGATGCGCAACCATATACCCCGCTGCAAACATATGACAACCTCCATATCATTTAAACGCGGCGCGGCATTATGGAAACTCGTACGACACAAGATAATTGATGCCGTCCTCCACAGGCTCGTACGTAATCTCTATCTCGTCGCCAACGCTTATCTTTATAAGCTGTTCGTTCTCCTCAAAATTTTGCTTGTAAACATTATGATTTTCGTCTTTGACGTATACCACGTTTCCGTCTTCCGTATTTATAAACTGTATGTCGGCCACTTTTATCGTCAACGTTTCATAATCCGCCTCGTCTTCTCCGTCTTTGGCCGCGCTTCTTCCTCCTATGAGCCTTTTATAATTTGAAAACACGTCGTCCTGCGTAACGGCCGTCGCGACGATATTGTACTGTTCGACATTCACCATGGCGTACATCTTCACAAGTCCGCCGGCATCTTTTAAGACCATGACGTACGTCGGGGCGCCCGAAACGTTTATAAGGCTTGGAAAAGACGCGGTGTATCCCTTTTCCTGCACTTCGCCCTCAGCCGCCGCCATGGCGGAATGCTCTTCGGCTCCCGACACAGTGTAGTATTTCGCCTCGGACGTCCGCTGGTTCATAAGAACGAACCCTATGTTTGACTGGTCGCCGTTTACCGACGTGACGCCGGTATAGATCCACACGTCGTCCCCTATAATCTTATACCCGTAGTCGTCCGTGGTCTGCCTGCAGTTTTTTTGGCCAAATACGCTGTTGATGAAGCCGCCCGACAGCGTGCCGAACCAGTTGTATTTCCGGCACAGCAGATCGCCGTTGTACACGTTGTCGACCCATGTGGGAATATCAGATATCTTATGATAGTCGCATTTTCCGCTCACCGGATCGCATATAATCAGCCCGTTTACGTCCATAGCGCCAAAAAGGCCTATGCGGGCGCTGACGGTAGGGCATATGTAATAGGGATTGCCCTCGTCGTCCACCTCAAAATTGTACTCGGCTATGATGCGCGTGGGGTATTTAAGCTGCACATGCCGCTGCAGGTTATGGTTAAAATACCCCGACGGCACATACTTCATGCCCTTGTCAAGCTTTACGTATTCCGCGTCTGAATTTATCGGATTTACCCTCACGTAGCCGGGTATGCCGCTGCTTTTGTTGTTCCACCACTTAAAAAAGCTCGCGTACCTAAGCGCCGACACCTTATACGGCTCTTTCCTTATGCTTATCTGCGTATAGACGTCCTCTACTTCGTACTGGCTTACGACGTCCGCTAGAGAACCTATCTTCCTGTTTCCGAATATTCTCGCGCTCTCGGTATCCATAAGCGCTATGTCCGTTATCTTTTCGGACTCCTCAAGATCCTGCGCGAAATCCTTATTCTCCACCGTCAAAAGCGACGCGTACGACCTTGCCCGCAATATGGGCGAGGCAATAAGATTTCCGACAATGGCAGCCAAAAAACATATGCCCGCCAGGCATATGAAAATTTTGCTTGGCATCGGGAAAAAGCTAAATCCCCCCATGCCGCCTCCGCCGCCGTTTGAAAATCTCTTCTTTAAATTGTTTGCCGCAAATATCAGGGCGAGCGCGACGGACATGACTATAACGCCCATCCAAAAGGACGTCAGGTGCGGATTTATCGGAGGATGGTTCATATAGTAATATCCTCCGACAACGGCCGCGAATATAATCAGTAAAAAAGCGTAAATCCTTTTTTTCATTTTACCTCATCCATGCCCTTTTTACAGATTGCTCCCGTTCCAGCCCCAATATTTGCATTCCTCATACTTTATGTATATGCGGTTCTTGGGAATGTTTAGCTCGTCGTTTAAAATGCCGCTGATCGTAGAAGTCAGCTTCTCATAGGCGTCCGCACTCGCCGACCCAAATATCATAACCTCAACGAGGGCCGATTCGTCGTTTTTATTCCCCTGAAAATACAAGTCGTATCCATCCTCAAATCCTACCATGAGCCAATGCTCCGACTTCCCTGGAATAATCCCTATCGCCTCTCCAAATTTTTTCTTAATGCTTTCCTTTTTCTCATCCGACATCTTGACTGTTACTTTTGAATTGATAAATGGCATTTTAAAAATCCTCCTTTTTTATGCGGCGCCTTTTAGCGTCAGGCTCTCTTTTTGGCCTGTGCAGTGCAAATCCCGCGGCGCGCTACGTCAATAATAAACAATCTGTCTAAAGGCGTCAAGCATTTCCCAGGCGCGAATGGCAGCACATGGCAAAATCGCCAAAAAAATGATATAATCCCGTTATTTGGCAGGTACGGCCCATATGCTTTTTTGATACGAAAAAGGAGGATGGAATCATTGCTTTCTTTTCATCTTGACGCGAACGCAAATCAACCCCTCTACGAACAGATATACGCCGCCATAAAAAATTTTATCCTGGACGGAACGCTTGAGCGCGGAGCAAAGCTTCCGTCCACTAGAGCCCTTTCATCAGCGCTAAACGTCAGCAGAAATACTGTCGACACGGCGTACTGCCAGCTTGCGGCGGAAGGATTTATAGACTCCTCTCCAAGAAGCGGATTTTATGTAAGCGACGTCACGAGCGGCGAAAACGGCGCGTTTTACGCGCGGACGGCGCATTCAGAAAAAACGGGGCCCAAAACGCAGCCTGACGAGGATGAGGACGCGGACGAAATCGAATATGATTTTTCCCCATATGCCGTAGACATAAGCAAATTTCCGTACTCGACATGGAAAAAACTCTCCAGGCAAAGCCTAAATGACGAAAGCGGCCTTTTTCTGCTGGGACATCCTTTCGGGGACATGAAGCTTCGCGAGGAAATATGCAGCTATGTGCTTCTTTCGCGCGGTGTCGAATGCGTTCCCGAACAGATAGTGGTGGGCGCCGGCGCCGACTATCTGCTTCAGATGCTTTCGCTTGTATTTAGGCATATGGGCATTGACGAAATCACTATGGAAAACCCGTGCTACATGCGCGCGGCCAAAATATTTCAAAACAATTTTATAAAAGTGGGCGCCGGCGCGCTTGACGAAAAGGGACTCGTCGTATCCTCGATATCAAATGGCTCTAGAATCGTATATGTAACCCCGTCGCATGAATATCCTTTGGGAATTGTCATGCCTTACGGACGGCGCATGGAGCTTCTTAACTGGGCATATTCGGCCCCCGACAGATATATCATCGAAGACGACCACGACAGCGAGTTTAGGTACAAGGGAAAGCCAATCCCCGCCCTATGCGGCATGGACGCCCGCTCAAAAGTCATATACGCTGGAACGTTTTCAAAAGCTGTCGCGCCGGCCATAAGGGCGGCGTATATAATTCTTCCTCCGCGGCTTTTAAAAATCTATTCAGGCATATGCGGCGACTGCCCCTGCACGGTGTCAAGGCTTGACCAGTCCATTCTCGCGGGGTTTTTGTCCAATGGATATTTTGAAAAACACGTGAACCGCATGAGGAAAATATACAAAGCCAAGCATGACGCCGCGGTCGCGTGCCTAGAGCCCTACATTGACGCGGGAAAAATAAATGTGCTCGGGGATAACGCCGGCCTCCACCTCGTGATGATTTTAAACGGCGGACCGGACGAAAATGAACTCCTCGCCAGGGCAAGATCCGCCAAAATAAAGCTTTACGGCCTAAGCGAGCATTATCTTAACAAGCCAAAAAACGCGCCCACAGCCTTTCTTATAGGCTACTCAAACCTTACGATAGAACAGATAAAGGACGGCCTTGACGCGCTGTTGAATATAATCGACGAATATGCTATATTACGAAAATAAAAAACCGGGAGTTGAAAAGCCGCGTTTTTTCGTTCGCCGCAAGGCGCGAAAGGCGCGCGGCGGTTTATGAAAAAGATGATCAAATTACTGCTTTTCATTATCGTCTTGCTGCTTTTGTACGCTGCGTGCGGCATAATAATTTCATACAGGAGATGGCCCGACGTAGACGGCGCGTACAAGTCGAACTTTCGCACGTCCGACTTCTACTCCGACTCCGTTTCATGCGACAGGGCGCGCATCATAGAGGACAACGACGAGGCCCTGCTTGAAAGGCTTAGGATGATAGAGCAGGCAAAAGAGCGGATAATACTTTCCACATTTGAATTCAGGGCGGACAAAAGCGGCATGGACGTGCTTGCCTCGCTGCTTGCCGCCGCGAAAAGGGGAGTAAGCGTAAAGATTCTCGCGGACGGCGGCCCGGCTCTTATAAGGATGTATGGAAACGAATATTTCCACTGCCTTGCGGCCGAGGAAAACGTAAAAATAAAGATCTACAACAAGCCCAATCCCTTCCTGCCGTGGAAGACCATGGGCCGCCTCCACGACAAGTATCTAATAATCGATAACGGCCTCTATCTTTTGGGCGGCAGAAATACCTACGACTACTTTTTGGGAAGCGCCGGCTACAAAAATTACGACAGGGACGTGCTGGTGTACTGCGCGGATCCTAAAAATGACGAAAGCTCCATACATCAGCTTGAAAAATATTTCAAATCCGTGTGGGAATCAAAAGACTGCGCCGTGTTTTTGCCGCGCGGCACAAAAAAAGAGCGCCTTGCGCAAAAAGAGCTTGAAAAGCGCTATAAGGACGCCAAAAATAAATATCCATCCATATCAAAGAAAGCCGACTACCGACTATCGACGCTTGCCGTCAACAAAATTACTCTCCTGTCAAACCCCATCCACGCGTACGCCAAGGAGCCTACTTTGTTTTATTCGCTTGCCGAACTTATGAAGGATTCCGACGGAGAAATCCTTATACATACTCCTTATGTCATATGCAACGACATGATGTATAACGCCTTTCGCGAAATATGTGAAAAAAACGAAAACGTCTCGCTTTTGACAAACTCAGTCGCCAACAACGGCAACCTGTTCGGCGCGGCCGATTACTGCTTCAATAAGGAAAAACTGGCCGACACCGGCCTTGACATCTACGAGTATGAGGGCGGCGTGTCCTACCATGGAAAAAGCCTCTCCATAGGAGACCGTCTGTCAATAGTCGGATCGTTTAATATGGACATGCGAAGCGCCTATCTTGACACGGAGCTGATGCTTGCAATCGACGGAAAAGCCTTAAACGAGCAGCTAAGGGACAATATGCGCGAATATTCCGACAAATCCGTAAGGTTCCTTGACAGCGGCGGGTACGAAAACCCCAACGGCGTAAAACGGCAAAAGCTTAGCGAAAAGAAAAAGCGCAAAATCAGCGTGATGAGGCTCTTTAGCTGGCTCCGCTTTTTAATCTGACTGCCGCTCAAGCCACTTCTTCGCCTTGTCGTAAAACGTGGACTTGGCCATCCCGCACTCTTTAGCGGCTTCGCTTGTGGTCAGCTCCTTTCTCCTCCAAAGCTCGCATACCCTCTCAAATTCGTCCGGAAGGTCGATCGGGCGTCTGCCGAACTGGACGCCGTTCGCCTTTGCCTCCGCTATGCCCTCCGCCTGCCTCTGTCTGATATTGTTCCTCTCATTTTCCGCCACGTATGACAAAAGCGCCAAAACGATGTCGGTCAAAAAAGTCCCCATCAGATCCTTCCCGCGCCTGGTGTCCAAAAGAGGCATATCCATAACTACGATGTCGGCCCGCTTTTCCTTCGTTATATATTTCCACTGCTCCAAAATATCCTCATAATTTCTGCCGAGCCTGTCTATGCTTTTCACATAGATGACGTCGTCGGCCTTCACGCGCTTTATCATCCTTTTGTACATCGGTCTGTTGAAATCCTTGCCCGACTGCTTGTCCGTGAAAATATTTTCCTTTGGGACTCCGGCGTTTTCCATAGCGGCCATCTGCCTGCTTACGTTTTGATCCCTCCCGCTTACCCTGACATAGCCATATATTTGACTCGCCATAAATTTCTGGATTCAGTATCCTATTCTTTTACCGCTCCTTGTCATATATCCGCTTATGCGTCCCGCAGCGTAGTCCTTCTTCTTTGTCGACGTTGGCACGGCGGAATCGGTGGGC
>CAZTVO010000059.1:10031-13224 GCA_964617075.1 uncultured Jutongia sp.
GCCTAAAGGCCCGGGCCTCTGGGAATTTCCGGCAAGTATCCTCACCTGCGTTCCCGTCGACGCGCAGTCGTATATCCATTTTGCGTCGGCGACCGTCATGCGTATGCAGCCCGCCGACGCCGGAGAACCCAGCCTGTTGTAGTCGGTCGGGCTTAGCGCGTAGTGCGACTGGCTTCCCACAGCTATGGCGTGGAAGTATACGTTGCCTACTATATGAGTGGCCCATCTTGCGTATACGGTGCTTCCGTCAGGCTCCACCATGGGCTTTAATGTATATTTTACGGCGGAGCCGTTGCTTGACACCGAATACGAGCCAAGCGGCGTATATGACGTATCCTCGTTGAGGGAGCCGGCCGATCCGCCGCTTGATATGTCGCGTCCCACTGAAACGGTAAAGGTCCTGACCGGTATTATGTATTTATTTTTATCGGAATCGTACGCGTACGCAGTCACGCAGCACGCCGCCCTGTTTATTTCAAGGCAGAGCCTGCTGCCCGCGCCTATGTTCAGCACGTCCGTAAGATCCGTCGTCTTTTTGTTGTTTTTATAATAAAACTTGTACTGCCTTCCGGCATACGTCTCATAAACCCAGCCGTTTTTTCCAAGATCCGCCTGCCTTACCCTTAGGTTTTTCCTGTTTAATAAAATCTTTTTGCCCCATCGCGACGCCCCGTACGCGTATACGGAGTAGCTGCCCTTGTCGTCATACGGCATGTCGGCGTAGTAGAGGTTTTTGGACGCGTCATATACTCCAAAAAGCCTTTTTATAAACGCCTTCTTTCCACCCTTTACGGAATAAATGTTAAACCTGACGTTTTTTATGCCCCCCGGAATATAGGCGTTCCTAAGCCTTATCTTGCATGTGGCATTAGTCTTTTTCTGTATGGCCATCTCGCCCCTAACGATCCTCTCATCCGCCTTTCCAGTTTTTGAAAGGACCCTTTCGTTGCCCGCGTTGTCGACGACGGTAGCCTTTATCTTGTAGAGCTCAAGCTTGTAGTCAAGCGCCTTTAAGCTTATATTCGCGTAATAATACGGCTTGCCGGACTTTCTCGCGGCATTTTTTGAATATACCTTCCTGTTCTTGCCGTTATAGATGTCAAATGTGACCTTGTTTATTCCAAGCGCGCCGTTAAGCGAACTTACATACACTCTGAAGGCCTTTCTTTTTTCAAGCGCTTCCGTCTTTTTGCTTCCTATATGCGAATACAGAAGCGCAGCCTTGAAATTGCCGGACGCGAGCAGGATATTGCCGCCCTGGTCCATGGCGTCGTTTACAAGCACAATCCCCGCGTGGTACGTGCCGTAAGACGCGCACATGGCGGACAGGTCGATCTCCCATGTCTTCGAGTCGCCGGTAAGCTCCCTGTCCGCGCCGCATGACGCGGCCTTTGAAATATCCTCTTTTTCCTTCCAGATGACGAGCTTAATTCTATTGCCGGTTCCTGGAACTGCCGCTTCTTCGGACTTGTCAAGGCTGAATACGAACCTCCTGTTTATGTCCTGCCTTTTTCCAGATATTTTGAATGTGTATCCTTTGTCATGTATCGAAAAATCGCAGATTCCCGCGTCGACCATTTCATAATCCACGCCTTCGTCCGCGTCGGAAGACGGCTGGCCGTCCACGTCTGAACTCTTCTTTTTTATAACAAACGAAACGTTATATTTTTCAAAGGCGTATTCATTCAGATCCGTCATGGAAAACGAACCCACGTGCGTTCCTCCGACGCAGCCGGCCTCGTCAAGCTCAATCTCCTTTTCAAGCGCGGCCGCGTTATCTTCGCCGTCACGGGATACTTTAAGAATAATGCTCGCGTCCTTTTCAAGATCAAGTCCGCTCACCGCGTATTCGCACACGCCCGCCGCCCTGTCAACGTCAAGCGACGCGGAAAGCTCCGCCGCGCCGGCTCTTGTGCCGCAAAGCGGCGCGGCGCAAAACGCGAGCGCAAAAAAAACCGCAAACGGCCCCAGCCTTGACGCCTTCCCCTTAATACCGTCCATCATCTCGTTACTCCCCCGTTCATCTTTGTAGTAATGACGCGGCCGCGCAAATCGGCGCGGCGCATACGTCAATCTTCGTCGCTTCGCTTAAATATCAGCAGCAGCCTCAAAAGCTGCAGCACGATGGCGACCATCGACGCGACATACGTCATGGCCGCGGCCGCGAGCACCTTTCTGGCTCCTTTAAGCTCTTCCGTGCCAAGCATTCCCGTGTCCCGCAGTATCTTTAACGCCCTGCCGGACGCGTTAAACTCGACCGGCAGCGTAACGGCCTGAAAAAGAACCGCGAAACCGAAAAGAATTATTCCCAGATTTATGAGGAAGCCGCTGTTTATTATCGCGCCAAGCACAAGAACCGGCCAGGCGGCGTTCGACCCAAAATTCACGACCGGGATAATCGCGTTTCTGACCGTTATTGGGACATACCCCGTATTATGCTGTATGGCGTGTCCGCACTCGTGCGCCGCGACCCCTATGGCCGCGACCGATGAGGAGCCGTACACCGAATCGGACAAGCGCAGCACCTTCTCCCTTGGAGAATAATGGTCGGTCAAATTTCCTGAAATGCGCTCTATGCGCACGTCGTTTATGCCCGCTCCGCTCAGTATGCGCCGCGCCGCCTCTTCCGCGCGAATCCCTCTCGAGCTGAATCTTTTTTTGTACTTGCTGTATGTCCTGTTTACGTTTGCGGACGCAATCAGGCACAAAATGCCGCCGATTATGACAAGAATGTATGTAGTGTCGTAAAACATTTGCCTCACCTTCGTCTTTGGATGCGTACGGGGACAGCCTTAAAAGCTATATTTGAACAACCGCCGCCCCGTATTTTTCAAGTTTTAAAATTCCGTCTATTTTTTCGTTGCTTATGAGATTGACTCCGGCCACATTTTCCACCTCAACCGCTTCTTCGGAGTTGTTTAGATAAAATTCGTACGCCTCGCCGTCCGACGTCCTCTTGTGATATTCCACGCCGTCCGGAACGACCTTCCTTTCGATTCCCGCCTTTTCTGCCATCCTCAAAAAAAGGCTCCTCATGCCAGCATCCTCGATTCTTGCGCCCACATAATAGGCCGTCCCTTTTCCCGCGTCTTTTGCCGTTATCGCGGGCGTCCCTTCGTAAAAATCGTCCGTATACCTTCCAATGACGCGTGCGCCGTCCACTCGCAGCACTTCCGCGTAGTCCCTGACCTCA
>CAZTVO010000060.1:0-13016 GCA_964617075.1 uncultured Jutongia sp.
ATATTATGACTAATACGAGCAGCAGGCATATTATAAAAATTATCGCAATTATGTAATTAAGCCGCTCCACGCCGCCTTCGCCTTTATCATCCGCAACCACGGCTCCCCCGCGGCTTCCCCTGTACCATGACTGAACCTTTTCGTATGGAAGGAGCGACGCGTCTTTTTTGTCGTAAAGATAAAAGCCCGGCTTCTCGTTTTTCCGTCCGCAGTATATCAAAAAAAACCTGTGCCTGGAATCGTCCTCGGACGCGTAAACCGTTATAAGATGTCCTCCCATCTTCATTTCCGTGGCCGCAAACCCGTCCGGCACGGCAACATCGGCGTCAGGCTCCGCGACGACGTAGTCGCCGTCTACGCCAAGCACCGTCTTTCCCTTTCTTAGGCTTACCTTGATGTTATCGTCAAGCGTTTCGGCGGAGTAGGTTCTTTTAATATTTATTGCCAGCCTGTAAGTCGATTTTAAGTCTCCTCCATTTGCCGCCTTATTGCTTACTATTATTTTAATAATGTTTTTTCCTTCAGTCAGATTTCCATTGCCTTTGATTTTGACCGCGGCGCCGTCGTCCTCCGCCTTGCACGCAATGTCAAATTTGGACGCGTCCGTAGCCACATCGGCGCTGTATTTATATATTTCCGGAGAAAAGGCCGGCTTAAGCTCCACTCCCGAAACTTCAAGAGCCTTTATTTTGCATGAGCGCGTCCCGTCCGCGGGATAGGCAGGCTCTAAAGACACGGCGGGCGCGTCCGAAGCGGCGGGCTCTAAAGACGCGCCCGGATCTTTTGACGGCGCGGGCTTTTTAGAGGCTGCCGGCGCATCCGCCTCCGCGCGTCCGCTTTTTTTCCTGCCGTCCACTACGATGTTTAATGAATTATAAGAAACCGACATCCCTGCCGAGTCCTCATAGCCATATACCTCGTACGGACGCTTAAGCGAGATTGTTGCGCTTCCCTTATGCCTGGCGATAAATTTTACCGCGTATTTGACTGTTTTTGCGCCATCGTCCCTGCCCTTGTCGGAAAGCAGAAATTCATCGTCGTTGCCGCTCATCACGCTTCCGCCCGTTATATATTTTAAAACGCTGCTGTCGTACGTAAAATACCCCTCAAAACCTCCTATCGCCTCCGAAGACGACACGGTAATCAGCACAAAAACCTCGTCTCCCCTTGATACACGGCTATTTTCACATGAAATATCGACCTCGGCGCTCGCGGCCTTTGCGGCGGACGCGCGTAAAAGAACAAAAAAAGCTGTAAAAAAAATCACATACGCGATATGCCGCGCTTTACTGAAAAAATTGCCTTCTTTGGCGTGCACAAGACCCTCACTCCTTAGATTCGCGCTTCCTCGTACCATTGACGCCGCCCTCTTGACGCGGCTACTTTCTTGTAGCTTCTATCTTGTATCTCCTCACGCTTCCGCTTTCTGACGTAACTTTTACGGTAAACGAGTTGACCCCGTCGGAAAGCTTTTTTGAGCCGGCGCCCGTCAAAACCGCGTGGCTGCTTACCTTTGTAGCGCATATTTTTATGCTTTTCACGCCGGCGTCCACACTTAGCTTGTACGTCCTGCTTCCGTCGTCGCCCAATTTAAAAGGAGACGTGAAGGGATGATTTTTGACATAAAGCGTCTTTAAATAATTATTTGGACTCTCGTCCCCGGAAGGCACTTCGCACGGCTCAGCCGGCATTTCCTCATATACGGGTATTGAAAAAGTCATAGGCATGTCCTCGTCAATATCCCCGTATGCGGAAACAGTCTTTGTGGCCTCGCTGTTCGGCGCTTCAATATTTGCCATGTATTGGTGTTCATACCGCTTTTTTGACGTTACGTTGAATTTTTCAAGATACAGCGTATTTTGGCCGACGTTTATGTAGTTTTTTCCAATGTACTGCGCCCCGCCGACTATCGCCTTGTATCTGTTGTTCCACGGCCGCTTGTACGTGCTGCCCGTGCTTGCCCACTTGAGGGCGTTTGCCACGGCTCCTCCCGCCTTGGTGCTGTTGTACGCCCCGATATTATAGAAATTAAATATGCCCTTGTATCCGGATACGTTGCCGGACACGGACGAACTCATAAGATTTGGCCCAACAACTACCTCCTGCTTTACGCGAGACGCAAGGTGGTACGGGCTTACCTTTGACAGGGCGGCCGCCTTAATGAACGCCTTTGAATATTTTATGCTCACCTTATTGCCGGAGGAGTTTGGATAAGAAAATTTCGCGTTGTGGATGGGCGTATTTACCAAAATCTTTTCCACGCCGCTTTGCGTCTGGACGTCGCTTTGGTACTCTAAGCTCTCGAATTGGAATATGCCCCTTTCATCCAAAAAATTTCTAGGATCCATATAATACTCTACGGCCTCTACGGAGGCGGTTACCCATGTTCCGCCGTCATAAGGAATATATTTATCCGACGTCCAGTCGTACGCGCCGTCCGCAGTCGACTTCCATGCCCGCGCCTTTCCGCTGCCTACAAGATTTAATCCAACCGCCGATTCCTTTTTTATGACGCTGTTCCACTTAAGGCCGGTATGGAAGGCCTTGAACTTCCAATATGGATACTTTTCGTGAAGAACCATAAGCGGCTTAATGTAGCTTTCCGGAAATTCCTGCCCATAAAGCTCTTTTTTAAACTCCTCGTCGGTCATTGCCTCCGGCGCGGCGGAAGGGCTTTCAGACGGCGACGGCGAGGATTGCGGCTGCGGGCTTTGGGACGAATCCCCGTCGCCTTTTTCGCCGCCCTCTCCGCTCTGGGGCGACGTTTCCGACTTGACAATTTGAAACCTTGCGTTCATCGCAGGCACATATCCGTCTGCCGATTCGCCGTCCGCCGACACCCTTATATGAAAATATCTTTCGTCAGACGCCGACTCTTCCCCAAGTACCGTAAACTGCTTGTTTTTTCCGATATTTACCGCGCTTCCACTCAACTTGACCGCTTCTTTTTCGCCCGGCTTTTCGTACAAAGGCGTCTTTGCCTCGCCATCCCAGATGCCAGGCACCCCGTCCCCGTATTCTATTTCAAGGGACTGCGCGCTTGCGTATCCTTTGAATTTTTCCCCCGACGATTTATATATAACGTAATACCATTTTTTATTTTTCACGATGGATTCGTCTTTGATGTTGACGCTTGCGCCCTTGCCGACTAAAACCGCGTCCGCTCCGTTTTTGACATATTCGGCGCCCGCCGCCTCTTTTTTCAGCTTCAGACCCTCCACTGCCGATTTTGCCGAAATGGACGTACGCACCTTGCCCGTCTGCACCTTTATATAGCTGCCGTTCACATATCCTTTTAGATTTTTTCCGTTCTGGACAAATTTTATATGATACCATTTTCCGTTCTTGGCTATTATGCTTACCTTCTGGCCGGACGAAAGCGTTATTGACGTTCCTCCGGATTTAAGCAGATCATACGACGTCCCGGGCCCGGTCCTTACGTTTAAGCTTCCGCCCGCGTCAACGACCCCCACGGCGGCGGCCAAAGAAGCGCCCGTATTCATTTTCCCCGCAAATATCAGTGCGCACGCGGCCGCAATCAGCATATACGCCGCAATTTTGCACTTCTTAGGCATCTTACCACTCCTTTACCGCATCATGCCCTTAAGCTCGCCGACATTAAAAATATAGCGCGAATTGCAAAATTGGCAATTCACCTCTATTGGCTTCCCGTCATCTATCATTTCCCTTAAATCTCTTCTTCCTATTCCCGCGACCGCGCGCGCCGCCCTCTCCTTAGAGCAGCCGCAGTAGTACGCGGCGGGCGTCTTTTCCAAAATTTCCGCGGACATGCCCTTTAGGATGTGTTTTAACATGTCCTCGGGAGTCATGCCGGCCTCAAGCATGCCCGTCACCGACTCTATGCCCGCTATTGAATTCTCAAGCGCGTCTATAACGTCCTCGTCCGCGTCAGGCATTACCTGAATTATGAAGCCTCCCGCCTGCCGGACAAAATTTTTTCCATCGATCGATACGCCCAGCCCCACCGACGACGGCGTCTGTTCAGAAGTAGCATAATAATATGTCAAATCCTCGGCAATCTCTCCGGAGACCAGGGCGACGCTTCCATTGTACGGCTCCTTCATCCCCGTGTCCCTAATAACATTTAAAAAACCGGCGCCTAAAGCGCCAGACACGTCAAACTTTCCGTATTTGTTCGGCGGGAGCGCTACGCGGGGCTTGTTGACGTATCCCTTTACCCTGGCATTTGCGTCCGCCGAAACCATAAGTCCGCCTATGGGCCCTTCGCACTCTATCCTAAGCGTCAACACGTCCCGCTCGTCCTTCATCATGCTCCCCATCATGCTGCCCGCCAAAAGAAGCCTGCCAAGCGCGTCCGTGGCAACAGGGCTCGTGTCATGTATTTTTCTAGCGTCCTCTACAATTCCTCTTCCGGTAATGGCAAACGCCCTTACCTGATGCCTGGCCGCGACAGCTCTTACAATATAATCGTCGGACATATCGTCCAAACCTCCCCGCATGGCGCTCATTGCCCCGCGCCGCTTTTCCTTATCGCACGTTCCGTCTTTTCCGCAACAAAAAAGACCCTTTCGCTGTCCCCATCCGGAGCTTCTTTAGTAAACGCGCCGTAAATATTTGCCGCCCGCAGTCCCGCGCCCTCTATGGCTCCCGCGACTTTATCAATCGAATACGCCCGCTGCCTGTGAACCTCTTCTATACGCTCGTACAAGCCCCGCCTTTCATCGCAAAGCCTGTACGCGGTTATCAGATACTCATTTATGCCCTTATCCGGATCAAACTCGTTTTCCCATATAAGGCTTGAAGTTTCCCTGTTTTCGGCAATAGTAGCGTTTCCAAGCACGTCTTCGTAAAAATGCCTCGTCTTCATGTCGAAAATAAAGACGCCTCCGCAGTCAAGAAATTTATTGACCCTGCAAAAAACCTTGCGCAAATCTTTTTCATCAAGCAGATAGTTCATGCCGTCGCACACGCAGACAAAAGCCCTTACGGAGCCGTACAGCTCAAGCTCCCTCATATCCTGCTCAATCAAAAGGACGCCGTCCCCGCATCTTTCCCTCGCAATTTCCAACATTTCGCACGAAACGTCTACGCCTATCATGTCGTACCCGTCCGCCGCAAGCATTGCCGTCATAACGCCTGTGCCGCAGGCAAGCTCCGCCACAGTTCCGCCGCGTATGCCCCTGTCCGAAAGAATTCCCCGAATATACTCGTGCCACTCGTCATACGCGATATTGTCCATGTATTCGTCGTACAGCGGCGCAAAGCCCATATATATCCCGCAATCCTCTTCATGCTCCTTCACGCAAATCCCGCCTTCCCCCGCCTGTTACGACAACGGCTTTTCCTATGTTAGCACATATGAACTTTAGCCGCAAGCGCCGCAAAAATCGCGCCGGGCCGATAAAATTCCATGGTTTGACAAATACGCCAGTTCTCTATATAATGTTCTATATTGAACTAATTTTTTCCGGAGACGATTGCCATGGACGACCTTCTGGAGCTGTTTTTTAACGGCCAGCAATACAAAAAGCTTAAGGAAGCGCTTTACAGGCCGCTTGTGAAAAAATACGGGCTAAGCATGTTAGACATTTTGGTGCTGGTTTTTTTAAACGACCATGAGGATTTCGACACAGCAAAGGACATAGCGGCTCTTCAATACCTGACAAAGTCGCACGTGTCAAAGGAAGTCGACGTCCTCATAGGAAAGGGATATTTGAAAACGAAAAAAGACGACCGAGATAAAAGATGCATACACCTTGAACTGCAGGATAAGGCCATTCCGGTAATTGAATCCGTAAAAGACAAGCAGACGCAGCTTATCCATATCCTCTTTAACGGCATAGACGAGGAGGACAAAAAAGCCATACGACGCATAGCCGCGAAAATAAGCAGCAATATGGCGCACGAATTAAAATAGCTGTGCCAGACTTTGAAAGAGAGGAGAATGAAAATGCAGGAAGAAAACAAGATAGACAACAGCGACAGTTTTGACAAATTCATGGACGATTACGCCAGCAGATACAAAAAAGTGTGCGTGGAAAACAATTCCATAGACAGCAGGCTTTTTGACAAATATGGCGTAAAGCGCGGATTGAGGGATAAGAACGGCAAGGGCGTCTTGTCGGGCATTACAAATATTTCCCTCATAAAGGCAACGGACATCGTAGACGACCACGTCGTTCCGTGCGAGGGCCAGCTATATTACCGCGGCTACAACATATACGACCTCGTTAACGGGTTCCGCCAGGACAACAGGTACGGCTTTGAAGAAACCGCCTATCTGCTGCTTTTCGGCGAACTGCCGGACGCGCGGCAGCTTGAGGAATTTAAGGATGTGCTTGCGAAAAACAGGAGGCTTCCAACAAATTTCGTAAGGGACGTAATAATGAAGGCGTCAAGCAGAGACATAATGAACTCCCTCACCAAAAGCGTGCTTACCCTGTCCTCTTACGACGACAAAATATCCGACAACTCGCTTGAAAACGTATTGAAACAGTGTATTATGCTTATAAGCGTATTTCCGATGCTTGCCGTATATGGGTATCACGCGTACAACCATTATGAACGCGATGAAAGCTTCTACATACACAGGCCTTCCGACGAGCTTTCGACCGCTGAAAACATTTTAAGAATGCTTAGGCCGGACAAAAAGTATTCGGAACTTGAGGCAAAGGTCTTAGATCTTGCCCTTGTGCTTCATATGGAGCATGGCGGCGGAAACAATTCAACATTTACGACAAGAGTCGTAACATCGGCCGGTTCCGACACATATTCAGTCATCGCGGCGGCTCTGTCGTCTTTAAAAGGTCCAAAACACGGCGGCGCGAATATAAAAGTAGTCGAAATGATGCAGGATTTAAAGGAAAACGTATCCGACATAACGGACGAAGACGAGGTAAGGGAGTATCTAAGAAAGCTTGTGCGCCACGAGGCGTTTGACAAACGGGGCCTCATATACGGAATGGGACACGCCGTATATTCCATCTCCGATCCCAGGGCGGTCGCGTTTAAAAAATTCGTTGAACTTCTCGCAAATGAAAAGCATCAAAAAAAGGAATTTGAGCTTTACTCAATGATAGAGAAGATGGCGCCCGAGGTGATAGGCGAGGAATGCGCGATCTACAAGGGCGTAAGCGCAAACGTAGATTTCTACAGCGGATTCGTGTACAACATGCTCGGAATACCTACGGAGCTTTTCACTCCTATATTCGCGATGGCGCGCATCGTTGGCTGGAGCGCGCACCGGATGGAGGAACTTATTAACGTCGATAAAATCATTAGGCCGGCATATCAGAGTATAATGACGCCTAAGGTGTACGAGTCGTTAAAGGATCGCTCGACGCCAAAAATCGACACCCATTATAAAAAAGAACTGCAGCTCTCCATGAAGGAAGAAAGCTGCTGATATCCAAAATGGGCCGTACGGACGCGCAAAACGCGCCCCGTCCGGCCCATTTCTGTTCATGATTATCCATCATCAATACTTGCTGTAGCCATTGTCCTCAAGCGATATTATGCTTTCGTTTTCGGCATAATCCGCGTTTCCGAAATCTGAGGCATCTGGTATTTTCCGCCCGCTCATCATGCCGTCCGCCGTAAAGCTTCCTGTTGAGCCTCCAATTCCGTCCGCGGGGCCGTCGCCGTCGTCCGACAACAGAGCGGCGCGCCTTTCCGAAACATCCTTCAGCTTATAGACGGATATAAGCTTCTTTAAGCTCTTCGCCTGATTTGAAAGTTCCTCGCTTGCTGCCGCGCATTGCTGGCTGGTGGCGGAATTGTTCTGCACTACCGTAGAAACCTGCTCAATAGCCTTGTCAACCTGCACCAGCGCGTCCGCCTGCTCAGTGGAAGCCTGCGCAATGCTGGTCACGTACTCGAATATCTTGTCCACAGCGTCCACTATTTCCGACAGCTTTCCCGCGGTTCTTTCCGCTATGTCCGAACCGTTCGTCGTCTTCGCGATAGAATCCTCAATCATCTCAGACGTCTCGCTTGCCGCCGCAGCGCTCTTCGCGGCAAGATTTCTGACCTCTTCCGCGACTACGGCAAAGCCCTTTCCGTGGTCTCCGGCTCTTGCGGCCTCCACGGCCGCGTTTAGGGCAAGTATGTTAGTCTGAAACGCTATGTCATCGATAGTCTTTATAATCTTGGAGATGTTTTCGGAAGCCTGCGTAATCTCATCCATCGCCTCAAGCATTTCCCTCATCGCCGCGTTTCCGTCCTGGGCATCCGCCTTGGTATGGCTTACCAGCTTTTCCGCCTCAGCGGCGTTCGACGCGTTCGCCCTGGTGCGTTCGGTGATGTCGCCTATAGTCGCGGTAACCTCCTCTACGGCGCTCGCCTGCTCAGTGGAACCCTGCGCCAGCGACTGGCTCGCGATGGCCACCTGCTGCGATCCCGTATCGACCTGCGACGCGGACTCGTTTATATTGCCAAGCGTACGATTGTTGCCGGCTATCATCTTCTTAAAAGTTTTTCCCAGTTCGTCCTTGTCTGATTTAATCTCTACATCAACCGTCAGATCTCCGACCGCCACCTTTTCGGCAATATCCACTTCCCACTTCATCCTGTCGATTATAGAATTGAAGCAGTCCACAAGAGTGCCTATCTCGTCGTTTGACTTCCTTGTGAGCTTTTCGGCCTCTATATCCCCGACAGCAAGCTTTTTGGCGACTTCGGCAATCGCGGTGATCGGCTTTTGCACGGCCTTTGCAAACACAGCCGCTAAAATTATAATTATAACAGCTATTACAGCCATCATGACGAGCGTATTAACGCGCAGCTTCCAAGCGTAGTCCGCCACATCCGTGCGTCCCTGCTTTGTATATCCCTCGTACTCGTCGATAAGGCTGCTTATTTTTTCATTTAAGCTATTTTCCAAATCGGCCATTTCAGACTCATAAAACTTCACGGCCTTGTCATGCTGCCCCGCGTCAATCATGCCCATTATTTCCTGGGCGGCGTCCATTTCAGACTGAAGTCCTTCCTTTATCTCAAGCAGCGGACCGTCGTTGTCCTTGTCTTGGAGCTTTTCTATTAAATCGTCGACTGTTCCGATGCTCTCTTCCAGCACGGACTGTATCTGCCCAAAGTCTATGGCCTTGGCAAACGAAGCATTGTCGTCGCTGCCGTACACGGCCCTGTCCGTCTGAATGGCAAGCAAAAGCAGGTCGTTTTGCATATTGGCAAGCATTATGCTCTTGTCAGTACATTTATCGAATACCTGCTCATATCCGTCCGACATTCCTTTCATATTCACGTCGCTGTATATGCCGCTGCCAAGCAAAAGCACGACAACAGCCAAAAAGGCGATAAAAAATTTCATGCCTATGCTTAATGATTTTCTTTGTTTCATCCTCAAACCTCATTTCTGTGCCAATTTCCCCTTAAAAGGCCGCCGCTTTCCAAAAAAACTACTCCTCATCCTCGTATTCCTCTTCTTCCACATCGTCGCTTATCAGCTTTTCAGGATCAAGCAGCAGCTTAACTCCGCCGTCCGACCTGCCTATGCCAAAAACGTATTTCCTCGACTGCGCCTCAAGATTGCTTACGCTTGGCGGAGGCGTAATCTCATCTTCTGAAAACGACGCTACCTCTTCTATTTTGTCGACTATAAGTCCTATTAAAGTCGACTTTACGTCTATCACGATAACGCAGGTACGGTCGTTGTATTCAAGCGGCTCCTTTCCGAAGCGCACCCTTACGTCAATGACGGGTATTATCTTGCCCCTAAGGTTGATAAGCCCCATAATGTAGTCCTCTGACTCGGGAATAGAAGTAATCTGTTGCAGTCCAATGATTTCATTGACATATTTGATCGATATGCCGTATGTTTCCCCGCTGCACCCAAAGGTCATGAACTGCTCCTTCTCAACGTCGCTTTCAATCTCCTCAAGGTTGCGCATGTCAATCTCTTCAGCCATATGTACCTCCCGGCGCTTATAAAATTATTTCAGCAAAACCCCCGGACGGGCACGCTAAGACATCACGAACCCAGCGGCGTCCAGTATAAGGCTTATGCTTCCGTCGCCCAACTGCGTGCATCCGGATATTCCCCTCACCTTTTTTATGTAGGACGGCATGGGCTTTACCACTATCTCCTGCTCGCCAACAAGCCTGTCCGCAAAAATCGCGAGCTTCCTGTCCTCGTGATTTAGCACCACGACGATGCCGTCCTCTATGTCATCGACCGCTCCGTCAAGATGATAAAACCTGTTCAGCCTTATGAGCGGATAGCAGTCGTCGCGTATCATTACGTATTCTTCTCCGTCCGGCTCGACTATGAGCTTGTCCTTTGGAAGCCTTATAAACTCCGATACGGCATTCGTGGCCGACACGAAATTTGTATCCGCCACGGAAAAGATGATCCCGTCTATTATGGCAAGCGTAAGAGGTATCTTCATAGTCATCGTCGAGCCGCGTCCCTGAACGCTCTCAATATCCAACACCCCGCCAACGTCCTGTATATTTTTCACTACCACGTCCATGCCTACGCCGCGCCCTGAATACTCCGTGACCGTCTTTTTAGTCGAAAATCCCGGAAGCGTTATGAAATTAAAGACCTCCTTGTCTGTAAAATCCTTTTCGGAGCGATTCCCCAAAAGGCCGCTGGACTTAGCCTTTTCAAGTATCTCGCCGCGGTTTAGCCCCTTGCCGTTGTCAGAAACCGATATCCATACCTGTCCGCCCTCGTTCTTTGCCTCCAGTACAATCTTGCCCTTATCAGTCTTTCCCGCCTCAAGCCGCTTTTCATTGCTTTCTATGCCATGGTCTACGGAGTTTCTTATAAGGTGCATGAGCGGATCCGATATATGCTCGATAATGTTTTTGTCGACTTCCGTGTCTTCGCCTATCACCTCAAGCTCCACGTCTTTGCCAAGCTTTTTGGACGTGTCGTATACTATCCTGTTCATCTTCTGGAACGTGTTCTTAAGGGGCATCATTCTCATCGCCATAATGGCGTCCTGCAGCTCGGACGTTATTTTTGAAAGCTGCGCGGCGGACTTTTGGAAATTGGTAAGATCAAGTCCCGGCACTTTCAAGTCGGGATTTTGCAGCACGACCGCCTCCGCTATGACAAGCTCTCCTATCAAGTCCATAAGCAGATCCATCTTTTTTATATTCACGCTTATGAAGCTCTGTGCCTCGCCCTTTTTGACGTGCGGCTTCTTTTCAGCCTTTTTGGCGCCCTCCTCCTTCTTTTCGCCCGAGGCCTCCCCGCCTTCATGGGCCGCCTTTGGCTTTTGGCTCTCCACAAGAATAGTAGGCTGCTCTATCGGAGCGGTCAGCACCTCGCCCGCGCTAGACATCGGAGATTCGGCCTCGATGCAAAAATCAAGGAAATCGTCGCTTGAGCATTCGTTTATCTCAATATTTTCTATGCCCGCCGTGGAATTGACAAGCTCCATGATCCTGTCAGGCCCCTCAACGGTCTGCAAAGCTATCTTAAAGCCAAATTCCAGCACGACGTTTGCGCTGTCTGGGTTTGATATTATGTCGGAGGGCGTAAAAAGTATGTCCTCCGCGATCCCTTTAAGCGAGTTTACCGCCATGTACGCCCTTATGTTCGCCATCTCCGTATCTTTTGGATAGGTAACGAATATGCTGTAGAACTTGCTGTCCTCGGAAGCGACAGGCGCGATGTAAAAATGCGGCGATTCCTCAGGAGCCGCCTCCTGGGCGGGCGCCTCCGCGGTTTTTTTCTTCCCGCCTTGAATTTTTCCCAAAAAGACGTCAAGCACGTCTATAAGGCCAGACGAATCGCCGTCCGATTCGCTGCCGTCCTTTATCTTTTCAAGCTCGCCCGATATGAAGTCGGCAACCTCAAGCACATTGTCCACAAGCTCGGCATGCGGCACACCTTTGGGGTGGTTCTCCCTTATGTAATAGAAAACGTCCTCAAGCTTATGTGACAGCGTCGCTATATTCTGGTACATCATGACTGCCGAGGCGCCTTTTATCGTATGCATGATGCGAAAGATCTCATTTACGTCGTCTTCGTCAAATTCCCCCGCATCCTTGCTGTCAAGACAAATGTTTTCAAGATTTTCAAGGCCCTGCTCCGTTTCGAATATGAACATGTCGAGCATGCCTTCCGTAATCATGTCATCTGCCATAGCTTCCTCCTTCCCGCAAATCGGACCTTGGCATGAACGCTATTTTATCAAATCAAGCTTGCGCAGGACGCTTTCAAACTTCACCTGATCTATAGGCTTGCCCGCGTAGGCCACGCATCCCAGATCAAAAGCCTTATTTACGTTCGTTCCTTCATTCAGGGCGGTTGTCATTATGATCTTTGCCCGCTCGTCCTCAGGAATCTTTCTTTCCTGCTCAATGTCGCGTATAGCCTTTAATGCCTGATATCCGTCAAGGGCGGGCATCATGATGTCCAGGCATACAAGATCGTACGGCGTTTCGGCGTCTAGAGCCATAAGATACGCGTCTACCGCTTCCATTCCGTCGACAGTGACGTCGCATTCGCCGAATTTTGACAAAAACTTCAACATAAATTTTCTGCTGGCAAAATCATCCTCTGCGATAAGTATTCTCATAATTTCCCTCCTGTCCGGCCGCCGGCCGCGGCCTTTATTTTACGGCATTGAATTAAGTATATTATATACCTTGGCGGCTATGTTTTCTAGTGGCACCTGATATTCGACCGCGCCTAAGTCATACGCCACTTTGGGCATCCCGTACACTACGCAGCTCTGTTCATCCTCTCCTATCGTGTGCGCTCCCGCCCTGCGCATGGCAAGCAGGCCTTTCGCTCCGTCGCTTCCCATACCGGTAAGAATCACGCCGACGGCGTCGCTTGCCGCGGCGCTCGCGACCGAGCTAAACAAAACGTCCACCGAAGGACAATGCCCGCTTACTTTTTCTCCCGCCCTGCATTCCACTCTGTAGGAGCCTCCGGCCCGTACAAGCCGCATATGCCTATCGCCGGGAGCTATAAGAACCTTTCCCCTTTCTACCAGATCCCCGTCTTCGGCCTCCTTGACGGCCACCTTGCACTGGCCGTCAAGCCTCTCCGCGTA
>CAZTVO010000061.1:0-1024 GCA_964617075.1 uncultured Jutongia sp.
GATAGATAAATTATTATGAAATTTTATATGCCGACGAAAGTTTATCACGAGGATCAGGCGGTGCTAAACCACGGGAGCGAGATGGCGGCACTTGGTAAAAAGGCTTTAGTGGCCACGGGGAAAAAGTCCGCCGCTCTCAACGGCTCGCTTGACGACGTAATAAGCGTATTGGAGAAAAACAGCACGGAATATGTGATATTTGACGACGTGGAGGAAAATCCGTCGGTTGAAACAGTAATGCGGGCGGCAAATATCGGCAGGGACGCGGGAGTGGATTTTGTAATCGGCATCGGCGGGGGATCGCCTCTTGACGCCGCCAAGGCAATTGCGCTGCTGGTTCAAAACAGGGACATGTCGGAGGAAATACTTTACGAGGATTTAAACCTAAAGGCGCTTCCCGTAGCCGAAGTTCCGACTACATGCGGCACAGGGTCGGAGGTCACGCCATACGCGATACTGACAAGGAACAGTTTAAAGACCAAACAGAGCATAAGCCACCGCATATACCCGGCGATAGCGTGCGTCGACGCGAAATATCTGATGGACGCTCCCGCGCAGATTGTCGTAAATACTGCCGTGGACGCGCTTGGACATCTGTTGGAGAGCCATTTTAATTCAAAAGCTACGGCTTACAGCAAAATGCTTAGCATGCATGGGATGAAGACGTGGGCGGAAAATAAATATGCCGTTCTGGAACAAAGGCCCGACAAAAAAAGCATTGACGGCCTTTTGTTCGCGTCCGCGCTTGGGGGCATGGCCATATCGCTTACGGGAACGTCCGTTCCACACGGGCTTAGCTACTATCTTACATATAATAAAAATATTCCGCATGGAAAGGCTGTAGGGCGTTTTTTGCCAGGGTATCTTAATCTTTTGAGGGAAAAGACCCGTTTTTCCTCAAAAGGGAATGAAATTGACGACGCGCTTTTTATACTTGGCTTTAACGGCGCCGCGCATTTAAAGGAGTGTTTGGAGTCAAGTCTTGGGGACTGCGGCATAACGGACGGAGACGTGGAACATATGG
>CAZTVO010000061.1:1077-12753 GCA_964617075.1 uncultured Jutongia sp.
AGGAAGCCATGGCAAATCCAAGAAAGCTTTCATCCATGCCGTTCGAAGTTTTGGAATCCGATATCAGGAGCATAATAAATTTTTAAAAGGCAAGGGGCATGATTCCCGGATGTTTAGGATGTGGATTAAGGCGGTTGGGGACAATCGCCTGCTAAAGGACATAACCATATGCGACATGGCGGACGACAAGAACCGTACCAGAAAGGTGTTCGACGCGATAGGAGAGGCGTGCGACAAATTTGATTTGAGCAGGCCTATATGGCTTGATAAAAACATCGAGGAGTTTAAAAAGATTGACAAAACAAGATTTTATCAGGACAATTTTATTGACGGCATAGATTTTGACTATCTTGAGGTTTGTGTTATTGAGGAAGATTATTAGTATTTGGGAGGGAGTGTCTATGAAAAAGTTTTTTGCGATGCTGACAGCCTTTGTGACGTCCGCTTCAATTTTGATTTCGCAGGGAGCGGACGCGACCGCGGGAGCAAAGCCGCTAAGGGGCGAAGACCCGGCTTCGTCGTATTTGTATCAGGGCAAGGACGGAGACATAAGCTATACTATCGACGCCTACGGGACTTTGACGCTTACAGGAACGGGCGATTATTCTGATGTTGCCGAAGAGTCGGCCTATCCGGCGTGGCATCAATATTCATCCAGGATTACAAGCGCGGTGGTCGCGGTTTCGGGAATTCATTCCACAAGAAAGATGTTTGCCGGGCTAAGTGAGCTTTCTTCCCTAGAGGTTACTTATTTTGACACGAGCGGAGTAGTCGACGCGAGCCATATGTTTGATGGATGTAAAAAAATATCAAGCCTAAGCTTTAAAGGCATTCCTTTTGTCAATCTTAAGGACGCGAGCTATATGTTTGCCGACTGCGAAAGCCTTTCCGAACTTGATTTTCCGGGCTGGTACACAAATGACGTGACTGATATGAGCTATATGTTCGCGGGATGTCGAAGCCTTTCGGGAATAGATCTGGAGTTTTTTAACACTAAAAATGTGACGAATATGTCGCACATGTTTTATAACTGCGAATCAATTGACGAGCTTAACATTGACAATAACGGAATTATCGTGTTCGATACGTCCAACGTGACCGACATGAGCTATATGTTTGCGGGCTGCAAGTCCCTTAGAAGCTTTAACGCGTCGACGACGCAGTTAAAGCTTGACACGCGCGCGGCCGTAAACATGGAGTCCATGTTTGAAGGGTGCGAGATGGCTGAAATGGACGTGTCGGGGTTTGATACGTCCAACGTGACCGACATGAGCCATATGTTTGCGGGCTGCAGGCATCTGTCGCCGCTCTCGGTAAGAAATTTTAAGACGGACGGCGTGACTGACATGAGCTATATGTTCGCGGGCTGCGGGGAGTACGACTTTCTTGATCTTAGCTTATTTAACACGTCAAACGTGATCGACATGAGTTATATGTTTAGCGATCTTGACTGCAGCATTTTAAATATATCCGCTTTTGACACCTCAAACGTCGTTACAATGAAGGGCATGTTTAAAGGCTGCGGCGCCTGGACTTTTGACGTGTCGGGATTTAATACGGAAAAGGCAAACGACATGCAGGAAATGTTTATGAACTGCGTCAACGCGAATTATTTCGACTTTAGCAATTTCAATATGCAGTCGGTGGCAAATGTTTCGAAGATGTTTGAAGGGTGCACAAGCGCGACTACGTTTAACGCGCCGGCGAATATGCCGGTCAGTGTGGATTTGCCGCTGTGGGACGGATACCCGTGGCATGACGCATCCGGAAAGGAGTGCAAGGCAATGGCGGCCAATATCGCGTCGTCCGCTTCGTATTTTAGAAGCGAGGCGCCGACCGTTCCCGACAGGTCTACTCCGGCGCCGACGTCCGCGCCGTCCGTCTCGCCCGCCGAATCGTCCGCGCCGTCAGAGCCGCCCGCTGAATCGTCTGCCTCGCCCGCGCCCACGTCTTCTCCTGCGCCGTCAGAGACGCCCGCCGAATCGCCCGCGCCCACGTCTTCTCCGGACGGCCAGACGGTGCAGGCTGGCGATACTGTTGAGGTTGGCGGTTCGCTCTACATTGTGACCGAAAATTCGCGGGACGCAAAAACAGTTGAATATTCGACCATACTAAAGAGCAGGGTAAATATGAAAATACCCAACAGCATAACGATAGCCGGAGAGAAGTACAAGGTGACGTCGATAGCCGATTATGCCATGTTTTCCAATTCCGGCGTGGCCACGGTGAAAATAGGAAAAAACGTATCCAAGATAGGCAGCCGCGCTTTTAGCGAATGTCCTCTTCTTCAGGAAGCGACGATAGGCAGCGGCGTAAAGAAGATAGGCGCGAAATGCTTTTATAAGTCGAAACTTTTAAGAAAGATAACGATCAATTCAAGCAGACTGGGAAAAGTTGGAAAAAGCGCTTTTGAAAAAAACAATTCAAAAGTTTTAGTGTATGTTCCAAAAGCGAAGGTGAAGACGTACAAAAAATGGTTTGGAAAAAAATATAAGGTCAAGAAGAAATAGGGCGTCGGCTTTTTTTGGCTAAAGATAGGAGGATGCCAAAATGTCAAATATTTTGGTTGCGTATTTTAGCGCGACTGGAAATACGAAAAAAGTCGCTAAGCAAGTTGCTGAAGCGACCGGAGCGGATTTATATGAAATTGTTCCAGAAGAGCCGTATACGGACAAAGATCTTAGCTGGATGAATCCCTTTTCAAGGACCACAAGGGAAATGCGAAAGAAAAATTTAAGGCCTGCCATTTTGGGAAAAGTGGCGGATATGGAAAAGTACAAAAAAATTTTGCTGGGCTTTCCGATATGGTGGTACAAAGCTCCCAGGATAATTGACACTTTTTTGGAGGAGTACGATTTTTCGGGAAAGTCGATAGGCCTGTTCGCGACGTCGGGAGGAAGCGATTTTGGGAATATAGTGCAGGAATTGAGCGAAAACGCCCAGGAGGGCATAAGGTGGGCCGAGCCGATGCTTCTAAACGACGATATAGACAAGAATTTAATTTTAAATTGGGCGGCGAGGGTGTAGGAAATGGAAGATTATAAGAAAGAATTTATAGAATTCATGGTTGAGAGCGACGTTTTGAAATTTGGCGAATTTACGCTAAAAAGCGGACGCAAGTCTCCGTTTTTTATGAACGCGGGGGCATACGCCACAGGATCCGAGCTTAAAAAGCTTGGGACGTATTACGCGCGGGCGATTCATGAGCGTTTTGGAGACGGCTTTGACGTCATTTTTGGGCCGGCGTACAAGGGCATACCGTTAAGCGTGGCCGCCGCCATCGCGTACAATGAGCTTTATAGCGTCGACGTGCGCTATTGCTCAAACCGCAAAGAGATAAAGGATCACGGGGACGAGGGCATATTGCTTGGCGGCAAGATTAAGGATGGCGACCGCGTCGTAATTATTGAGGACGTGGTGACGTCAGGAAAATCTATAGAAGAGGTTTTCCCAATTATTCAGGCCCAGGGGCGCGTTGAGATAGTCGGTCTTATTGTTTCGCTTGACCGCATGGAGAAGGGCCTTTCAACAAGCGAGGGAGCCCTTTTTGAGATTCAGAAAAAGTATGGATTTAAAACGGCCGCTATTGTTTCGATGAAGGACGTTTGCGAGCACCTCTACAATAAAGAATGCATGGGCAGAGTCGTCATTGACGACAAGATAAAGGCGGACCTTGACGAATACTACGGGCAGTATGGAGCCGTCTGACAGCGCGGCCGCGCTGCCGTACCGCAAAAGAATAAAAAAGAGGTTTTTTATGACTGAGAAAATTTATAAGACCATGAGGTCGGTTGGAATATTTAACATAGTGATGGGAATTATATTCATCGCGGCGGGCATTGCCGCGGGCGTCCTGGTTATGGTAAATGGCGCGAGGCTGATTAAAAACAAGTCGGAGCTTATGTTTTGATTAGGTGCATAATGCCCGATTTTTATGTCGATTTTAAGTGTCTGGCGGGCGAGTGTCCAGATACGTGCTGCGCCGGATGGTCGATTGCGGTGGATGGCGAGTCCTATGGCAAATACGGGCAAATTTCGGATCCGTCTTTAAGAAGCGATATAATGTCAAACATACGCGAGTCAGACGCCGGGCTGCGGTTCGTAAATAAGGAGGGCGGCCGGTGCGCGATGCTTGACGGGGACGGACTGTGCCGCATATGGAAGAACGCCGGGGAGGAAATGCTTTGCAATACATGCCGCAAGTTTCCAAAGATTTTTTACGTTGACTCAGATCTGGCGCTTCTTTCTCTCGCGGCGTCGTGTCCGGCGGCCGCGCGCCGTATAGCCGCGGGCGAATTTAAATTTAGGGCGGCGCGAGGAGGGCGCGCGGGAGAGATAAAGCCTGAAGAAGTGCCCGCGATAGGCGGCGAGCTAAAAAAATTTTCGGACGCGGCGGCGCGGAGCGTATTCGCAAAAAAATCTGTTTTGGAGTATGCCGAAAGCATCAGGCTTTTTGGCGCCATGCTTGACGGGATTCTTGATTTGGCTATTGAAAATAAGGAGGCTTCCTATATCGCGGATTTTTTTGAGCCGTTTGAAAAGATGCGGGATATCGACGCCGGCGTCATTCTTGAGCGTATGCGGGCGTTTGACGACAAGGTTAAAAAGGATTTGCGCGGCGTATTTCCCAGCTATGTCAAATACAGGATTTTTTGCCGATATTTAGAGCATCCCGACGAGCCGTCCGCGGAAAGGCTTATAAGGGCGTTTGGCGAAGCGGCGCTCATATATCTCATAGCGTTTAGCAGATTTTGCGTGACGCGGGACAGTTTTAATATGTCGGAAATTATATGCAGAACGTACAGATTTTGCGCGCACGGCGTCAAGATTGAGAAGGGCGTCTACGGCGTCTTTAAGGACTTTTTTAGCAACATTAAAAACTAGATTTTATGAAGCTTATATTTAATATGTCGTTAGTATAAGAATACCATCTGCCAGATGGTATTTTTTGTGCATATATATGAAATTCACCCCAAATTTTGTTAACAATGTAGAAAATAGGAAATAATTGGAAAAACGCTTTACAAGCCTAACCCTCTAAACTTATTATGTTATAGCAAACTTAATATTGCATTTTTTATTTGGCTTGAATGCCGGCGGCAGCCGGCGGAATGGAGGCAACGGTGAAAATCGCTTTTTGGAGCAACAGCCGCGGGGTTGGCGGCGTGACTGCCAATACCGCATGCATTGCGGCTTTTGCCGCGATAGAGCATATGGGAAAAATTGTTCTTTTGGAAAATCATTACAGCAGGGGAAGCTTAGCCGACATAGTGCTTCCGGATGAACGCGCAGGCAGGCGGCGGGAGGGCAGAAAATATTATGAAGGATATGGCATTGAGCACATAGTCAAATACCTTTGCTCAGGCGGGGAAAATATAGCCGAACTGCTTAATCGGACGGCGCTGCCGCTGTTGTACTCAGGGATGTACTATCTGCCGCAAAACTTGGCCATAAACAGGGAAGTTTTCGACTACGCGTTCAATATGTCGCATAAGGAGCTGCTGCGAAATCTCGAATTATTCGCGGACTTTGTATTCATAGACGTTGATTCCAATCAAAATTTAAGCTCCGGCGCAATACTTGCTGAGGCGGATCTGATCGTAGTGAATCTGACGCAGAATGACGCGCAGCTAAGGGACTTTTTCGACAATTATTCCTCCATTTATGAAAAATCGGTGTTTCTCATAGGGGCCTATCAGCCCGAACTGCCTCTTAATTATCATGAAATATGCCGCAGCTACAATATTGCGAGGGACAAGACGGAAACGATTCCTTACAATGCGGAGTTTGCCGAGGCCATGTCTGAGGGACGCGCTCTGCAGTTTATAGACAGAAATTATGAAAATGCCTTAAGCCGTGAAAACGACTACTTCATGCGTCATTTAAAAAAGGCCTTTCTGATGATAAGAAAAAAGCTTCTTAATATCCGCATGAGAAAATGCGAGATATATCCATCGTTTATCTTAAATAACATCAATACTAAAATTCCCAAAGCAATTTAAAACAGCTGGATTTTTTCCAAATCGAAGCCAATTTTTAGATTTGACAAAGCGCCCCCTTTTGATGTAAAATCTTACAGGTTTGACCGATATGCCTATCATTTAAGGAGGGGTTAAGAGATGGCGTGTTTTTTAGTGCCCGCCGCTCAGGCGGTTTTTGTTTCGGCTGTCAATAAAATAGTAAAGTCCAGGGAAGGCGAGGCCGATGAGGCCGTGGCCGAGCTTGACGGGGGCAGGACGGAAAAGGTTGCGAAAGTTTCTTTTTCGAGGAAGCTTAAGTGGCTTTCAAATCTGCTTTGGGGAGGCTGCGCGCTTCTTTCTTTTGAGCATTTTTGGCACGGCGAGATAGTTCCCGTTTTTCCGTTCCTTACCGCGGCGTCAAATCCCGCCGACGCTGTAAGGATGCTTAACGAGATGGCTACGGTCGGAGTGACGATGTCGGCTCTTGTTACGGCCGTCTGGGTTTTGATGTGCGCGGCAGTGTCCGTGATGGAAAGAAAGATTTTTTCGAAGTGACTTTTTTGCCGAATTGTGGAGGTGACGACGCGTGACTTTGCTCGTAACTGTTTTTGCCGCCGTCGCCAGCACGGCCATATGGTACGTCAACGCTGCGAAGAATGACATGAAGGTAGGCGTTTTGTGCTGGCTGTACTGGGGAGCGTCGATTATGTGGCTTGCGGATGCAATATATGAGTACGCGAAGCTTGGAGCGAGTTTTTTTGCGCCTTCGCCCGCGAATATGCTGAACGATTTTTATCTTGGCCTTTACGTCGTTGCCTTAGGGCTTGTCATTTGGATTGTCGTACTTCTTGTGACGGATCCCAAGGGCGCGGTGAGGGCCGCGCTTTTTAAAAAGAAAGATTGAAGAGGCTTGCTTAAAAGCGGTTTTATCGTAATCGGTGAACCGCTTTTTATCTTGTATGGCGGATTTATGATTTGGATTAATTATGTTAAAATATGTTTAAGCGAGGTATGTCGATGAACAGCGAGGCAAGGCGGCTGCTTGAATCGGTGAGGGACGGCAGCGTGTCGGTGGACGACGCGCTTTTAAGGCTTAAGTCGGAGCCGTATGAGGATATAGGGTATGCCAAGGTCGATTTGCACCGAAAAGTCAGGCAGGGAGTTTCGGAGGTTATCTACGGCGAGGGCAAAAGCCCAGATCAGATTATAGGCATCGTGGACGCGATGAAAAAAAACGGACAGAATAGAATAATAATTACAAGAATTGACGGGGAAACGGCGGAAGAGGTCGGAAAAATCCATGATATGGCATATCATAAAGAGGCTAAAATTGGAATTGTGGGCGGCATGCCGTCTCCCGATGGAATTGGCAATATTGTAGTAGCGACGGGCGGGACGAGCGACATTTATGTGGCGGAGGAGGCCGCGCTTACGGCGGAGGCGCTTGGAAACGACGTAAAAAGGATTTATGACGTTGGCGTCGCGGGGCTTCACAGGCTCTTCTCGCATAAGGACGAAATTATGAAGGCAAGCGTGATAATTGCCGTGGCGGGCATGGAGGGGGCTCTGGCAAGCGTGGTGGGAGGGCTTGCGGACTGCCCCGTGATAGCCGTGCCGACGAGCGTAGGGTACGGGGCCTCGTTTAATGGGGTGTCCGCGCTGCTGTCGATGCTTAATTCGTGCGCCAGCGGAGTGGCGGTCGTAAATATCGACAACGGCTTTGGAGCCGGGTATTTTGCGAGCCTTGTGAATCATATGGAGGCGTGGAAATGAAGGTTTTGTATTTGGATTGCGGAATGGGAGCCGCGGGAGACATGCTCGCCGCCGCGCTCATGGAACTGCTGCCGGATCCAGGCGGGTTTATAGAAGAGATGAACGGCATTGGAGTGCCGGGAGCTGAAATGGCGATTGAATCCGTTACGAAATGCGGCATATTGGGCACGCGTTTTTCGGTAAAAATAAATGGGATTGAAGAGGGCGCCCAGACGGACGTCCATACGCATAAACACGCCGACGAAGACGGCGGGCATCATGGGCACGGCCACGCCCATATGAAGGATATAGAGGACATAATAGACGGGCTGGCCGTTTCAGCAAAAGTTAAAAAAGATATTTTGAGCGTATATGGATTGATTGCGGAGGCGGAAGGGCGCGTTCACGGAAAGCCTGTCGCGGAAATACATTTTCACGAGGTGGGCGCTATGGACGCCATAGCGGACATAGCCGCGGTGTGCCTGCTTATGGACAGGCTGTCGCCCGATCTGACGGTCGTTTCTCCTGTTCATGTTGGAAGCGGCCACGTAAAATGCGCCCATGGAGTTCTTCCCGTGCCGGCTCCCGCCACGGTGCTCATACTTGAGGGCGCGCCCATATACGGCGGCGATATAAAGGGGGAGCTTTGCACTCCTACGGGAGCGGCGCTGCTTAGGCATTTCGCGTCCAAATTTGGGAATATGCCGGTTATGAAAACAAAAACTATCGGCTATGGAATGGGGAAAAAAGATTTCGACAGGCTAAATTGCGTAAGGGCAATGCTTGGGGAGGCAAATGGCGGGGCGGACGATGTAATAGAGCTTTCGTGCAACGTTGACGACATGACGGCGGAAGAGATTGGCTTTGCCATGGACAGGCTTTTTGACGCGAACGCGCTTGAAGCCTATACTATGCCGATCGGCATGAAAAAATCGCGCCCGGGCACGCTTATTAAAGCCATGTGCCGGGACGAGGACAAGGAAGACGTAATAGAGGCGATGTTTAAGCATACGACTACTATTGGAATAAGGGAAGAGCGCATGGCGAGGCATCTGCTTGACAGGCGCGTCGAAACGGTTGAAACGCCGTATGGCGACGTAAGATGCAAATATTCTTGTGGATTCGGAGCCGCGCGGCGCAAATACGAGTATGACGATGTTTCGCGGATTGCGGCAAATGGCGGAGAAAGCATCTATGAGGTAAGGGAAAAGATAGACGCGTCGCTGCGCGGAGGATTTAACGCGGATGGAGAAAATTAAAATAAAGTATTTTACGGATAAAATCGACAAGCTTGAATATATAGAAAATAAATCCGACTGGATAGACCTTAGGGCATGTGAGGACGTTGAATTAAAAAAGGGAGAATTCAAGCTTATACCGCTTGGCGTCGCCATGCAGCTTCCAAAGGGATATGAGGCGCATATAGTGCCTAGAAGCAGCACATATAAAAATTTTGGCATAATTCAGGCAAATCAATGCGGCATCGTGGACGGCTCGTACTGCGGCGACGGCGATATGTGGAAAATGCCGGTTATAGCGCTGCGCGACACAAGGATACGCGTAAATGACAGAATCTGCCAATTTCGCATTTTTAAAAATCAGCCCGAAATTTTTTTTGAAGAGGTAGACCGTCTTTCGGGCCGCGACAGGGGCGGATTTGGAAGCACTGGAATAAATTAAGATGGAGGTGCCGGTTGCATGGCGAAAAAAAAGGATTTTTTTAGATTCGGATTAGGCGCTGCGCTTGCTTTTGTTTTGTGCGCCGCGATATGGACGGCCGCGACAGGGGCGTGCGCCTTCGCTAAAATCGCTCTCGCGGACGAAAAAGGCGACACTCCGGCGGAAACGGCCTCTTCCGGGGATTATTACGCCTCAGCCGACAGCGTAAAGACTGAAGGCGAATCGGACGTTTACGCGCAAGTCGTGGCATTTCTTAAAGAGAAGGCGAGGCCGATCGCGATAATATCGGTAATAGCTGTCGCCACGGCGTCGATTCTTATCATTACGTTTAGGGTGGGCAGGAGAAAAAAGTAGACGACGGCCTTAAAATCTTGGCCGGCTTGACATGGGAAAATTTTCTGTATACACTATGAAATGGCGTTTAAGGACGGTTTTTGTACAAGACGCGGCGGACGCGTTATTGGAAAGGAAGCGCATTTTATGAACTTTAAGATCGCGGTGATCCCCGGGGACGGCATCGGCCCTGAGATAACGGCGGAGGCAAGAAAGGTTCTGGACAGGATAGGAGAAAAGCATGGCCACTCGTTTGAATATAAAGAGCTTTTGATGGGCGGATGTTCCATAGACGCTTATGGCGAGCCTCTTACCGATGAGACCCTCGCGGAGGCCAAGGCAAGCGATTCCGTGCTTTTGGGCGCTGTAGGCGGCAATGTAGGGCAGTCGCGCTGGTACGAGCTTGCGCCCGACAAAAGGCCGGAGGCAGGGCTTTTAAAGATACGAAAAGGCTTAGGGCTTTACGCGAATATACGTCCAGCGGTTCTTTTTGACGAATTAAAAGAAGCGTGCCCCCTTAAGGAGGAAATCACGGAAGGCGGGTTTGACTTCGTGGTAATGAGGGAGCTGACGGGCGGCATTTATTTTGGAGAACGCAGGACAGTGGAGGAAAATGGCGTTCTTAAAGCTATAGATACTCTTACGTATGACGAGAATGAGATCAGACGAATCGCGAAATGGGGATTCGACGTGGCGTTGAAGCGCGGCAGGAAGGTATGCAGCGTCTACAAGGCAAACGTTCTTGATTCATCCATGCTTTGGCGAAAAGTAGTAAGGGAGGTTTCTAAAGATTATCCAGAGGTCTAGCTTTCGGATATGCTGGTTGACAAATGCGCGATGCTGATTTTCCGCTATGCTAGGCTGTTCGACTTTATTCTTACTGAAAATATGATTGGCGACATTCTTTCGGACGAGGCGAGCATGGTTACCGGCTCTATCGGCATGCTGGCGTCCGCGAGCCTCGGATCTGGGAAGTTCGGACTGTATGAGCCTAGCCACGGTTCGGCGCCCGACATCGCGGGGCAGGATAAGGCAAATCCTATAGCGGAGATTCTTTCGGCCGCGATGATGCTTAGATATTCGTTTGACCTCGAAGAAGAGGCGGACGAGATAGAAGACGCCGTCAAAAAGTCGCTTAAGGAAGGATTTAGGACTGTCGACATTATGGCGGAAGGGAAGACGCAGGTGGGCACAAGGCGGATGGGAGACATAATCGCGGGACATATCGGTTAGGTTTCGCGCATCCATACGTCCAAAAAAATTTGCTGGGAGGATTTTACGATATGAGAAGCGATGCAGTTAAAAAAGGCATGCAGACGGCGCCGCAAAGATCTTTGTTTAACGCCCTTGGACTTACCGAAGAGGAACTTGAAAGGCCGCTTATCGGCATTGTAAGCTCGCACAGCGAGATAGTTCCGGGCCACGTAAACATCGACAAGATAGTAGACGCGGTAAAGATGGGGGTGGCTCTAGCCGGCGGAACGCCGATAGTGTTTCCCGCGATTGCGGTGTGTGACGGCATTGCCATGGGGCATGTCGGGATGAAGTACTCCTTGGTTACGAGGGATCTTATCGCGGATTCCACAGAGTGCATGGCCCTTGCGCATCAATTCGACGCGCTTGTGATGGTTCCAAACTGCGACAAGAACGTGCCGGGTCTTCTTATGGCGGCAGCCAGAATAAATATTCCTACTATTTTTGTAAGCGGAGGGCCAATGCTCGCGGGCCATGTAAATGGGAAAAAGACGAGCCTTTCATCGATGTTTGAAGCCGTAGGCGCAAATGCCGCCGGACGGATGAGCGACGAAGAAGTCGACGACTATGTGTGCAGCGCGTGTCCCACATGCGGCTCGTGCTCGGGAATGTATACCGCGAACAGCATGAACTGTCTTACGGAGGCTATTGGCATGGGGCTTCGCGGCAACGGCTCCATTCCGGCGGTATATTCGCA
>CAZTVO010000062.1:0-7511 GCA_964617075.1 uncultured Jutongia sp.
AGCTCCCTCGCGTCCAGAACGTCCCTGCCGCTTAATATAGTGCTTAGCTTGGGTGCCGTTCCGGAAACGGTCACTGCCATGATTTGCTTGAGCTCGTCAAGAGAGGGAAAGACAACGCTTATTTTAAATATAAACCTGTCAAGCTGCGCCTCCGGCAGCGGGTATGTGCCTTCGCTCTCGATTGGATTTTGTGTCGCGAATACCATATACGGCGTTGGAAGATCGTATGTCGTCTTCCCGACTGTCACCGTTTTTTCCTGCATTGCCTCAAGCATGGCTGACTGCGTTTTCGGCGTCGCCCTGTTTATCTCGTCCGCCAATATGATGTTGGCAAAAATCGGCCCTTTTTCAAATCTAAAGGCGCTGCCGCCATTTTCTTTTACTATAATATCCGTGCCCGTGACGTCGACCGGCATCAAATCGGGCGTAAACTGTATTCTGGAAAACGACAAATCCAAAACATTTGAAACTGTTTTCACAAGCTGAGTCTTTCCCAGCCCCGGAGCCCCCTCCAAAAGCACGTTGCCTCCGGCAAGTATGGCAAGCATAATCTCATGTATGACGTCTTTTTGCCCGACGATTGCCTTTGAAATCTCTTTTTCGCACAAGCCAAATCCCTCAACGAGCCTTTCTACGACGGCTTTTTCTATCATAATCCTTTCCTCTCCGCCTTATATTATGCTTTTCTTAGGCAAAATAACTGCTCGCGCCCGACGGTCAGTCCGAAAACGCGCTAAAATACTTCTTTACTACGTCCTTCATCTCAGACGGTACTTCGTTTTCCTCGATTTTAGCGTACGCGCGGCTGCTGTATTCTCCAGCTACCGCGTCTATATTCTTTTTTTTGCCCGCCTTGGCGCTTTGCGAGCGGCTTTGCCGTTCACTCTGCGCGCCTTCTCCTTTTCTTCCTGTCAAGCTTACGTCTTCGTCCGCGCCGGGAAGATATATATTCTCCTTTTTTTCTTCGTTTTTTTTCCTCATAATTCCGCTGTCGCCGCCTAAATTTCGGCCGCCTCGCGAACCGTCTCCTGAACCGGTGCTAGTGCTGCTTTTTTTAGAAGCTAAATTATTATTGCCAAAAGACTTAGGATTAGAAACTGCCTCAGCCGCAAATTTCACCTCAGAAGCGCCGGCTGCATACATGGCCTTCGCGGCTTCCTCATCTGTAATTTTGCCGTCTTTCATACTTTTTTCAAGGCTGTTTAAAAGCTTGTCGGACTCGATTTTGTCAAGCTGCTTCCCCAAGTTTTCCAGCTCGCTTACGGCCGCTTTTCCAATCTTTCCTTTTTTTTCAATTTGTGCCAGCCTATTGCCATATTCGGCCAATGCCTCCAAATCCGCGCCCGGCGCAAGCGTATCGGCGGCTCTGGCAAGCTCCTCGTCCCCTCCATTTAAAAATTCGTTTTTTATCTTTAACTCAAGCCTTTCCATCGTTTTTTTTACGTCTTTAGCCTCTTTTGCTCCTGAAACTTCTTTTCGCGCGTCCTTTAAGGCTTTCAAAATATTTTTTGCTTTGTCTCCGTCTTCGCCTGTCTTTTTCATATTTTTTATCTGATTCTGTGCCTTTTTGATTTTATCTTCTATCTCATTCGTCTGCATTTTAAAGGTATGCGTTTCAGCGGCTTCCTTTTTCGCGTAAGACGGCGCAAGCATAAAAAAAATCATCGCGGCGCAGGCTAAAAAAGCGGCCATAAAGGTTTTTTTTGGATACTCGAAAGGAAGACTCTTCTTTTTATCAAAGGAAAAAATTTCTTTTGCCGCGGCTTCCTTTAAAAGCCCGGCAAAACCGTCTTCCTCGCCTATCAGTTCAAGGCTGGTGGCAAGCTTTTCCTTTAATCCCGCCGCGTCCGCGTATGCGGCCGCGTCACTAAGTCCATACCTGTTTGCAAACGCGTATGCCAATGATGCGATAAAGCCTATGAGCATAGCCAAAAACCCGTATAGGGGCGCGTAATATATCGGAATAAACATTGAGATGAGATTTATCGCAAGTCCCACGGCCGCCGCGCACGCCTCGCACAGCGCGAAAGCGTCTATCCATTTCTTAACTGTTCCCCGCCTGGCGACAGACTTCAAAAATTTGACTATACACGCGTCAACATCGGAAAGTTTTTTCTCTTTTTTGTCAAATGCTCCCAAAATCCACACACCTCGCCAAAATTAACCCGCCCTCTTTTTTTTCAGCGGATTTAAATGTCTTGACGCGAAACATACAAATAAAATCGAGCATGCAAACTGGACAATCAGGCTAAAAAGCACCCAATGGTCTTGAAAAACCGCAGGCAGACTCCCATTTAGCGCGGAACTTACTACAGACGCGATGCTTTCCTCGCCTATCTGCCTTAAACATATCTCGGCCATGGTAAAAGCGGGGTTTAAAAGCAGTATGTATGTAAAGACGCTCACGTCGGGATACTTCCCCGAAGGATTGGGAAAATTGTAATGATACACGTTTGCCGCGCCGTTTGCCAGAAGCACCGCGACCGCTGTGAGAATGCATACGGCAAAGACCATCGCAAAGGATAAAACTGTCGCGGATACTGTCTTTTTTACAAGAGCCGACGCCCATACGCCCATGCTGCCTATAAAAATTGAAAATACAACCATCGCCGCTATAAATTGCCATAAATCAGCCATGCCGACGCCGCCCACGGTAAACACCACCGATATTACGGGGAGGCTCGACGCCACCAGCAAAAGCGCCATGCTTATTGAAGATACAAGTTTTCCCACCACTATTTGAACGGGTTTTAATGTGGTAGTCAAGAGTATCTCAAGCGTCTGCTTTTCCCTTTCTCCCGCTATGCTTCCCGCGGTAAAAGCGGGAATCATTACCGCCAGCATTCCGGCTTCAATAAAGATTATCACATAATATATGACCACCGCGTTGATGTAATCCACCCCGCTGTTTACATATACATTAAAGCTTATCTCAAATGCAAAAAACTCGATGGCTATAAGAACAAGGTTAAATACAAAGATTGTAATTGGAAATTTTATGGAACGCGCCCTGGCGATTATCTCTTTTCTATAAATTGGATTTATCTTCATCAAGCAATAACCTCCTTCTTTGCGGTAGCCTCCATGAACGCCTCTTCCAGATCCGCGGACTCGCGCACGAATGAGGAAATTCTTACGCCGTTTCTTATCAGCTCTTCCAAAAGAGCAGCTTCGTCTGACTCTATTCCGTCAAAATTTACAGCCAGATCCAAACCGTCGATTGAAAGATTTTTTACAAGAGGATTTTCTTTTATTATCCTTATCGCCGTTTCCAAATTTTCAACGATATGACATCTTATAGGATTGGACGTTTTTAAATGCTTAACGACGTCGTCCATGCTGCCCTTCACGATCATTCTGCCTTTGTCAATTATGCCTATAGTTGTACACATTTGCGCAAGCTCGGAAAGAATATGCGAACTGATAATGATGGTCTTTCCCATATCGTGAAGATTTTTTAGTATTCCCTTCATCTCGAATCTTGCCCTTGGGTCAAGTCCTGAAGCGGGCTCGTCCAAAATAAGAAGCTCCGGATTGTGCACAAGGCTCCTCGCAAGACAAAGCCTCTGCTTCATGCCTCTTGACAGGGTGTCTACATAAAAATCCGCCTTATCCTGCAAATTTACAAGCTCCATCAGCTCCATGCATATCTTTTTTGCCGAATTTCCCACAATGCCGTATATCGACGCGTAAAACTCCATATATTCTATTGCTTTTAGATTGTCGTACACTCCGAAAAAATCCGGCATATATCCTATTTTACGCTTTAGGCCGACGGGGTCTTTGTAAATGTCTATTCCCGCCACGCTCGCCTCCCCGCCGTCCGCCGGCAAAAGTCCTGATATTATACGCATTGTGGTAGTCTTGCCGGCTCCATTTGGCCCGACAAATCCGAAAAGCTCGCCCTTTTTGATTGAAAGATTTAAGCTATCCAACGCCACAAATTTTCCGTAGCGCTTACATAAATTTTTTATCTCTACCATTTCTTCCTCCATTGCCACCGACAATGACGTCGGCCCGCATTCCCGCTCACGGCGCGTATTTTCCGGCAATCTTTACGCTTGGAAGGGTGAGCGAGTCAATCGTATAATTTCCGTTATACGCCGCGTTCAAATCGATATCGTAATAAATATCAAGCGTTCCGTCTTTTTCAAGATAGTCCGCAATATTTTTTACATTCGCCTTTTTGCCTGATTCTATTATTTTTTTCATATCGCCTGTTTTTTTGTCCCTGACCATGGCCGTCCCCATAAACGCCTCCGACGCGTAGCTGTTATATTCTGAAAGCGCAAATTCCCCCGCGGCGGTATTTTCATTGTACAGTATTCTTCTAAGCTTAAATCCATCGGGAAATTTATATTTTACCTTAAAATCGTACATTCTTCCCCTATCTTCCTTAATTGAAGCCTCATATCCGGTTGTGTATTCCCGATTATACTCATATGCATAATCCTCAAGAGAGCCTATGGCCTCAAATCCGTCCACCGTTTCACGTACTTTTATTTTTTTTACTATGCCTGTAACTCCATGGGCGCTAAACTCGCGCGTATCCGTAAATGCCGTTTTTGTTCCGTCTTTGGCAAATCCATAAAAAAAAGGAAAATCGGAGGCCCTATTGGACGTATAGCTTAAAAGCATTCCTATCTTTCTCTTTACTCCAACGCTCGTGGAAGAATCATATAAATCACCGTTAAATATAGATCCTACCTGATTCTCATAGTCCGGATGTTCCCTAAAAGTATACACGCTCTCTTTGCCAAGACTCTCCGCGTCAAAGACGCCGCCCTGCTTTATTTCTCCGATCTTTATAAAATCATTGTCATAGTAAATAACGCAATCGGTCAAGTCGCAGGACATATTGTTGACTACACGTCCCGAGATCTTTCCGTCATTTTTTGAAATCTTTACGTCTACAGTTCCTTTCAGCCCGCTTTCTCCTTTTGTTTCAAAATACGCGCTCCTGAATACGTTCATCTTATTCATTATAAGCTTCGCGCCGTCCGCGCCATACTCGACCCCGTAGGCGTAATCATTTGGCGCGTCTTTATAGCTCCCATAATAAGCTCCTTCCATATCCGGCCTTACCGCGACGTTAAACTTATCCCCCATATCCACGGAATACGGTTTGTTTAAAGAATTTGCAATCGCAAATACGGTTGTCGCGCCGCTTTCGGAAGCATCGGCGGATGAAACGTCTATAGTTGAAACATAGTTGGCGTACGGCTTTTGTACACGCGTTCCGCCCCCTATTACATATATTATGACTGAAAAAAGAACCGCGAGAGCGGGAACCTCAATCCACAGCATAATCCTCTTATCTTTCTTTTTTAGTAAAACATACGCTATCGGTCCCGCAAGCAGCGCGTAGGCTACGAGCAGCGCCGCGTAAAGAGCCGCGTTTGGAAGCGCGTCGACCTCGTTTAGCTGTACGGCCGTAGCATGATAATTGTCGTAACTGGAATAGCCTGAACTTAACTGCATTTTCTTAAAGCCGCTTAAATTGTCAAACATCGTGCTAACGACTGTACTTTTAAACGCCTCCGGGATGCCCTCTCCCAATGCCAGTGAAAAATTTGAAACGATTATATTGCCGTCGCCGCGGCCAACCATGCTTGCCAGCGTCCTATGTCCATCGGAAAGGACGCTTTTTGCACCTTCTATTTTAACATCGGCGATCGTCATTTCAACAGACGCGCTTTTGTTTTCTTCACGAAGCCCAAAATCCGTCATTACGTTTTTTGGCCTGCCAATTACGCCATTTAGCATAGATTTTGAAAAAACCTCAAGCGTCCCCGCGGCGCCCTGGCCTCCTCCCAAAAATAATGTTCCGCCCCCTTCAACCCATTCACGTATACAATCCGTCTGTTCCTCCGACAGGCTTTCGGTATCGAAATTATCAATCACAATGACGTCAAGCGTGTCAATAAGTCTTGCGTCCGTTGGAATATCGTCGGCCGCAAGTTCAAATACGCGTCCGATATCCTCCCGATTGTTTTTAGACGCCATGTTTTTATTAAAATATTTAAGCTTCGACGCGTCTTTTGAAAGAACTCCTATATACGCCTGCGACGTATCTGACTCAAGCTGCGCCCTTATTGGAACGCCGCCAATAGTCTTGCCGCCGCCGTCTACAATTTCTGCCCTAAACCAGACGATTTCGTCTTGGTCAAATGAAAACGGGATTTCTAAATTTTTGCTCTCGCCCGACGCAAGCGAAAAACTTCTTTGAACCATTGCCGCGTCCATGGCGCCCATATGAAAAATTATCCTAAGCTTCCCAGAAAAGTCATCCCCGCTATTTTCCAATAAAGTCCTTGTCCTAATGTTTCTGCCTACTTTTGTCATGCCGTCAAAGCCAAACGTCATTGAGGCATTTATTTTCTTATCGTCCGTGCTAAAAAAAACTTCCCCGTTCCCGTCTGGGTACCGAACTTGTTCGTCTTTTGCGCGGGCGTTGCCGCAATTTACGTACATCACCGGGACGAGCGCCAAAAAAAACACAATAAACGCGGCTATGAGTTTTTTCAAATGTCTATGTTTCATTTTGCCAATCCTTTCATATCATTTTGATCGTCCGACTCCATAGGAAGCGAGAGCGTGAAGCGCGTTCCCTTTATTCCGCTGTAAACGTCTATGGTTCCGCCATGCAGAAGCGCTATTTCATACGCGATGTTAAGACCAAGTCCTGTGCCGCCCGTCTCCGCCGATCTAGAATCCTCTACCCTGTAAAACTTGTCGAATATGCGTCCTATGCTTTGTTTAGGTATTACAGTCCCGAAATTGGTCACTCTTATGTAAATTTTATCCCCCTGCCGGTCAATATCCACATATGCCTCTTTCCCGTCCTTTCCATATTTGACCGCGTTGCTTACAAGGTTTGAGACCGCCCTCGCTATGAGCTCGCCGTCTATATTTACGAACAGTTCATCCTGCTTTTTCCTCAAAATGCATTTAACGCCATTTTTCTCAAAAAGGGGGTAAAACTCCTCAATGACCTGCTCAACCAGCTTCACCGCGTCCACTTTGCTTTTGCGAGGCTTTATTGCCCCGTTTATAAGCTTCGTATAACTAAAAAGCTCCTCAATAAGCCCCTGCATTTTTTGTGCCTTGTCAGCCGCTATGCGTACATACTTTTCCCTTTCCTCCCCGGTATGCCCGTCGGCGTCCATCGCGAGCTGAAGATATCCTATAACCGACGTAAGCGGCGTACGCAAATCATGAGCCACGCAGGCAATGATATCTTTATTTTCCTGAAGCGCGTCCCTTTCGGCCTCTACAAGCCGTTTAATTTCTTCTGACATGCTGTTGACCTGCGCGGCAATTTCCCCAAGCTCGTCGCTTCGGTCGACGTCTTCGACTTTCGCGTCCAAGTCGCCTGACGCAATTTGGGATATGCATTTTGAAATACGGATTATATCTTTCGTGACCCTCTTTGTAAAGGCCAAAAAATAAAACGCAAACAAAAAAATGCCCGTAACAACGACAATGAAGGCAAAAATTGTGATCTCATT
>CAZTVO010000062.1:7521-12633 GCA_964617075.1 uncultured Jutongia sp.
GGCGTTCCACGTCCTTATCTCGTCATAGCCGGAAATCATTTGCCGCGCGTAAGAATTTTGCCCTGCCGCCCTGCCCGCGCGGCCACCTTTTAGAACGCTGAATTTTGCTGAAATAAACGCCATCGCAAAGCCCATCGCCGCTTCCGTCAAAATCGCAAAAATCGCGCTTGCCATGGCGCAGGCAAAAAGCTCGACCCTAAAGCTTCTGCGAATGCTGCGCTTCAATTTTATATCCAACTCCCCACACGGTCTTTATAATTTTCGCGTTTCTTGAATCCAATTCAATTTTTTCTCTGATTCTTCTTATGTGAACCATGACGGTATTGCTCATCTCAAAGCTTTTTTCCTTCCACACCCGTTCAAAAATCTCGTCGGTGGAAAACACCTCGTTTGGATGCGACGCAAGCAGAAACAATATGTCAAATTCGGTTGGAGTTAGCTTGACCTCTTTTCCGTAAGCCTTTACCCGATGGCTGTTTCTGTCCATCCACAAATTCTCAAGCTCAACGGCGTCGGCGCGCTTCTGTGCTTCCAAGCCAAAATTTCTATATCGCCTCAGCTGCGATTTTACTCTCGCGACAAGCTCCTTCGTGTTAAACGGCTTAGTTACATAATCATCCGCGCCGTTTACAAGACTGAATACCTTGTCGTTTTCGCCGCTTTTTGCGCTAAGCATAATGATTGGGATGTTGCTTTTTTTTCTGATCCATTCGCATACATGGCAGCCGTCCGCCGCCGGCATCATTATGTCAAGTATAGCCAGATCAACCTCTTCCTCCTTAAAAAGGCTCATAGCATGCGCACCGTCGTACGCTTTTACGCAGCTAAATCCTTCGCCGGCAAGATTTATGGCGACCAAATCGACAATATCCCTGTCATCGTCGGCAATCAGAATTTTCGCGCTTTCCATACCGCCCGCCTCCTCCCCTGCCGTCTGCCATATTAGGATAGCATAATTTTTTTCCTAATTCTTTACTTTTTTATTAAAACGGCAGCGGCGTCATAAGATTTCCGTCTGTTCATTCAAAATCGCTTTTTTTATGCAAAAAAAAAGACGCGGCAAAACGCCGCGCCTGACACGTAGCCTTAGGCTACGCGATAAATTCTTTGACTTTTTTGTATATGCCGTCGGCATCCAAGCCGTACTTTTTTATAAGCTCCACAGCCGGCCCCGATTCGCCATATGTATCGTTTATGCCTATTTTTAGAACCTTCGTCGGAGCGTTTGCCGACAGGCAGTCGCACACCGCGCTTCCTAGCCCGCCTATCACGGAATGCTCCTCGACCGTTACGACTTTGCCGGTCTCCTCGGCGGCAGAAATGACAAGTTCCTCATCAAGCGGCTTGATAGTATGTATGTTTACGACTTTGGCGTCTATGCCGTCTTTCGCAAGCTTTTCGGCGGCGTCAAGCGTTTCGGACACCTCAAGTCCGCTCGCTATCAATGTAACGTCTCCGCCTTCGCGAAGCACGACGCCCTTGCCAATTTCAAATTTATAATCAGGCCTGTCGTTAATTATGGGCACGGCAAGACGTCCAAAACGAATGTATACCGGGCCTTCATGGTCAAGCGCCGCCTTAACCGCCGCCTTTGCCTCTACGTCGTCCGAAGGATTCATGACTACCATCCCAGGAATCACGCGCATAAGCGCGAGATCTTCGCAGCACTGATGCGTGGCTCCGTCCTCTCCTACTGAAATCCCGGCGTGCGTCGCTCCAATTTTGACGTTAAGCCTCGGATACCCGATCGAATTGCGAACCTGTTCAAACGCGCGTCCCGCGGCAAACATCGCGAACGAACTGACAAAAGGAATCTTTCCGGTCGCGGCGAGCCCCGCCGCGATTCCCATCATGTTGCATTCCGCGATGCCGCAGTCTATATGCCTTTCGGGATATGCCTTTTTGAAAATGCCCGTCTTTGTCGCCGCGGCGAGATCCGCGTCAAGCACGACAAGATTTGGATACGATTCAGCAAGCTCCGTCAAGGCGTTCCCGTAACTTTCTCTTGTAGCGATCTTTTTTACTTCTGCCATTTTGTCCTCCTATCCGCTTAGTTCAAGCTTTCACCGATTTTTTCCAAATCCGCCATTGCCTGAGCGTACTGCTCGTCATTAGGCGCCGCGCCATGCCAGCTTGCCTGATTTTCCATAAACGAAACGCCTTTTCCCTTTATGCTCTTGGCGATGACGGCCGTCGGCATGCCCTTGACTTCCCTTGCTTTCTTAAAAGCGTCGGCGATCTGCTCAAAATCATGGGCGTCAATCTCAATGACATTGAAATTGAATGCCTTGAATTTATCGGCAATCGGGTAAGGGGAGCACACGTCTTCAATCCTGCCGTCAATCTGAAGCCCGTTGTTGTCTACAATCACAACAAGGTTGTCAAGCTTTTTTGCCCCGGCAAACATCGAGGCTTCCCATACCTGCCCTTCCTGGATTTCCCCGTCTCCAAGAATCGCGTATACGCGGTACGCCGCCTTGTCAAGCTTGGCCGACAGCGCCATGCCGACAGCCGCGGATATGCCCTGTCCGAGCGATCCGCTGGACATATCGACGCCTGGTATGTGCTTCATGTCGGGATGCCCCTGCAGGTAGGAGCCCAAATGGCGAAGCGTCTTTAAATCCTCAACTGGAAAATATCCCCTCTGCGCCAATGTGGAATAAAGCGCCGGGGCTATATGTCCCTTTGACAGCACAAGCCTGTCCCTGTCCGCTTTCTTGGGATCTTTCGGATCGACATTCATCTCCTCAAAATAAAGATATGTCAAAATATCCGCAGCAGACAAAGAACCGCCGGGATGGCCCGCCTTGGCGCTGTGCACGGACGTAACAATGCCTTTTCGCACCTCGTTCGCAGTTCTTTTTAATGCTAAAATATCCATAATGCTTTCCCTTTCTATATCGATAAAATGTGTGCCGCTTAATTATTCGCCAAATACCGCAATGTAGTCCTTCTGGAATTTCTCAATGCCCTGAGTCGTGAGCGGATGCTTCGTCATCGCCTCTATTACGGAATAAGGAACGGTAGCAATATCGGCTCCCGCGAGGGCGCAGTCCGTGACATGGATCGGGTTGCGTATGCTGGCTGCGATTATTTCCGTCTTGATCTCGTCATAGTTTTTAAAAATAGCGGCAATCGTCCTTATGAGGTCGACCCCCGGCTGGGAGATGTCGTCAAGCCGTCCAAGAAACGGAGAGACGTACGCGGCGCCCGCTCTTGCCGCAAGCAGCGCCTGATTGGCCGTAAATATAAGGGTAACGTTGCATTTAATGCCTTCGCCCGCGAGAACCTTGGTGGCTTTTAAGCCTTCGACCGTCATTGGAATCTTTACGACCATGTTCGGATGAAGCTTTGCTATCTCGCGTCCCTCCGCAATCATCCCATCGGCGTCAACCGTCGTCGCCTTGACCTCGCCGCTTATCGGTCCATCAACGATGGATGCGATTTCCTTCAAAACGTCTACCTGGCTCCTTCCTCCCTCTTTCGCAATTAAAGAAGGATTAGTAGTTACGCCGCAAATAACCCCCATTTCGTTCGCTTTTCTAATGTCTTCAATTTTCGCAGTATCAACAAAAAGTTTCATATCAAGCACCCTCCTAAATAGTTTGTTAAATAGCTCTTAAACATCCCACTTATAAAATATTATACTTCTTTTTAAAATTCAGGTCAATATCAATAGAACCAAAAGCCTTTCCAATCGCTTTTATATACGCGGTACGGCCTGACATTTAAGCTAAATTCCCTGATAAGCTTTCCAGTCGCGTCAGTTTCGATAATTTTTTTGTCGTCGCTTGCGCAGTAGACGTAGCCGTCGTCAAATTTGGAAATGTTTCCGTCCGTCTTCGTCCTGTCAAACGCCTTGCTGTCCGAAAGAATATACGTTTTTGCCGTCTCGTCGACGAAAAACCTGTAGTAATACGACTCGTCCGACCCAGTAGCCTTAAGGCCGAAATTATTATTCAGCATGCTGATATAGTACTGCCCGTCCGCAAGCGACGAAGGCTTCTCATAAACGATTGCGTTTTGTCCCGCCTGAGAGTCGAACAGCTCGGGCGCCTTGGGCGGCTTGGAAAGTATGGAGTCGACAGCCGGCGTAGGCGTAGGTTCGGGCGTAGCGTCGCCTTCCAAAGCTTTTGTAAGCACCTTCTTTTCTAACCCCTTATATTTGCTCCATATGCTTTTGTCCGATATTATGTAATCGATTTTTGGCAGTAGGCTGTTGACGCTGCTGACCTTGAAAATGCTCGAAAGAAGCCTGGAACTGACAAGCAGTTGATTCGTTCCAACAACTTTTACTGAATTTATGCCAATTTTATCCGGTCCTCTTTTTCCGGATTTTTTAATGGCACTGGCATATTTTTTGGGAAGGAGCGAGCTGATTTCAAGAGCCGTTGAAACTTCTCCCGTTTCAATATCTACTTTCAGTATGCATCCGCCCGCGGCGGCGTTTTTGCCGACCGGCGCGGCTATGACGTATATGTTTCCAAAATCATCATAGGCGTATTCGCCTGTCTGCCTGTATCCATTCAGCTTGAAGACGTTTATGACCTGCCCCAAAGAATTTACCTGCGCGAGGCCGTTGTCCGAATACGCGTACACGATGCCGTCGTATATCGTCTGGACGTTCCTGCCGCAGTACCCGTCGAGCGGAATCTCGCCCCTTAATATTCCGGAATTGTCGTACAGCAATATGGCATATCTTTTCACAGTCTTTTTGACCGTCTTCTTTACGCGCCTCTTGACGACCTTGCCGCCCCTCCTGGTTTTCTTTACAACTATGCGCGTGGACTTTACGACATCTTTAATCCCGTCCGAGAAAACCGTATAAAGCCCATTGCTAAGCTTTGCCTTGCTCCTTCCATCGACAGACTTTAGCCTGACTGGAGCGCCCACCGCGCTTTTTGGCATCTCAATGCTGTACGCGACTACCCTCGAAAGCTCGTTTTTCTTGTTGTAAAGATTTATTACAATATAATTCGTTTTTCCAGGAACGAGTCCCATTATCTGGTACTCGTGCTCCTTGGATACGTTTCCCGGCGCGCCGTTTGAAAGCGTACGCGTAAAATCGGGTATGTCGCTTTCTTTGACCGAGACGGAGTATTTGCAATAGCA
>CAZTVO010000063.1:0-12515 GCA_964617075.1 uncultured Jutongia sp.
GGGGATGGAAGGAAGTGGATTTCGCTTACGTGTCGGGAGACGCGTACGTAGATCATTCTTCTTTTGGAGCCGCGATAATTACAAGGGTTTTGGAGGCGCATGGCTATAAGGTGGGCATGATTGCCCAGCCAGATTGGAAAGACGAAAAAAGCGTTTCGATATTTGGGAGGCCAAGGCTTGGTTTTTTAGTTTCGTCTGGAAATATGGATTCCATGGTAAACCACTACACGGCGGCGAAAAAGAGGAGGGGAAGCGACGCGTATTCTCCTGGAGGCGCCGTCGGAAAGCGTCCGAACCGGGCGGTCACGGTATATTGCAACCTCATTAGAAAGGTTTATAAGAATATACCGATAGTAATAGGCGGCATCGAGGCGAGCCTTAGAAGGCTTGCGCATTATGATTATTGGTCGGATTCCCTAAAGCATTCCATACTTATCGATTCACAGGCCGATATCGTTATTTACGGAATGGGCGAGCTGGCCATAGTTGAAATTGCAGAAGCGCTTGAGAGCGGCATCGCCGTTGAGGACATTACATTTGTGGACGGCACGGCTTACCGCGCGAAGGACGTTTCCGCCGTTTGCGACGCGGTCATGCTGCCGTCGTTTGAGGAGATGCTAAGAGACAGAAAAAAATACGCGAAAAGCTTTTACGTGCAGTATCGCAACACGGATCATGCTTCGGCGGGGCGGCTTGTGGAAAAATACGGCGATCGCGCGTATGTGGTGCAAAATCCTCCGGCAAGGCCGCTTACGCAGATGGAGATGGACGACGTTTACGCGCTTCCGTATATGAGGGCGTACCATCCGTCATATGAAAAAGAGGGAGGGGTGCCCGCTTTTTCGGAAGTAAAATACAGCATTACGAGCAGCAGGGGATGCTTTGGCGGATGCAATTTCTGCGCGATAGCGTTCCACCAGGGGAGGGTCGTGCAGTCAAGAAGCCATAAGTCCATTATAGACGAGGCAAAGCTTATGGCGGGGGAAAAGGATTTTAAGGGATACATTCACGACGTGGGAGGCCCTACGGCAAACTTTAGGCACCCGTCCTGCGACAGGCAGCTTAAGGACGGGGCATGCATTGACAGGCGGTGCCTGTTTCCAAAGCCTTGCCCTAATCTGGACGCGGACCATTCCGACTACCTTGAGCTGCTTAAAAGCCTGCGAAAGATTGAAGGCGTGAAAAAGGTATTTGTACGATCGGGGATAAGATTTGACTATTTGATGGAGGATGCGGACGATTCTTTTATAAAGGAGCTTTGCCAATATCACATAAGCGGACAGCTTAGAGTCGCGCCGGAGCATGTGTCCGATGAGGTTTTAAAGAGGATGGCAAAGCCTATGCACGCCGTTTACGAAAAATTTATTAAGAGGTATGAAAGGATCAACGACAAATATGGGAGCAGGCAGTTTGTCGTTCCGTACTTTATGTCGTCGCATCCCGGGTCGACGCTAAAGGACGCGGTGGAGCTCGCGGAGTATATAAGGGATATGGGATATATGCCGGAGCAGGTGCAGGACTTTTATCCGACTCCCTCCACCATGTCTACGGTCATGTACTATACCGGAGTGGATCCCGAGACTATGGAGGAGGTATACGTGCCGTCCTCCACACATGAGAGGGCTATGCAAAGGGCGCTTATGCAGTATGGCAATCCGGACAATTACGAGCTGGCAAAAGAGGCCCTTATAAAGGCGGGCAGACGCGATCTCATAGGATACGGAGGCAAATGCCTTGTGCCTCCGCGTATGAAGGAGCGGCGTGGCAATGGCGGAAAGCGGCAAAAAAATTTTAAAAGGCGGTAAATTTTTTTGCGTAAATTACGATATAGTATATGACTAGGTGGATTTTTTGATAGCGGTTTTAGATATTGTGAAATAGAAAAGGAGTGAGAGCCATGTCAGTTTTTTCAGTAGGCCCGGGGGATGCCAATTTTTACAATATGCTTTTTAACAGCGTAAACGGCCAGGGCGGATCCGGACTTCTTTCAGGCGGCAGTTCGCTGCTCGGGGATTATTCACTTATAAAGAGCGGCGCGTATAAGAAGCTTTTAAACGCGTATTACGACAAGGTCGTCAAGCCCGCGTATGGTGATGATGATGACGATGAAAAGGGAGTCGTCGGGGATAGGGATTCTTTAGGCGGGCTTTCAGAGACGAAAAGCGACGCGCAGTCGCTGCAGGATTCTATTTCCGCGCTTTCCGATGGAAAGCTTTATGAGAAGAAGGCCGATGAGGATGGAAATCTTTCATACGACAGGGACAAGATAGAGGGCGCTGTTAAGGACTACGTCAAGTCGTATAACGCTTTTCTTGATTCCGCGGGCGATCTTGATTCTACTGCGATTTTGAGCAAGACGTTAAACATCGTGCAGGCTACGTCCAAAAATTCAAAATTATTAGGGGATATAGGAATTTCAATCGGAGCGGACAATAAGCTTGTTATTGACGAAGATAAGCTAAAAGAGGCGGACGTTTCCGCGATCAAGTCGCTTTTTAAGGGCACCGGCTCATATGGACAGACTGTGGCTGGCAAAGCGGCTCAGGTCTACAGCATGGCAAACAGCATGCTGTATTCCGGCAGGCACGCGTCGTCCTATACGTTCGACGGAGCATATAGGACGTTTGGCACGGGAAATTCTTTTTCGTTCGACGAGTATCTGTAATTATCAAGGATTGGCATATATGACCTGCATAAGCCGCCCGTCAGCAGCGGATTTTGTTGACGGGCGGCTTTTTAATTGCGCGGCGCGCTATCGCGAAGGAGGCTTGGCATGTATAGATTTTATGTCGATCCGGGGATGATATCGGACGGTGACGTAAGAATAACGGGCTCTGACTTCAATCATATAAAAAACGCGCTTCGTCTTGAAATAGGAGATTGGATTGTTGCGTGCGACGGCATGGGAAAAGATTATATATCGCGAATTTCCGGGTTTGAGCAAGGCGGCGTAAGGGCGCGCGTGGAAAAAGTTCAGGACGCGGACGCCGCCGAGCTTGGATGCAGGATAGTCCTGTTTCAGGGCCTGCCAAAAAAGGATAAGATGGAATTTGTCATACAAAAGGCCGTGGAGCTTGGCGCGGCCGAAATAGCGCCTGTTTTGACTAGAAGGTGCGTGGCAAGGCCTGATTCGGACAAGGCGGAAAAGAAAAGGGAAAGGTGGCAGGCTATAGCGCATGCCGCGGCAAAGCAGTCTGGCAGGGGCAGGATTCCTAAAGTGCATGGGATAATGCCGCTGGACGGGGCTTTACGCATGTCTGATGAATTGGAGTATGGAATGATTCCGTATGAGCTGTACGATGATGTCGGGCGGTCGAAGGAGGTCGTTAGGGAGGCGTGTTTAAAGTCGAGCATCGGGATCTTTATAGGACCGGAAGGCGGCTTTGAACGCGACGAGGTCGAATCCGCCATAGAGCGCGGCATTCACCCCATAACGCTTGGAAAGAGGATACTTCGCACCGAAACGGCCGGCATGGCTCTTTTGTCGATAATGATGTTTCAAATGCAGTAGCGGAGAAGATGATTTTTATGGAAGCATATCTTGACAACGCGGCGTCTACGGCCGTATTTCCAGAAGTGCGGGATATTATGGTTAAGGCAATGGAAGCCGATTACGGCAATCCGTCGTCAAGGCACTCAATGGGAATTGACGCGGAAGGGTATATAACGCGCGCCGCTAAAGACGTAGCCTCCATTTTGAAATGCGAACCGAAAGAGATTGTTTTTACATCGGGCGGAACGGAGGCAAACAACATTGCCGTTATGGGCGCCGCGCTGGCCAACAGGCGCGCGGGCAGGCACATTATAAGCACGCGGATAGAGCACGCGTCCGTCGGCGCTCCGCTGTCGCGCCTTGAAGATATGGGATTTGAGGTGACGTATCTGCCGGTCGACTCCTGCGGACAGGTTGACGCGGATGCGCTTTCCGACGCGGTAAGGGAGGATACGATACTTGTATCCGTGATATATGTCAACAATGAAATAGGCGCCGTTCAGGACGTTGAAAAGCTGTCTTTTGCCGTAAAAAATAAAAATCCAAGGACGATATTTCACGTAGACGCGGTTCAGGCATACGGAAAATATAAATTAAATCCCAGAAAGCTTAATGTGGACTTGATGTCTGTGAGCGGACATAAGATTCACGGGCCCAAAGGGAGCGGCTTTCTCTATATAAAGGACGGAACAAAAATAAATCCTATAATATTTGGGGGAGGCCAGCAGAGGGGGATGCGCTCCGGAACTGAAAACGTGCCCGCGATTGCGGGCCTTGCAAAGGCCTCGAGGATTGTCTACGACAATTTTGACGAGAATGTGAAAAAGCTTTGCGGCTTGAGCGAAAGGATGACAAAGGGCCTTTTGGAAATGGAGGGCGTCTTTATAAACGGGACGGCGGGCTTTGGCGAAAAGGATTTGAAAAAAAAGGCTCCGCATATCGTAAGCGCGTGCTTTGACGGAATAAAAAGCGAAGTCATGCTTAACGCGCTGACAGACAAGGGAGTGTACGTTTCATCGGGATCCGCGTGTTCGTCAAATCATCCGGATGTGAGCGCGGTTCTAAAGGCGATCGGCGTGGACAGAAAACTGCTGGACTGCGCTATAAGATTTAGCTTTTCAATATTTACGTCGTACGAACAGATAGACTACGCGTTAAATGTCATTGCCGGGCTTTTGCCGACGCTTAGGAGATTTAGGCAAAAATAGATTTTGCCGTGGTAAATGTGGGGTGGACTGCTTAAATGGGCCAGTTTTTTTTAGTAAAATATTCGGAGATAGGCATAAAAGGAAAAAATAGATATAAGTTTGAAGACGCGCTCTGCGGCCAGATTAAGCAAAGGCTTTCAAAGCTTGATGGGAAATATGAGGCGTCTCGCGGACAGGGAAGAATATACGTCCAGGCGTCCGGCGGCTATGATTTTTACGAGGCGGTCGAGGCCATGCGCAAAGTTTTTGGCGTGGCGTCGGTCAGTCCGGTAGAGGCAGTCGACGACAAGTCATGGGACGGCCTTTCGCGGGCCGTCGGCGATTTTATTGAACGGCAGTATGATAAAAAAAGCTTTACGTTTAAAGTGAAGGCAAAGAGGAGCGACAAGAAGTATGTCCTGACGTCGCCCGAGATATGTTCAAAAATGGGGGACTATCTGTTGAGCCGCTTTCCAGAATTGAAAGTGGACGTGCATAATCCCGAAGTGTGCATTTGGGTTGAGATAAGGGAGAAGGCGTACATATACTCAAAGGTTTACCGCGGTGTGGGAGGCATGCCGCTTGGAACCGCAGGAAAGGCGATGCTTCTGCTTTCGGGCGGCATAGACAGTCCGGTAGCGGGATATATGATTTCAAGAAGGGGAGCCTGCCTCGATGCCGTATACTTTCACGCTCCGCCATATACAAGCGAGAGGGCGAAACAGAAAGTAATAGACCTCGCGGAAGTCGTTTCCGGATACGCTGGACCTATCGCGCTTCATATCGTAAATTTTACGGATATACAGATGTACATTTATGAACAGTGTCCGCATGAAGAGCTTACTATCATAATGCGCCGCTACATGATGAGGATAGCGGAAACGCTCGCTGTCAAAAACGGGTGCCTTGGGTTAGTCACCGGGGAAAGCATAGGGCAGGTTGCCAGCCAGACGATGCAAAGCCTGGCGGTAACCAACGAGGCATGCTCTCTGCCTGTGTATCGCCCGCTAATAGCTTTTGACAAGCAGGACATAGTAAATATCGCCGAAAAAATCGGTACGTATGAAATTTCAATACGTCCGTATGAGGACTGCTGCACGATATTTACGGCAAAGCATCCCGTAACGAAGCCCATCGCGGACGTTATAAAAAAGTCGGAAGAGCGCCTTTCGGTAAAGATCGACGAGATGGTAAAAAAGGCTGCCAACGAGGCGGAAGTGGCGATTATAGGCGAAAAAAAACTAAAAGGAATTTAAAAAATTCCTTTTAGCAGTCGGCGGATATTTAAAAATCATTTGACGATATACGGATCCAACGTCTTTAGTATGCCGTCCATATCGTCATCGTCGTGAATATTTAAGTCAATGGGCTTTGAAAGATCAAGGCTGAATATGCCCATAATGGACTTGGCGTCGATGACGTATCTGCCGGATATGAGATCGAAATCCGTATCAAATTTTGTGACGTCGTTTACAAATGATTTTACCTTGTCAATGGAGTTTAAAGAAATCTTAACTGTTTTCATGGCTGTACCTCCTTTCGCACATCAATACGCCTACAATACTATCATTATTGGAAGAAATGTCAATGTGCAATCTGTCCAAAAAATATTTTTATTGCGGGAGCGGGGGGGAGTTTGGATTTCTGAATGGAGGGCAGTTTCATGAGGGCGGCGTTTCTGACTTTGGGATGCAAGGTCAATGCATATGAAACCGAGAAGATGAAAAAGCAGCTTGAAGAGGCGGGATACGAGATAGCGCCGTTTGAACAGGAAGCCGACGTATACATAGTAAATACATGCACCGTCACAAATGCGGCCGACCGCAAATCGAGAAAAATGCTTCGCAGGGCAAAAAGGCAAAATCCCGACGCTTTGGTTGCGGCCGCGGGGTGCTACGCGGAATCTCGCAAAAAACGGCCTGGCCGGCGAAGACGTCGACATGCTTATATTGAACGCGGACAAAGACCGTCTTGCTGAGGCGCTTGGAATCGAAATGGAAAAAAGGGGAAAGATTCCAAACGCGGCATATTCAAAAAAAGGCGGGGAGGGATTCGGCCATGCGCGCACGAGGGCGTATTTAAATGTTCAGACGGGATGCAGGCAGTTTTGTACGTATTGCGTAATTCCATACGTCAGGGGAGAACTTAAGAGCAGGGATGTTTTTGACGCCATAGGCGAGGCGCGGTCATTGGCGGAGGCAGGCTTTAAGGAGATAGTCGTTACGGGCATACATCTTTCGTCATACGGCGCGGACGGCGGAGGCGCGGACGCTTTTGTCAAATTGAGGGGAGCGCCCCTTTTAGAGCTTTTGGAGGATATGGCGGATATTGACGGAATTGAGAGGATTCGCTTAGGCTCGCTGGAGCCTAGGATTATTACCGACAGCTTTGCGGAAAGGCTCGCGCAGATAAGGCATATTTGTCCGCATTTCCATCTGTCGCTTCAAAGCGGAAGCGACGCCGTTCTAAAAAGGATGAACAGACATTATACAGTCGACGAGTATTTAGGCGGACTTGACGTATTAAGGAGCTATTTTAAAAATCCGGCGATAACTACCGACGTGATTGTAGGGTTCCCCGGCGAAACGGAGGGGGAGTTTGGCGATACATGCGATTTTGTTAAAAAAGTCGGATTTTCAAAGATGCACGTATTTAAATATTCAAGACGGGCGGGAACGGCGGCGGACTCGATGGACGGGCAGGTGGACGAAGCCGTAAAGTCGGACAGGAGCGACCGCCTTATAAAGATTGGACTTGAGCTTGAAAAAAAATACCGCGAAAGCTCGCTTAAGGAATTTGAGGACGTCTTGATTGAGGAATTGGTGCAAATCGAAGGAAAAAGATATGCCGTAGGCCATAATGAAAGATATATAAAAATTGCCGTTTTGGCGGACGGAACCGACGCGCCCGCGATGCGTGGAAGGATTGTTCGCGCGCGGATGGGGGGCGGGGAGGTCGGCGGCATGCCCATGGGCTTTTTAAGGCGCGACGCCGCGCCCTTGGCGGCGCCGCGATAAAAAAGCTTGTTTTTTTGAATTGAATATATTACTATATGGGTGTCTGATTTGTACGTGAAAAGAACGGAGGTAGTCGCCTTTATGCAGGAAATAAACAATACCCAGTACTTCAATGTTCAAAAAGATCAGGAATTTGAAGTAAAGGATGTAATTGCCAGAATTTACGAGGCTCTCAAGGAAAAGGGATACAATCCGGTCAACCAGATAGTGGGATATGTCATGTCGGGAGATCCTACGTATATTACAAGCCATAATGGCGCGAGAAGCCTTATCAGAAGAGTTGAACGGGATGAGATTATTGAACTTCTTCTGGAAGACTACATCAAAAATAATTTTGAGGATTGAAAGATCGCGGGCATGGACGGAATATGAGGATAATGGGTCTTGACTACGGCGCGAGGACGGTTGGAGTGGCGTTGAGCGACGAAATGCTTCTTACCGCGCAGCCTTTTGAAACCATAAGAAGAGAACGTGAAAACAAGCTTAGGCGTACCTGCGCCCGCATTGAAACTATTATTGTAGAGCGTGACGTGTCGAAAATCATAATAGGCCTTCCGAAAAAACTCAACAATAAAGAAGGGGAGCGCTGCGTCAAAACGAGGGAATTTGGCGATATGCTGGAGCGGCGCACGGGGCTTGAAATTGAATATTGGGACGAGAGGCTTACGACCGTCGCCGCGGATGGCGTATTGAGCGAGGGCGGCGTACGCGGCGTGGACCGGAAAAAGTTTATAGACAAGATTGCGGCGTCCGTGATTTTGCAGGGATATCTGGACAGCCTTGGCAAATAGCGTGGGCGCGGCCTTGTCATGTTTAAACTTGGGGAAGATGTCATATGGATGAAGAACGCAGAATGATAGAGTTTACGGCGGACGACGGAGAAGCCGTATCGTTTTTTGTGCTTGAACAGATTAAGATAGCTGGACGCAATTATATTTTGGTGTCCGATGGCGACAATGACGGGGCGGACGCCTACATTTTGGAGGAAATGCGGGAAACGGACGGACAGACGTTATATGAAATGATCGACGACGAGGAAAAATTGGCGGCGCTTTTGGATGTTTTTGAAGAGACGCTTGACGACGTCGAAATTGAAATGAAAGATTAAATGACTAATCGGCGGTACTTTATCGCGTTTTGGCATTTGCGCGAAAAGCCGCCGGCGGGTTTTGGAAAGGCAGGATTTTTTTGAGCAAGGAAAGGGAAAGGGAAATGGGTCAGGCGGACGAGGAGAACGGTGCGGCCCATGAAGAGGCGCAGGAGGGGAAGACTAGGCCTAAGGCAAAGAAAAAAACAAAAACCGAGGTTGGACACGGCCTTAGGATTATACCGCTTGGCGGATTAGAGCAGATAGGGATGAACATAACCGCGTTTGAGTACGACGACAGCATCATAGTGGTCGACTGCGGATTATCTTTCCCAGAGGACGATATGCTGGGAATAGATCTTGTGATTCCCGACGTAAGCTATCTTAAAGACAACATAGACAAGGTCAAGGCCTTTGTAATAACGCACGGACACGAGGATCACATAGGGGCGCTTCCGTATGTGCTAAAGGAGGTGAACGTGCCCGTTTACGCGACTAAGCTTACGATGGGGCTTATTGAGAACAAGCTAAAGGAGCACGCCTTGCCAAAGCCTGTCAAGCGCAAGGTGGTAAAGTATGGCCAGTCCATAAATCTTGGCTGTTTTAGAGTGGAGTTTATAAGGACGAATCACAGCATATCGGACGCAGCGGCTCTTGCGATATTTACTCCGGTGGGAATTGTTGTCCACACAGGCGATTTTAAGGTTGATTTCACTCCGGTCAACGGCGAAACGATAGACTTGCAAAGGTTTGGCGAACTTGGGAAAAAGGGCGTGCTGGCGCTTATGTGCGACAGCACGAACGTCATGAAATCCGGGTACACCATGTCTGAAAAGTCCGTTGGAAAGGTTTTTGACAATATTTTCGCCGAAAATGAAAAGAACCGCATCATAGTCGCCACGTTTGCCTCGAATATCGACCGCGTCCAGCAAATAATAAATTCGGCCGAAAAATATGGGCGCAAGGTAGTGGTCGAGGGCAGAAGCATGGTCAATGTCATAGGCACGGCTACGGAGCTGGGCTTTCTTAGCGTGCCAGAAAACATATTGATAGACATGGAGCAGATGAAAAATTACGCGCCGGAAAAGCTCGTACTAATCACTACCGGAAGCCAGGGGGAGGCCATGGCCGCGCTGTCTAGAATGGCGGCAAACATACACCGCAGGGTTTCCATAGAACCTGGCGACACGGTGATATTTAGCTCAAGGCCGATACCGGGAAACGAAAAGTCGGTTTCGAAGGTTATAAACGAGCTTGCGGCAAAGGGCGCGAACGTAATAGTGCATGATACCCACGTGTCGGGACATGCCGCGCAGGAGGAGATTAAGCTTATATACGCGCTTACCAAACCAAAATACGCGATACCGGTGCATGGCGAATATCAGCACCTTAAGCATCATGCGGAGCTTGCGCGGGAGATGGGCATTCCAAAGGAAAACGCCATTATTTTGTCGTCCGGCGACGTGCTCGAGCTTACGCAGGACGGAGCCGCGCTCGTAGGCAAGGTTCAGGCGCAGGGAATAATGGTGGACGGCTTAGGCGTGGGCGACGTTGGCAACATAGTGCTGAGGGACAGGCAGCACTTGTCTGAAAATGGGCTCATCATAATAGTTCTCACACTTGAAAAATATACGAACCGTCTTCTCGCGGGGCCGGACATAGTCTCAAGAGGGTTTGTATATGTGCGGGAATCGGAATATTTGATGGACGAGGCAAAAAGCATCGTCTACGCGGCGCTGGAGCGCTGTCTTGACAATAAAGTTACGGATTGGACTAAGATAAAGACCGAGGTAAAGGACAGCCTAAGCGATTATTTATGGAAAAGAATGAAGAGGAATCCGATGATACTTCCGATAATAATGGAAGTCGAGTAGTCCATGAAAGGAGCTGCCGCCAATGGAAATCGAGGAAATAATGGATATGCTTGTCGGCGCCATAAAGGAAACGAGGGAATACAATCAGTACCATAGTCTGCTCGGGAGCGTCAAGTCGCATCCGGATCTTTATGGAAGGATAGGCGAATATCACAGGCGCAGCCTTGCGATGCAGATGTCCGACAGCGACAATTTTATACATGAGAACAGCGAGCTTCAAAAAGAGTATCATGATCTCCAGAACAATACGCTGTCGAATGAGTTTTTTTCGGCCGAGCATCAGTATTGCGCGCTTGTGCGCCGCCTGCAGAACCAATTTTTGGAGGGCATTGGAATAGAGACTGATTTTTTGGAGGCGTGACGGCCTATGCCGCAGTACGATCAAAGAAACAAATACCTGCTTGTCGTTTTAAAGAAGAGCCTTTATCTGATAGTAAATGTTCTTATTGCCGTCGTTGCGTGTTATGGCGTTTTTTCGCTGTGCAGGTTCGGATACCGATTTTGCTACGACATATTCGGACCGGTAGTTCTGGAGGCGGCGCCGGGCAGCGACAGGAGCTTTACGGTCGATGAGGGCGATAACATGGCGGATGTGGCTAAAAGGCTTGAGGACGAAAATATTATCGCAAATGGACGGGCGTTTTACATAAGGACAAGGTTTATGGATTCGGAAAAAACGGCGTTAAAGCCCGGAAATTATACGCTTAACACAAGCATGGACTACGAAGATATAATAAATGAGCTTACAGATGGCGGATAGGTGCGGATAAATGGCAGATGGGGCAATTATTGACGATGGCTTGACGACATATATAGATATGCTGACGTGGGATATACCTCAATACTTAAAGGAGGCCGAAAGAAACGCCATTAAGGAGCGGGTGCCAATAATAAGGCGTTCAGTGCAGACTTTGATGGCGTTTATTTTAAAACAAAAAAAGCCGTCGTCGATTCTTGAAATAGGCGCTGGCACGGGTTTTTCAAGCATGCTTATGAGCGAATATGTGCCCGATGAGACGTCCATAGATACGATTGAAAAGGCGCGGCCAAGAATAGAGGCCGCCAGGAAAAACTACGCAAAGTACGGCAAACAGCGAAGGATAAACCTTATCGAGGGCGACGCCCTGCAGGTTTTGGCCGATTTGGCGGGACGAGGGGAAAAGTATGAATTTATATTTATGGACGCCGCGCAGGGCCAGTACGCGAATTTTTTGAAATACGCGATGGAGCTTATGCCGGCCGGCGGAATGATTTTGGCGGACAACGTGCTTCACAGGGGAGACGTCGTAAAGTCCAGATACGCGGTCGCGAAACGCGACCGAACCATTCACGGGAGGATGAGGGAATTTCTATACGAGATAGCGCGTTCTAAAGAGCTTAATTCGATTATTCTGCCAATAGGCGACGGCGTTGCCATTTCGGTCAAGGAGGATTTTGATGGCGGCGAGTAGCAAACCTGAACTGCTGGCTCCGGCCGGCAGCCTTGAAACGCTTAAGGTGGCGATAGCGTACGGCGCGGACGCCGTATATGTCGGCGGCGAAAATTACGGGCTTCGCGCAAAAGCGAAAAATTTTTCCATGGAAGAAATGAGGGAGGGAGTAGGGTTCGCTCATAAAAACGGCAGGAAAGTGTTTGTAGCCGCGAATATAACGGCGCATGACGGCGATTTGGCGGGGATGCGCGATTATTTCAAGAAATTGAGCGAAATTGGGCCGGACGCTCTCATAATTTCAGATCCAGGGGTCTTTAAAATGGCACGGGAGGCCTGCCCAGGGGCGGAAATACACATAAGCACCCAGGCAAACAGCGTGAACTACATGACGTGCCGCTTTTGGCATGAGCTTGGCGCCAAGAGG
>CAZTVO010000064.1:0-12205 GCA_964617075.1 uncultured Jutongia sp.
AAATACAAGATACAAGGAAGGAAGCATAGCCGCATACGCCAACATAATGGCAAAAACAGATGTTGACAGGCATAATAAGTAAATCGTTTTAATTTATTGGGGAAAACGAAATGGAGGAGACTATGTCTGAATGGAAGGAATTTTCTGCAAAAACAGTTGACGAGGCGCTTACGGATGCATTAGTTGAGCTTGAAACTACAAGCGATAAAGTTGAGTACGAAGTTATTGAAAAAGAAAGCTCCGGCATACTTGGGCTTTTTAGCAAGCCCGCGAAAATACGCGTAAGGCTCAAGTTTGATGTTAAGGACGTCGCTGCCGATTTTTTAAGCCGTGTTTTTGACGCTATGGGCATGGACGTGTCTGTCGATTTAAATTATAACGAAAGCGAAAATGAAATCGACGTCGATTTAAGCGGCGATGAAATGGGAATACTCATTGGAAAACGCGGAACTACGCTTGATTCGCTCCAGTACCTTTTAAGCCTTGTCGTTAATAAGAACTCTGAAAATTACGTTAAAGTAAAAGTAGACACAGAAAATTACCGCATGAGAAGAAAGGAAACACTTGAAAATCTGGCGAGAAACCTTGCGCATAAAGTTAAGAAAACGCATAAGACCATATATCTGGAGCCTATGAATCCCTATGAAAGAAGGATTATTCATTCCGCTCTGCAAAATGACAAATATGTTGAAACTCACAGCGAGGGCGACGAGCCTTATAGGAAGGTTGTGATTGCGTTAAAACCAGGCGTTGACGCACAGTACCATACACGAAGCTCATATTCGTATGGTGGCGGCCGCCCGTATTCCGGGAAAAAGGAGTACCGCAAAAGAGACAATTACCATAAAGAGTATGACGATGGCAAAAGGCGCTACGACGAAGGATATCATGGCGACGCCGCTTATAATAATACCGAAAAAAACGGCGAAGAGGCCGCGGAAGCTGTTTCAATTAAAAACGAGTAAATAAAAAAAGGGGCAGGCGGCAATGCCCCTTTTTTTAAATTAAACCTGGAGATGATTTTTGTGCAGGATGAGACTATAGCAAGTATTGCAAGCGGAATGGGCGGGGGCATAGGCGTCGTCCGCATAAGCGGAAAAGACGCCCTTAAAGTCGCGGGAAAAATTTTCAGGCTCAAAAAAAACATCGAGTCTGAATCCGGGGGGAAAAGTACAAAAGCTAAATGGAACACGAATTATTTTAAAAAGAAGCCGTCGCATACAATAACGTACGGCTTTATAGTTGACGACGGAAAAATAATAGATGAGGCAATAGTCCTGCTTATGAAAGCCCCCAACAGCTACACTAGGGAGGATGTTGTCGAAATAGACGCTCACGGCGGCCCTTTTGTTTTAAAAAAAATACTTGAGGCCGCTTTAAAAAATGGCGCGCGTCTTGCGCAGCCCGGCGAATTTACGAAAAGGGCTTTTCTAAATGGTAGAATCGACCTTTCACAGGCGGAGGCGGTTATGAAAGTCATTTCCTCGGAAAACAGCTTCGCTCTGGAAAGTGCCATGAGCCAGCTTGAGGGAACAATCTCCAAATATATTGAAGAAATAAGGAGCGAGCTTTTGCACAATATCGGATATATCGAGGCGGCTCTTGACGATCCCGAGCACTACGATTTGGATGAATATAAAAATGAGCTTCTTGAAAAAACCGAAAGCGAAATAAAAAAGCTAAACGTCCTTTTGGACCGCTTTGACGATGGCAGATTAAAAACGGAAGGAATACGCACCGCGATAGTCGGAAGGCCAAACGCGGGCAAGTCCTCCCTTATGAATCTCCTTCTTGACGAGGATCGTGCGATAGTCTCTAAAAACGCCGGAACGACAAGAGACGTATTGGAAGAGTCCATCCGCCTAGACGACTTAATACTTAGGCTTGCTGACACGGCGGGCATACGGGAGGCTGACGACGAGGTTGAGCGCATAGGTATTGACAGGGCAATGAAATCTCTAAATGACGCTGATTTTATAATTTATGTTATGGACGCTTCCGTGGGCATAACAAAAGAGGATACATATATAATGGACGCTGTGCAGGAAAAAAACGGAATTGTCCTTTTGAATAAATTTGATCTTGGTTCCGTAATTACAAAGGACGACGTATCCTCCTACATAAAGTGGGACTGCATAGAATTTTCCAACAAAACGAAAAAAGGCCTTGACATCTTGATCGCGTATATTAAAGATAAATATTTAAACGGCAAAATATCTTACAACGACCAGGCCTGCCTCACAAGCGTCCGCCACAAAGAGGCTGTTGAAACCGCCTTGCGCAGCCTTGAAAACGCGGTCACCGCCATAAAATGCGGCATGTCGGAAGATTTTGCGGCAATAGATCTGATGGAAGCGTATAAAAATCTCGGTCTGATTAACGGTGAAACGGCGTCCGAAGATTTGATCAATAAGATATTTAGCGACTTCTGCATGGGAAAATAATCAACCGCCGTACTGCGACGGCGAAAGGAGAAAAAATGCCATATACGTGCGAGGCTTATGACGTGGTCGTTATAGGCGCGGGCCACGCCGGCTGCGAGGCGGCGCTTGCGTGTGCGCGACTCGGAATGAAGACGCTTGTATTTACAATAAATATCGAAAGCATCGCGATGATGCCGTGCAATCCAAGTATTGGCGGAAGCTCAAAAGGCCATCTTGTCCGCGAGGTCGACGCGCTTGGCGGCGAAATGGGCAAAATTATTGACAAAACTTTTATACAAACTAAAATGCTTAACAAGTCCAAAGGTCCTGCCGTGCATTCGCTAAGGGCTCAGGCGGACAAAAGCCTATATAGCTCTGAAATGAGAAGGATCCTTGAAAATACAGACAATCTTTCAATAAGACAGGGTGAAATAAAAAGCATCGCGGTCAAAGAAAACAAAGTCGTCGGCGTCCAAACATCAACGGACGCCTTTTATCCCTGCAAAGCGGCTATTATGTGCACTGGAACGTACTTAAACGCAAGATGCGTCTGCGGCGACGTAAGCACATATACAGGGCCAAACGGCCTTGCGGCTGCCGTAGGACTTACGGACTGCCTTAAAAGCCTCGGTATCGAGACAAGAAGATTTAAGACGGGAACGCCGGCAAGAATTGATAAAAGATCTATTGATTTTTCAAAAATGAGCGAGCAAAAGGGCGATGAAAAAATAACCCCTTTTTCTTTTACAAACGCTCCCGAGGATTTGGCGCGAACCCAGTCTCTGTGCTGGCTTACGTATACAAATGAAAAAACTCACAAAGTCATCAATGACAATTTGAACAGATCGCCTCTTTATTCAGGTAATATAAAAGGCACGGGGCCTAGGTATTGCCCATCCATAGAAGACAAGGTTGTCAGATTTGCCGACAAGGACAGGCACCAGGTCTTTATCGAGCCGGAGGGAAAATACACAAATGAGATGTATATAGGAGGAATGTCAAGCTCTCTGCCGGAGGACGTGCAGTATGAAATGTACCGCACTGTCCCCGGACTTGAAAATGCGCATATTGTCCGCAGCGCTTACGCGATAGAGTATGACTGCATAAACCCTCTTCAGCTTGCCGCAACTCTTGAGTTTAGAGACATAAGCGGACTTTACAGCGCCGGCCAGTCAAACGGAAGCTCAGGATATGAAGAGGCTGCGGCACAGGGCATTATTGCGGGGATAAACGCGTCGCTTAAGATTTTAAACAAAGAGCCGCTTATACTTGACCGATCTCAGGCATACATAGGCGTCCTTATCGACGACTTGATAACAAAAGGAACTAACGAGCCTTACAGAATGATGACGTCGAGATCGGAATACAGGCTTTTGCTAAGACAGGATAACGCGGATTTAAGGCTTACTAAAATTGGCTACGACGTTGGGCTTATCGATGAAAAACGATATAAAAATCTGTTGATAAAAGAGAATATGATAAATGAGGAAGTATCCCGCGTAAAAAATTTAACGGTTGGCATTACGAAAAACGTGCAGGACGTGCTTGAAAAAAATAACAGCGCGCCGCTTAAATCAGGCGCGAGAATGTCTGAACTTATAAAGCGTCCCGAGCTTAATTATGATCTTCTTGCTCCAATCGACAAAAACAGGCCCGCGCTTCCTATGGATGTGAGGGAACAGGTAAATATAGCGATAAAGTATGAAGGATACATCGCAAAACAAATACAGCAGGTCGAGCAGTTTAAAAAGCTTGAAAACAAAAAACTGCCTGATAAAATTGATTATGACCTCATCTCCGGCCTGCGCATAGAAGCGGCTCAAAAGCTTAAAAATCTAAGGCCCGCCTCCATCGGGCAGGCATCTAGAATTTCCGGAGTTTCGCCTGCAGACATATCAATCCTTCTAATTTATCTTGAAAAAAACAATAAATAGCAAGGCGGGATTTTTTTTTGAGAAATTTACTTTACAGCACTGCGAAAAAAATTGGCATCGAGTTGGACGAATTTCAGCTAAATCAATTTGATGCCTACCGCGAAATTCTCATAAACGTCAATAAAACGATAAACCTAACCGCGATTACAGATGCGCGCGATATCGTAATCAAGCACTTTATTGACAGCATATCTATTAAAAAATTTATCGATTTAAACGAAAAAAATGTAATTGATGTTGGGACGGGCGCGGGCTTTCCTGGCCTGCCCCTTGCGATCGTATTTAAAAACTCCAAATTTACCCTGGTAGATTCTTTAAAAAAAAGAATAGCATTTCTTGAAAAAGCGATAAAAGAATGCGGCATATCCAACGTCACAGCCGTATGCGGACGCGCGGAAGATTTGGGTCAAAGTCCGCTGTATCGCGGAAAATTTGACTTTTGTGTATCCAGGGCTGTATCTGCCATGCCTGTCCTTTTGGAATATTGCATACCTTTTTTAAAGATCGGGGCAAAATTTGTCTCTTATAAGTCGACATCCGTCTACGAGGAAATATCCGCGTCAATAAACGCGCAGGAAAAACTCAATTGTGAACTTTATTCCGTTGAAACCTTTAAACTTCCAGAAGCTAACGCTGACAGAAGTTTTGCCATTTTTATAAAAAAGGGCAAAACCGACGATGCGTATCCAAGGCGTGCCGGGAGGCCAAGGAAAAGACCATTATAGCTTGCCGTCCATTATAGAATTATTTTTGTGATTAAAATTTATTTTGTGCAAATTTATATTTTAAACGGTGCTATACTGTCAGTATGTTGATGGGAAATGTTTCACGTGAAACATTTGTATATTGTGCTTCGGATCCATCGTAAAAATGTTTCACGTGAAACATTTTTACAAAAGCACCAAAATAATTTATTCGCGACACTTTCTGCGTATATATAACAAGGCGGTTACAATGAAAGGAATTTTATAATATGGGCAGAGTCATAGCAATATCTAATCAAAAAGGCGGCGTGGGGAAAACAACTACCGCGATAAACTTGTCGGCATGTCTGGCAGAAAAAGGGAAAAAAGTCCTGGTGATCGACATGGATCCTCAGGGAAATGCCACAAGCGGATTGGGAATAAAAAAGGAAAAAATAGACTTTACAAGCTATGAACTGCTTTTAGACGAAATTGACATAAGACAGGCCATCACATCATCGGTAGTTGACAACCTGCATGTCATCCCATCCGAAAGAGGTCTTGTTGGAATTGAAGTGGAATTGATTGGAAAGGAAAACCGGGAATTTATATTAAAGCATGAAGTGGACAAAATCAGAGAAAAGTACGATTTTATCATAATCGACTGCCCACCGTCGCTCAACATCCTCACGGTAAACGCGATGACTACGGCAGACACGGTACTGGTTCCCATCCAATGCGAATATTATGCTCTTGAAGGTTTGAGCGAATTGATGTATACCATAGAGCTTGTTAAAAAAAGGCTAAATAAATCATTAGAGATAGAGGGCGTCGTGTTTACAATGTATGACGCGCGAACCTGCCTATCGCTGCAGGTAGTTGAAAACGTAAAAGAAAATCTGCATTACAATATATATAAAACAATAATACCTAGAAATGTCCGACTTGCCGAAGCGCCAAGCCATGGACTTCCAATCAATATGTACGAGCCAAAATCGGCGGGCGCGGAAGGATATAGGGCTTTGGCCGAAGAAGTTATTGAAAGGGGAAATGAATGACAATGCCTGCAAAAAGAGGTTTGGGCAAAGGCCTTGACGCGTTGATTCCGGAAACCGAGGAAGAAAGCAAAAATAAAAAAGAAGTCGTAAAGGAAGTAGACACGATAGACATCAACAAAATAGAACCAAATTCAGCCCAGCCAAGAAAATTTTTTGATGAGGATTCAATACAAGAACTTGCGGAATCAATCAAACAGCATGGACTTATCGAGCCGCTTATTGTTCAAAAAAGCCGCGAAGATTTTTATATGATCATCGCGGGAGAAAGAAGATGGCGGGCCGCAAAAATTGCGGGCTTAAAAAGAATACCCGTAATCGTAAAAGATTATACCAGCCAGCAGATTATGGAGATAGCGCTGATTGAAAACTTACAGCGTGAGGACTTAAATCCCATTGAAGAAGCTGAAGCGTACAACAGGCTGATAGAGGAATACAATTTAAAGCAGGACGACGTTGCTGAAAAGGTGTCAAAGAGCAGGGCTGCCGTTACAAACTCGCTTAGGCTTCTAAAACTTGATGAAAGAGTACGAAACATGATAATTGAAGATAAAATTAAGAGCGGGCACGCAAGAGCGCTCCTTTCAATAAGCGATGGCGACAAGCAATATAGCGCGGCTGTAAAAATCTTTGATGAAAAGCTAAGCGTAAGAGAAGCCGAGAAGCTTGCAAAACAAATTAACAACACTGAAATAAAAAAGGAAAAGAAAAAAGACTCGTCAATGGACGAGCTTATATATAGACAGTATGAAGAAAATTTAAAAAACGTCATGGGAACGAAGGTAAACATCAGCAGAAAAAATGGCGGAAAAGGAAAAATAGAAATAGAATACTACTCGTCCGACGATTTTGACAGGCTAATCGACCTGCTTTCAGGAATTGGAAAAAATGTCTGATTTCAGCCGCCATAAAAATCTGGCTTATATAATTTGAAAGGATGGGAAAAAAATTATTATGGAATTATTTGACGCTTTTGGAATCGACGTTGGATATGCCGTATTAGGAATCGCCGCGGCAACGCTTGTATTGTTTGTACTTTTAATAATAACAATGGCAAAGAACAGCGTTTTAAGAAAAAACTACAAGAAATTCATGGACGGGGAAGATGGAAAAAATCTGGAAAAAGCCATACTTGACAAATTTTCCGCCATCGACGCGTTAGAAACAAATGTCAAGGACATAAACAGCCATATTGACTCAATCAACTCGCAGCTGTCAGGCGCCTACCAGAAAATAGGACTTGTAAAATACGATGCCTTTAAAGAAATAGGCGGAAAATTAAGTTTTGTGCTTGTACTTCTAACCGCCGAAGACAACGGTTTCATACTAAACTCAATGCACAGCACGCGGGAGGGATGCTATACATACTCAAAAGAAGTAATAAACGGCGAAGCATCCACGATCCTTTCAAAAGAAGAAGAACAGGCTCTTGAGGAGGCAAAATCAAACAGCGGGCTTAAAAAACCCGATGAGGAAGGCGAGTAATCGAAAAAAAACAAAAACGCGGTTATTTATTATTCGCTGTTTACGCTACCATAAAGCGACTTTAACGACGATGGAATTATTTTGTCGTTCACGCGAAAGTCTGAAGCAGTTTCTCTTTCGCTGTCAATATCGGATGGAAAGCCTGATTGATAATTTTTAGTTGTTTCATTTATGGAGAGCATCTTCTGGTCCAAAAATGAAATGATGCTCGCGCATTCTTTTAATTCCTCCCTTATGCCTTCCGGCGCCTTTCCATCAAATTTATAATAAATTTTGTGCTCCAGACTTGCCCAAAAATCCATCGCGATTGTGCGAATTTGAATTTCCGCTTTTGTGTCAATCACGTCATTCGACAAAAAAATTGGAATCGAAACTATCATATGATAGCTGGAATATCCGTTGGGCTTTGGATTCGCTATGTAATCCTTTACCTTTAAAACGGTAACGTCATTTTGCTGCGCTATGGCATCCGCAATTCTGTAAATATCCGACGTAAAAGAACATATTATCCTAACGCCCGCCACGTCGTTGATATATTTAACAATGTTTTCAACAGTAAGCTCTTTTTTCTTTATCCGCATTTTTCTCGCTATACTTTCCGCCGATTTTAGACGCGAGGTAATATGCTCTATGGGATTATATTGATGCGCCAGCTTAAACTCATTGTTCAATATTTCAAGTTTTGTAGATATTTCCTTGAGGACGGAATTATACAGAAAAAGCGCCCTGTTCCATTCCTCTTCCTCGTCATAATATATCAGCTGCTGCATTGCTTCTCCCTTCATCAGTTAAATCCATAAATCCTGTTAAAAAATTGATAACCCCATACAATCATCTTGCGTCCGGCCTTATTGGAAAGCTGCATCGGATATCCAAACTTCCTATGGGTGATATTTTTATATACGGCCTTATTTTTCTCCTTTAAGTAATTCCACAGCTTTTCCCTTTTTTTTAGATTCTCCGGAGAACCTTCGTTTACAAGAAGGGCCGAGCTTACAATCATCATCATCGCAAGATACTTAATCATATAATTGCGCAATTTTTTATTCTTAATAGTCATGGGATTGTAACAGTCTATCATAAGTTTTGTGACCTTAATCTGCTGGTCGATGCGCTTAGTCATAACCGCCTCGTTAATCGACTGATCCTTTCTCCCTATATAATATCGATATAAATCTATATCCATATAATACATGGTCTTAACATACGGGAGCGGCTTATACGCATAAATATTGTCAACATAAAACGTATGCTCCGGCAGCTTAAGCCTGCACTCGCGCAAAAGTTTTGTCTTATATATAAGAGAATGCATTATAAGATTCTGGCTCATGCGGAAATGTTTGACGTCGTTCCAATTGATAAATTTATCTTTAGGTATCGCGCCCAAATACGATATGGACTTATGCTTGCCAACGCTGGGCTTCTCATATACATAGTTGCAGATTAGCATGTCGAGGGGCTTGGAATCCGTTACTATTTCACACAAAAAATTCATTACCTTCTCAAGGCATTTTGAATCCAGCCAGTCGTCGCTGTCCAAAACTTTAAAATAAAGGCCCGTCGCGTTCGCTATACCCACATTTACAGCAGAGCCGTGTCCTCCATTTTCTTTATGAATTGCGCGCACTATATCCGGATAACGTCTGCAGTAATCTTTTGCGATTTCAAGAGTGTCATCTGTAGAGCCATCGTCGATAACAAGAACCTCAACATCCGAGCCTCCTGAAACAGCTGATTCAATGGCTTTTTTCATATACTCCTGTGAATTGTAGCAGGGAATAGCTACGCTCAAAAGTTTCATGTAAACCTCCTGGAATGTATATTAAAACGTCGGCGCATCTTTACGGGGCGCCGCAAGTATTGTTATTATAATATAAATTTACACATCTTTAAAGGGAGTATTTTATTTATTAACTGCTTTGCGGCTAATTTGGCACGCGGCAGGCGTGTCCAATAATTTCAAACGAAATCTCTAAATGAATTTTTTATTGTGTAAAAATTGCCAAAATGGTAGAATAAAGGCATGGATAAAAAACTTATACTCTCAAAAACAGACCACACCCTGCTTAGGCCCGACGCCAAATTTTCGCAGATAAAAAAACTATGCGACGAGGCAATAAAATGGAACATGGCATCCGCCTGCATTCCTCCCGCCCATGTGCGCGCGGCGAGAGAATACGTGAAAAACAATCTGAAAATATGCACCGTAATAGGCTTCCCAAACGGATATTCGACGACAGACGCGAAAGATTTTGAGGCGTACGGCGCGCTTAAAGACGGCGCGGACGAAATCGACATGGTAATAAACATCGGGTGGGCAAAAGAAAAAAAATATGACGCTGTATCGGATGAAATTAAAAAAATCAAAAAGACGTGCGGCGATAAAATTTTAAAGGCAATAATCGAATCATGCCTTTTGACGTACGAGGAAAAAATAGAAATATGCAAAGCCGTCACGGAATCGGGAGCCGACTTCATAAAAACATCGACCGGATTTTCAACGTCAGGCGCCTCTTTCGATGACGTGGGGCTTATGAGAAAATATTGCGGAAAAAACGTAAAAATAAAAGCGGCAGGCGGAATCGCGACTTTTGAAGACGCGGAAAAGTTTATAAATCTTGGCGCGGACAGAATTGGATCCAGCAGGCTGGCGGGCGAAAAAGCGGCGGAACCGAATACATAAAACAGGAGAAAAATTATGACAAGAGAAGAAGCATGGGATTTATTGACGGAATACAATCAAGACGATTTTCACCTATATCACGCGCAGACTGTCGATATGACGATGATGTATTTCGCCGAAAAACTCGGATATGGGGACGAAAAGGAATTTTGGGGAATCGTGGGACTATTGCATGACCTGGACTTTGAGAAATATCCCGAACAGCACTGCATAAAAAGCCAGGAAATCATGCGGGAAAGAAATGTCGACGAACGCATCATACACGCCACGGCAAGCCACGGATATAAAATTACAGTAGACATTGAGCCGGAGCATGAGATGGAAAAAATCCTTTACGCCGTAGACGAGCTTACGGGATTGATAGGCGCGGTCGTACTTATGAGGCCGTCCAAAAGCGTGCAGGATCTGGAAGTAAAATCTGTTAAGAAAAAATTTAAATCAAAAGGATTCGCCGCCGGATGCGACAGGGAGGTTATAAAACGGGGCGCGGACATGCTTGGAATGACGTTGGACGAGCTCATCGAACAGACGATTGAGGCGCTTAGAACTTTTCAAGAATAACGCAAAATAAAATAGGAGAAGCCTAGCGGTGAAAAAAGACATAAAAGGCAAATACGAGGAAATGATTTCGCTAGCGATTGACGCGCGGGAAAAATCTTATTCGCCTTATTCAAATTTTAAGGTGGGCGCGTGCCTAAGAACATCGGACGGCACGCACTACACAGGCTGCAATGTGGAAAATTCCGCCTTTTCCCCCTCGTGCTGCGCCGAAAGAACGGCCTTTTTTAAAGCCGTAAGCGACGGCAGGAGAAGCTTCGATTCTATCGCGATAGTAGGCGGAAAAGGGATTCCTGACAGCTACTGCCCTCCTTGTGGAGTATGCAGGCAGGTGATGATGGAATTTTGCAATCCAAAAACGTTTAATATAATAGTGGCAAAATCAGAAAATGACTACAAAAAATATTCATTAGACGAAATGCTCTATTTAGGGTTTGGCCCCGGAAATTTAAATTAAACCCGTGTTTCCACAACTAGGACGCCAGACCGCGGAAAAGAGAGACTGCTATGAGAATGTATGACATAATCGACAAAAAGAAAAAAGGAAAAGAGCTGTCAAAAAGCGAAATAGAATATTTCGTATATGGATACACAAAAAATAAGATACCTGACTATCAGGCTTCCGCTCTTTTAATGGCAATATATTTTCGGGAAATGAGCGACCGGGAACTTATAGATTTAACAGACGCCATGGCCCATTCAGGAAAGATGGCAGATCTGTCGGCTATCGACGGAATAAAAGCGGATAAGCACAGCACCGGCGGCGTCGGCGACAAAACTACGCTCGCGGTCGTCCCAATAGTTGCGGCGTGCGGCGGAAAAGTGGCCAAAATGAGCGGGAGGGGACTTGGCTTTACCGGCGGGACAATTGACAAGTTAGAGTCTATACCCGGCTTTAACTCCGCTATTTCTCAAAAAAGGTTTTTTGAGATAATAAATTCCGCAGGCGCCTCCATTATAGGACAATCCTTAGATTTCGCGCCGGCGGACAAGAAGATGTACGCGTTGAGGGACGTGACGGCTACAGTCGACAGCATCCCGCTTATAGCGGCCTCCATAATGAGCAAAAAACTGGCGGCCGGCAGCGATGTAATCGTGCTTGACGTCACAGTCGGAAGCGGCGCTTTTATGAAAAATATAAAAGACGCCCTCAAGCTCGCGAAAAAAATGGTTGCGATAGGCGAGGGCGCCGGACGGAAGACAGTCGCCTACATTACCAATATGGACGTCCCGCTTGGAACGGCGGCCGGCAATATTATGGAAGTAAAAGAGGCGATAGAAGCTCTTAAGGGAAACGGATCCGCGGATTTTTTAAAAATATGCAAGACATTTGCGGCATCCATGCTTAACTTGTCAAATAAGGGCAGCATTGACGAATGCATGG
>CAZTVO010000065.1:0-11982 GCA_964617075.1 uncultured Jutongia sp.
GAGTTTGGCGGCACAGAAAAGAGGGTCAATTATGAAAAAGAAAGTTATGTCTATAGTTCTTGCTTTTGCGCTGGCCGCCGGCTGTATCCAGCCCGGGGCAGAAATCGCCCCAACGTCCAAAATTATAGCGTCCGACGTCGTAATGACGGCAGCGGCAAAAAAGAAGGTAAAAGCTCCTTCTGTCAAAAAGATACAAAAGACGATTGCCGCCGCATATGGCGACGAGTTCATGGCAAACGTCAGCTTGACCGACGACGAGATTAAAGAGCGCTTTGGAATTTCCCCGTCATGGTATTTAGAAGCCTTGGCTCAGATTCCAATGATTAGCGCAAATGTGGACACGCTGGTCATAGTAAAGGCGAAAAACGCCAAAACCAAGAAAAAAGTTAAAACAAAGCTTGTAGAATACAGAAAGACTCTTATAAACGATACGTTTCAATACCCCGGAAACCTGCTAAAGATACAGGCCTCAAAGGTCTATTCAAAAGGAAACTACGTATTCTACATAATGCTTGGATTCGTAGACGACGCTATAGAGGAATCGGGAGACAAGACAAAAATTCTAAAGGCTTATCAGGCAGAGGATGAAAAGGCGATAAAGGCCATAAATTCCCTGTTTAAATAAGCCGGGAGTTCTTGTATATGACATTTAGCAGCCTTTTATTTCTGTTTCGTTTTTTGCCCTTGGCGCTTTTGACTTATTTTGTTGCGCCAGGGCGCATGAAAAACACATGGAAAAATCTTGTACTGCTTTTATTTAGCCTGATTTTTTACGCGTGGGGAGAACCAGTCTATATCGCGCTGATGCTTTTTTCCACTGTTGTGGATTATATTAACGGCGCCTTGGCCGGTCGCTTCATCGCGAAAGGCAGTAAAAAAGCGGCCCGCGTATTTGTCGCGTGTTCAATAGTCATAAATCTGGCGCTTCTGGGCATCTTCAAATATGCGGGCTTTTTTGTGGAAATTTGGAATAAAATAAGCGGAATGAGCTTGGACGCGGCTCCTCTTCCGCTCCCTATAGGCATTTCGTTCTACACTTTTCAAACTATGTCTTATACTATCGACGTCTACCGCGAAAAGACTAAACCTGAATTGAATATAATCAATTTCGGAACATATGTGTCTCTTTTCCCCCAGCTTATAGCGGGACCGATAGTAAAATTTAAAGACGTTGCCTCCCAGCTGCGGTACAGAAAGGGAAGCTTTGAAAAACTTTCTTACGGGGTTTTAAGATTTTGTACCGGGCTCGCAAAAAAAACGCTTTTGGCAAATCAGGCGGGAGAAATATTTAACGCTGCAGCATCCTATTCTGATGAAAGCATGACAACTCTTTCGGCCTGGCTTGGCCTTCTTGCTTTTTCATTTCAGATATACTTTGACTTTTCCGGATATTCAGACATGGCAATAGGCCTTATGGCAATGTTTGGATTTGAAATTCCGGAGAATTTCGATTATCCGTATATGTCTAAAAGCGTGACGGAATTTTGGAGAAGATGGCATATTTCTCTTGGCTCGTGGTTTAAGGAATACGTGTACATACCCCTTGGAGGCAGCAAAAAAGGTCGCGCCAGAACGTATTTAAATATCTTTGCCGTATGGCTGCTTACGGGGCTGTGGCACGGAGCAAGCCTAAATTTCGCGGCATGGGGACTATATTTTTGCGTCCTTTTAATAATTGAAAAAGCGGGACTGCTAAAGGCGCTTGAAAAACTGCCCGTGGCGCTGCGCCACGTATACGCGCTTGCGGCGGTTTATTTTGGCTGGCTTCTCTTTGCGTGGGGAGACGTTCCAAATCATTCGCTATTTATAAAAGCAATGCTTAGAATGTCGGACGCGGGCCTCGCGAACGGACAGGCGCTGTACCTGCTAACAAGCAATATATTGCTTCTGGCGGCGATGGCCGCGGGAAGCACCCCTCTTCCAAAAAAAGCGGCTATGTTTATTTGCGATAAATTTAAAATGGCAGGCGAGGCCCTTAAAGCGGCTTTCGTCACGGCGACGCTCGTGCTGTCGACGTCATACCTTGTCAACGGATCATACAACCCGTTTTTATATTTTAGATTCTAGCCTGGAGAAAGGAATCCGTAAAAACATGAAAAAGTTTGCAAGGCTTTTTCCAGCGGCTGTCTTTTTTTTGCTCATATTTTTCATCGCAATAGATGGAATCGTCCAGGAGGACAAACTTTATTCGGATTCTGAAAACAGGATACTGCAGTCCTTCCCGAAAGTAAGCGAAAAAAGAATCCTAAATGGAAAGTTTCAAAAAAAATATGAAAAATATTTAAGCGACCAGTTTCCAATGCGCGACAGATGGGTAGAACTTCAGACATACGCAAATATCGCGCTTGGACGAAGAGAAGCGAACGGAGTATATTTTGGCGGCGACGGGTATCTTTTGGAACATCACACGAAAAACGACTTTAAAGAAAAACAGGTTAAAAAAAATATCAAGGCGCTTGGAGATTTCGTACGGGAGGCGCAAAAGACGGCAACCGTAAAAGTGATGATGGCGCCATCCAAAACATTCGTACTTAAGGAAAAACTGCCGCCTTTCGCTGAAAGCTACGATGAGAGCATATTCTATGATATGTTAAAGGAAGCTATTCCCAAAAACTCGTTTGTCGACGTGTATCCGGTTTTGCGCGGACACGCCGACGAATACATATATTACAGGACAGACCACCACTGGACAACTTTTGGCGCATGGTATGGATATCGTGCCTATATGGAAAGCATAGAGGAAAAACACGACGCAAAGGACGCCATAAAAGAAAAGAAAAAGAGGATATCCGCGGCTGCCGACGGCTTTCTTGGAACTACCCACTCAAGAGTAAATACTCGGGCGAAGGCCGATACAGTCTACATTTACAATCCGCCGCCTGGAGCTGGCGTAAAAGTCGTATACAATCTGGGCGAAAAAAAAACAAGCTCATATTATCAAATGGATTTTTTGAAAAAAAAGGACAAATACGGCGTGTTTTTCGGCGGCAATCAGGGACTGCTCGAAATATCGTCCGGAAATAAAAATGGGAAAAAACTTCTTGTCATAAAGGATTCTTTCGCGAACTGCATGATACCGTTCCTTGCGGATGATTTCGAAAAAACGACCGTAGCCGACCTAAGGCAGCTAAACGTCAATATGTCGGCACTTCTTGACATGTTTCGCCCCACGGACGTGCTCGTGCTGTATAATGTGGAGCAGTTTATGAACGACAAGGAATTTGCCCTGAAATAATCAAACAAATAGCCGTCGGAAAAACACGTCCGGTTTTTCCGACGGCCAAACTAATTTTCTACGAATATTTCTCTTCGATGTACTTTACGTCCCCCTCTACATCTACAACCTCGCCGTCGTTTATCCTGGCATACAGCGTCATTTCATTTATTTTTTTATTGTATTTAAGATACGCCTCCGCCTTTTCTATGCCTTTATATTTAAGCAGCCTCTCCTCCGTCTCCAAAAGATCAAAATACCTCCTGCCATGCGCGCCGTCCGTAAGCACCGTCCTTCCGCTCTGCGACAAAAAGTCAACGGAGCCGTCCGGCAGTATTCTCGCGGTCTCGCCGGTATTATAAAGCGTGCCGCTGCCATACGGGCTGTTGACGGCCTCCGTCGACCCCTCCGGCGCGTGACCCATTATGAAAAGCGCGCCCCATGCCCCAAACGGCTTTTTGTGATATCCCTCGTCAAGAACGTATGCCTTTACCTGCCTCGCGTTTATTTTAAGCATTTCGCGTCCCGCGCCTTTATTCAATTCTTCCGTTTCCACATACAAATGCTTTGGATAGACCTCGTCCGGCATATGCCTCTTTAGCCTGCGCACGGAACGTTCCTCAAGCATGGCCGCGACAACACATTCGTAACACACGAGAAACACGTCAAGCTGCGCCCTGTCAAACCTGTTTTCCCAATAGCGCAGCTCTGTATAATATCCATCGTCGTCATACATAACCTGCATATGGAACGGGAGCGAATCAAGCTGCAGCCGAACCCTTTCAGCCTTTGCGCCGCCGATTTCATTGATATTTATTATGTCTCCCTGGTACTGGAAAAACATTTCCCCTTCGCGCGGCGCGGATATCGCGCATTTCATGGTTTCCATAATCTGCCTGCCGGCGCCTTTAAGCAAATCTATTGTCCTTAAATGCGGCGTCTGCGTATATCTGCAGTAATACGTCAAAAAAAGCGGTCCAGCGAGGCGGCACCAGCGGCTGTCTGTCCTTCCGCTGTGGATGCTGTTGCTAAACACGTCCGCTTCATCGCTGAAAAGGCCTATGCAGTAGTTGAACGCGGTCAAAAACATCACATTTTCTGAAACGCCGTTTTCCTTGCAGAAGTACAAAATCTTATTGCGGTTAAGCTTCTCAAAACGCTGCCTTATCACCGCGTTTGTCCCATCAGAATAGTCGCCCTTCTCCCTTTTATTTAGAATGCTTCGGTTAAGGGAAATTCCGTCAAGCAGCTTGTCGATATATTCGCAGTCTCTCTGCCTTACGCCCATTTCCTCGCGCTTTTGGTCTTCCAAGATGTATTCAAAGAAAGTGTAGCTTTCTTTTTCTATTTCCTCGCCGCAATAACGCCTGTTTACGTCCTCAAGCAAAATATTCATGGTAATGCCGTCTCCCATTGCGTGGGAAACGTCAAAAAACAGGTACTTCGCGCTTTCGGTATGAAAGATGCAGATGTGGTAAAGGGCGTCCTTTTCCGTATACGCGAACGGAACCGGCATTTCCTTTTTCCGCTCTTCCCATTCCGCTTCCGTAAGGTTTATAATCGGCACTTCCGGCTCTTTTGAATCATCGCGAAAAATTTTGCCCAATTCCAGCCTGACGATGCCTTTTAAGCCCGGATGCGCGTTTATCACGTCTTTAATCGCCGCCTGAAGCCTCTCCAAGTCTATACCGTCGTCTAGCTTAAACGTAAATGGAAGGTTTCCTGTTGTATTGCCCCTAATCACGTATATGAAATACTTCTGCATATTTGTGACGGGGTATTCCTCCCTTACGCTCAAGTCGACGGCGCCCGCTCCCTTATTTTCCTCAAAGAATTTTTCAAGCTTTAATATGGTGCTATTCTCCATGAGCTGCGAAAGATTGATGGAAAGATTTTCCTTTTCGTTCAACTCCTCAAGAAAAAGCACGCTTCCCATGGAATCAAGACCGCATTCATAAAAATTATCGTCTATTCCGAAAAGCTCATTTTCCATGATTTGCGACAAAATGTCATAAATTCTTTTTTGGAAATCGTTTTCAGGCTTTCTTAAGTTCGCCGCCGCCTTCTTTTCGGCCTCCTTTGATTCAAAATATTTCTCGCGTATAATTTTTTTGGAGGACGTCTTTTCAAAAGGATGTTTCCTGATGCCGCACTTTGATATTTTGGAGTAGCTGGGAAGCTCCTCGTTGCGGCGCGCGACTATTTTTTGTATTTCCCCTTCTAAATCTTTAATTTTATTTGCCTGAGCATATTCATAATTTGGGTACACTTCCGCCGCGATCGAATCGTCCGCTCCATAGACTAAAATATCCGATATCAGCAGCTCGTCCTCAAATTTGTTTTCTATGCCCTCGGGCGAGACGTTTTCGCCGTTGCTTAGTATTATGAGATTTTTCTTGCGGCCGGTAAGGTACAAAAAATTTTCATCGTCAACATAACCCAAATCTCCTGTACGCAGCCATCCGTCCTCGCCAAGCGCCTCCTCCGTCAAATCCGGATCTCTGTAATATCCCATCATGACAGAAGGGCTTTTGACTTGTATTTCTCCGTCGACTATGCGAACTTCGCATCTGTCGACTATCTTTCCCACCGAATCGAGCTTGTCGGGCCTGTCATAGACGGGCGAGGCAATCTTTGGCGAGCATTCCGACATTCCATACCCCTGGGCTATGTCTATGTTTAATTTTGAAAAATTCTTCGCCAGATCGGGTGAAAGATATCCTCCGCCGCTCACTATCCTGTGAAGCCTCTTCCCAAACACCGACTCCTTCGCTTTAATTATATCGGCCGCGTCACCCTGCCTCACCGTTATCGCGACTTTATTATAGAGCATCTTGGCCATCATAGGAACGAGGCGTATGACAGACGGCTCGAACAGCTTTATATAATAAAGCACTTTTGATATTTCAGGACACAGGCACAGCGTGCTGCCATAGCGCAAAGTAAGAAAGATGTCGCCGTTAAGACAAAAAACATGATTTATAGGCAAAACGTTTAGATATGTTTCCCCCTCCTGGCTCTGCTTTTCAGTAGTACAAAAGGTATTGTCGATAAGGTTGCCGTTTGACAGCATCACTCCCTTTCCCCGCCCCGTAGTTCCGGATGTGAATACTATGATGGCACAGTCGCCTTCCTTAGCGATTGAATTGAATTTAATTCCGCCGTGAGACTTAAAGATAGCCGATACGCTCTGCTCATTTTTGACGGTCTGAAGACAGACGTACTCCTTAATGTTTGGGCACTGCTGCCTTATCACGTCTACCTGCGAATGAAACTCCCAGTCAAAGAAAAGCACGTCCGCTTCCGAGCGCTTGATGTTTTCAACAAACTGCTCCTTGCTTGACTGAACGTCCAGCGGGATCGCGACGGCGCCGGCTCCAGCGGCGCCCAAAAGCGCGGCAATATACTCATAGCTGCATTTTCCAATAAAAGCCGCGTGCGCGTTATGTCCTATATGCAGACGCTTCTCATCTATCCACGCGGATATGGCGTTGACGTCGGCGGCAAGCTCGGAATATGTCTTTTCATATATGCTGTAGTTTTTTTCATAGCGGATGAATGTCCTGTCTTTATACTCTTCGCCGGCATTTTGGACTAAATCATGAATTGTCTTAGTATTTTCCAAAGTAATCATATAGTCGCCTTTCTGCATAAAAAGCAAAACCAAAACAAAAAGAACAAATTAAATTAATTCAATTATATCATAATCCATGGTGCCTGCGCCGTCTTTTTTCAAACAAAGACTTCAAATAAAAAAAAGCGTTTTCTTTGTCTTCCCGACAAAGAAAACGCTCTTAACGCGCCGGTATTGTCCACGCAAAACTCCCATAGCGGACAAAAAATTACCTTTTTGAAAACTGCGGAGCCTTGCGCGCCTTTTTCAGGCCGTATTTTCTGCGCTCTTTTACGCGAGGGTCGCGCGTCAAAAAACCCGCTTTTTTAAGCACAGGCCGAAAATCCGAGTCGACCGTAAGAAGCGCCCTTGCTATTCCGTGCCTTACGGCTCCCGCCTGACCGGTAAATCCCCCGCCTTTTACATTTACCTTTGTATCATATTTATCAACCGTATTGGTAGCTTCAAAGGGCTGACGAACTATAATCTTTAACGTTTCGGGCCCAAAATAATCGTCTATGTCTCTCTTATTTATCGTAATTTTCCCCGTGCCGGGCGTCAAATATACCCTGGCGACGCTGCTCTTCCTTCTGCCGGTTCCATAAAATCTCGCACTTGCCAATTTACTTACCTCCTCTTAGCTACGACCGCTCCCTAATCTCCAGCGCCTCGGGCTTCTGCGCCATATGCTCATGCTCCGCGCCCGCATACACATGAAGCTTTTTAAGCATCTGCCTTCCCAACGGACCCTTAGGCAGCATACCCTTCACCGCGTGGATGACTACATATTCGGGCTTTCTTTTAAGCATGTCCTTAAGTTTAGTCTCCTTCATTCCTCCTACATATTCGGAATGTCTATAATAAATCTTTTGATCAAGCTTTCTGCCTGTAACTTTAACCTTCGCGGCGTTAATTATGATTACATAGTCGCCCGTGTCGATATGCGGCGTATAGATAGGCTTATTTTTGCCTCTCAGCACGCTCGCGACTTCCGACGCAAGACGACCCAGCGTATGTCCGGCGGCATCTACTACATACCATTTTCTCTCAATAGTGGATGGGCTAGCCATAAAACTTTTCATCCCGGTACCTCCTAATCTAAACTGTTTGCGAACCGCTCGCATCGACAATGTCCGTCTGCGCGCAAACGCCCGACCGGGGCTTGTGGTTCGGCATCCCGCGCATCGCACCTGTTGATTATATTACTAACTTGCTCAATTGTCAAGGAAATTGGATTTAACTTTTATCTCTTAAAATTTAGGGTATTAGTTTATGCGAGGTTCATTCTCCGTTTATGACGCCCTGCAACTCATCAAGCGTCTTTTCGTAGGCTCCTAGGAATTCGCTGCAAAATATTTCCGCTTCGCGGCAGTCCATCTCATCAAGCGACCTTCTCGTAGATTCCTTCGCGCGAACAAACTCCCTGTTTCCCGCCTTTTCCTCCTCCACGCACTTAATAAGCGCGGACAGCTTGTCGGCCGCCTTCACAAGCTTTAAGCATTCAGCGTCTTTCTCTGCGCCGAAATAACATTCGTAATATTTTCTCATGTCGTCGGGCAACATATCCAAAAGCCTTTTCGCGGCCATATTCTCAATCTGTCCGTACGCGTCCCTCATAGCTTCGCTGTTATATTTGATTGGGGTCGGCATATCTCCCGTTATTATCTCCGTGCAGTCGTGGTACGCGCCAAGCATCGCGATATGCTCGGCATTGTAGCTTTTGTTAAGCCTAATCCTGCCTATGACGGCCAGCGCGTGCGCTATCATGGCTACCTCAAGGGAATGTTCGCTTACGTTTTCCTTGACGGAATTTCTCATAAGCGCCCACCTCTCAATATATTTCATGCGCGACGTCATGGCAAAAAAAGTATTTTTTGATGACATATCAAATTTTCCTTTCAAAAGATTGCGCCCAAAATTTTTTCATCTCTCATCAATTTTTCAGCACCTGCTTAATGTAGCGCCCCGTATAGGATTTTTTTATCCCCGCCACATCTTCGGGAGTGCCTTGCGCGACGATCGTGCCGCCTTTCTCTCCCCCCTCCGGACCCATGTCTATTATATAGTCGGCCGTCTTTATCACATCCAGATTATGTTCTATCACTATAACCGTATTGCCGCCTTCTACCAGCCTTTTGAGTATGTCAATAAGTTTGTGCACGTCCGCAAAGTGAAGCCCTGTTGTGGGCTCGTCAAGCACGTACGCGGTCCTGCCCGTACTCCTCTTTCCGAGTTCGGCGGCAAGCTTTATGCGCTGCGCCTCGCCTCCCGAAAGCGTGGTGGACGGCTGTCCAAGCTTTATGTACGACAGCCCTACGTCATTTAACGTAGCTATTTTATTTCTTATGCCGGGCAGATTTTCAAAAAAGGCAAGCGCCTCTTCCACTGTCATGTCCAAGACGTCAAAAATGCTTTTCCCCTTATACTTTACGTCCAAAGTATCCCTGTTGTACCTTTTGCCGCCGCACGCCTCGCATGGCACGTACACATCCGGCAAAAAATTCATCTCTATCCTTATAATGCCGTCGCCGCCGCATGCCTCACACCTTCCTCCCTTCACGTTGAAGCTAAATCTTCCCTTCTTATACCCTTTCATTTTGGCGTCCGGCGTTGACGCGAAAACATCCCTAATCATGTCAAATACGCCGGTATATGTGGCGGGATTCGACCGCGGCGTCCTTCCTATCGGGGACTGGTCTATGTTAATCACCTTGTCGAGCAGCTCCATGCCCTCCACGGCGTCGCAGTCCCCAGGGACGCACCGCGCGCGGTTTAGGTTCCTTGCCAGCGATTTGAACAATATCTCGTTTACAAGCGAGCTTTTTCCCGATCCGGATACTCCCGTCACGCACGTCATAACGCCCGTAGGAAACGACACGTCTATATTCTTTAGATTATTTTCCCTTGCGCCCTTTACCTTTATCCACCCGACGGGCTTTTTTCGCGCAGCTGGAACTGGTATTTTAAGCCTTTTGCTAAGGTACGCCCCCGTAATCGAATCGGGATTTTCCATAATATCCTTGGCGTCGCCTTTAGCTACCACGTATCCTCCGTGCTCGCCTGCGCCAGGACCTATGTCGATTATGTAATCCGCCGAAAGCATTGTATCCTCGTCGTGCTCTACGACTATAAGCGTATTGCCCAAATCCTTGAGCTTGTTCAATGTCTGAAGGAGCTTACCGTTGTCGCGCTGATGCAGCCCGATGCTTGGCTCGTCTAAAATATACGCGACTCCCACAAGCCCCGAGCCGAACTGCGTCGCGCGCCGTATCCGCTGCGCCTCGCCACCCGAAAGGCTTCCCCCGTAGCGGGAAAGCGACAGGTAGTCAAGACCCACGTCCATAAGAAAACCAACCCTCGACCGAATTTCCTTCAACACTGCCTTGCCAATTTTTTTCTGTCTTTCGTCAAGCTCAAGCTCCTCAAAAAAAACGCTGAGCGCGCTTATCGGCATTTCCGTAAGCTGCGCTATATTTTTCCCGCCGACCGTAACCGCAAGCGCCTCTTTCTTAAGCCTCCTGCCTTTGCAGGCCTTGCATGGAGTGATGCGCATAAAGCTTTCATATTCCCTTTTTACCGATTCCGACGCCGTTTCCCTATATCTGTGCTCCAGATTTTTGATGACGCCCTCAAACGCCACGTCATACACCCCTTCGCCGCGCTGCCCCTTGTAGCGGACTTTTACTTCCCTGCCGTCCGTCCCATGCATTATCATATGACGTATATCATCGGGAAGCTCGCCATACGGCGTATTCATGTCAAATCCATACTCATTGGCAAGAGCGTCCAACAGGCACCTCGAAAAACTTTCGCCGTTTGTGACGGACTGCCATCCGTTTACAATGAGCGCGCCGTCGGCCAGGCTTACGGATTTGTCGGGCAATATGAGATCCTCGTCAAATTCCATCTTGTATCCGATGCCGTGGCAGGCTTCGCACGCGCCGAACGGGTTGTTGAAAGAAAAAATCCTTGGCTCAATTTCGTCAATGCTTATGCCGCAGTCCGCGCATGAAAAACTTAAGCTGAAGTTAATCCTTTCTCCCCCCGGCACATCCACGACTAGAAGTCCGTCCGACAGCCTCATAACGTTTTCTATCGAATCCGAAAGTCTTTTTTCGATTCCCTCGCGCACTATCAGCCTGTCGACCATGATTTCGATGTTGTGTTTTTTATTTTTGTCAAGATTTATTTCCTCGGTCAGCTCATATACGCTGCCGTCAACCACTACCCTGACGTACCCGCTCTTTCTGGCGCTTTCCAAAACTTTCGCGTGCTGCCCCTTCCTTCCCCTCACTACCGGCGCCAAAAGCTGCAGCTTCGTCCTCTCGGGCAGCTCCATTATCTCGTCCACTATCTGGTCTATCGTCTGCCTTTTTATTTCCTTCCCGCATTTCGGACAATGAGGCGTTCCCACTCGTGCGTACAAAAGCCTCAAATAATCATAAATCTCCGTCACTGTTCCAACCGTGGATCGCGGGTTTTTATTTGTGGATTTTTGATCAATTGAAATGGCCGGAGGCAGGCCCTCTATGCTCTCGACGTCCGGCTTCTCCATAAGGCCCAAAAACTGCCTCGCGTATGACGAAAGCGACTCCATGTATCTGCGCTGCCCCTCCGCGTATATGGTGTCGAACGCCAGCGACGACTTGCCGGAACCGCTTAGGCCCGTAATCACTACGAACTTGTCCCTCGGTATATCCACGTCTATACCTTTTAGGTTATGCTCGGCCGCCTTCCTTATCTTAATATATTTTACGGCATCTTCATGCTTGCTCATAATCCAAAAATACCCCTTTGTTTTTCCATTTGCCGCGAGCTAAAGCCTTTTTTCCGTAACAAAAAAAGTCCCATAAATGCCCGCGCCATAAATAATAACATGACTTGGACTGTTTTTAAAACACATAATCCGCAAATAACCAGAAAAAAAAAGCAAAAGTCGTGTATGAGAACGATATTCTGACTGTCACATTTGCAGGCGTATCATATGTAGCGGGGCAGATAGGATTAAGCTTTACGTTATTTTATTGCATTCACTTGCCAAGCACGACCTTGCACGTCTTTTTGCAGCATCCGATGCCATATTTGAGGATGGTGTCCATCCCTTCATTTTGGAGTTCTTCCTCGTACCTTCTCTCCTCGATTTGATCCAGGGCGT
>CAZTVO010000066.1:0-6253 GCA_964617075.1 uncultured Jutongia sp.
ACGGCGGCCGGCAATATTATGGAAGAAAAAGAGGCTATAGAAGATCTTACGGGAAACGGATCCGCTGATTTTTTAAAAATATGCAAGACAATTGCGGCATCCATGCTTAACTTGTCAAATAAGGGCAGCATTGACGAATGCATGGCAATGGTGGAAAAATCCATAGCAAACGGGGAAGCGCTCGACAAATTTGCCCAAATAGTAAAAGAGCAGGGCGGCGACGAAAAATATATCTACGATCCATCTCTTTTTGAAACGGCAAAATACAGCCTTGAATGGATGGCAGACGACGACTTAAATATTGTCGGCATGAACGCCGAACAGTGCGGAAAAGCCGCCGTAGCGCTTGGAGCGGGAAGAAATGTAAAGGATGATAAAATCGATTTTGCCGCGGGCATAGAATTTTACAAAAAAACGGGCGATTTTGTAAAGCGCGGGGAAACAGTCGCTGCGCTTTATTCCTCAGACGAGGCTAAATTAAAAAAAGGTCTCGATTGCCTAAAGCAGGCGTACTCATTCGGACATGAAGTCGCAAAGCCAAATAAAAGCATAATGGCGTACGTCTCGAGTGAAGAAACAGTAATTTACTAAATATTTCATTCTTTTAGGCGGTTATCAATAAAAAATCCTGCATTCGACAAGACGCGACTTTAGAAATTCGGCCTCTTTTTTAGTAATATTAGTATTGGTTAAGTTTAAGGCTTTAAGTTCGTTTAAGGCCGCCAATTCAGAGATATTAGAAAGATTTTTATTTCCCGCAAGATCAAGATATGCGATTTTTGTCAAAGAACATATGGGAGATACGTCCCGCACGTCATTATAAGACAATACAAGAATTTCTAAATCGCGCAGATCCTCAAGGGGAGATACGTCTAAAATTTCATTATCGGAAAGATAAAGCTCTTTTAGATTTACGGGATATTTAATGTCGTCAAGAGTCGTTATATTTTTTTTGCTCAAATCCATCACAGGCGGATTGGATGGGCTGTCAAAATGCGTATTACTTTTTAAACCATTCTCCTTCAAGTTTTCGTTGCTGTAAACTTTTTTCGGAGACGCGGGAGATGTTTGAGGCTTTATAACAAAAGAATACAATGAAAAAACAAAAATAGATCCCGTGAACAAAATAAGCAAAACATTTAAGACTGAAATTTTGCGTTTTTTTCTATTCTTCTTATCATTTTTTTCCTTTATTTTTTCGCCGCGCCCGTTTTCCCGTACAGCTTTGCCGCTTTCATCCTTTGCGGGGTCTAAGACGCGGCCGGCAAAAATCTTGTCGGTTTTTAAAAAATAAAGCGGATGCGACGGGTCTGAAATGGACAGAGCGTAACCGCTCTCAGAAATTTGCCCATATGAAGCGTATGAGTTGATTTCATCGCGCATATCAGCAATCGAGCCGAATCTGTCAGCGGGATCTTTCGACATTCCCTTTAGTATGACGCAGTACAAATCATACGGGATGTTTTCTTTAATATTGCCCAAATCAGAAGCCGGAGAGTATCCATCATTAAAAAGCGTGTACAAAAGGCATGAAAAGACGTATTCATCCGACAAAAAATCAGGCCGTCCCCCGTCCTCAAGTTCGGGAGGAGCGTACCCGTCAGTGCACGCTATCGGCACGCGGTTTTTATTTTTTAGAGAAACGGCGGAAGAAAAATCCCCAAGGCAAAACGAGCCGTCGCCGTTAATATAAATATTTGCTGGCGTACAGTCGAGATGAAGAATATTTTTGCAGTGAAGTTCCTGCAACGCCGTTGAAACGTCATTTGCGAGATGAATAATATCTTGAGCAAAAATCGCGTTTTCACTTATGGCGTCTCTTAAACACTTTTGATATTTACAGATCAAATAACAATAGCCATCAAAAAAAATAACCTCGTCCGGCTTTTGTATAAGTTCGCTTTTTATCGAGGATATTTTTTTGTAAACGTCCTTTGAAAATCTTTCTTCAGGAATTATTTTAAGTATCTTTTCCTCAAATGGATTTTTAGAAACCGACTCAACCAAATACGTCTTTGAAAAAACCGCGTTGCGTATCAATTTTTTTATCTGCCACCTATCCTTCAATTTGGCCGGCAGTGGCAAAAACACGGCATTACAAAAATCCTCGTTCAAAATATATTCTCCTTTGCAATAGGCGTAAAATTAGACAACCTTTACAGAACATGCTGCCATCGTTTTATCATCGCGAGACGAAACGTAAATCATAACAAAACCCTTATTTATGGCGGTAAGCCTGCCATCGTGAAATGACGCGATTTTGTTGTCGCTGCTGCCGAAAAACAATTTTTTTTGTAAAGCGCCTTTCGGCAAAATAGTTAAATCGACGTCTATTTCTTCCCCCTTGGAAATTTTAATAAAGTGCTTTAAAAACTCGATCTTTGAAATTTTAATATCCTCCTTATGGGAATGCTTTTTATAGCTTTTAATATGTTTTGCGTCCGCCTTTTTATTTTTTTTGTCTAAAGATTTTTTCGAAGTCTTATTCGATGCTTTTTTTTTCGATTTTTGTACGTCTTTTATTTTCTTTGAAGAACCGGCGCCAAAGGCGTCCTTCTTCTTACTGTTATACGCGCCTTCGTATACAGGCGTCGGACTTGGAGCTAAAATCTTAGGAGCCGCGGGCGTCGGCGCGACTCTGTATATGTTGTACGAATTATGGGAAGGCGAACTGTTTTCGCCCGGAAGCTTAAAAACGTTGCTTCCGCAAACGTGACGCGGAGCCGCGGCGCACAAAGAAAAAACCAATATTAAAAAAATAAGGAACGTGCATTTTAAGAAAGCATTTTTAATAATATTCTTCACGAGAACCTCCAATGCCTAAGATAGTTTGGCTATGCCAACACTGAAAAATAAAACGTGGAAAAAACTGGAATTAAAATTCCGATGAGAACGTCTGGAAAATTTTTTAAGAAAAAAAGAGGGCATTACAACATAATTTTTATGGTAATGCCCTAAGCGCGAAATTTCCATTGATAAAATAGACAAAATTAAAGATAAAAATGTACATATGTACAAAAAGGCGGCGCAGGACGCGAAGAACATATTTTAATCCGACACATAGCTAACAAACATATACCCGGCGTCTTTAAACATATTCTCGGCGCTAGACAAAAGGGAAGTCTTTTTCGTAAGAGTCACCGGATCCATCCAAGATACCGTAGACGAAGTATATGCAGTTATAAGCACCGCATGATCTCCATCAAGCATTCCTATAACAGGCTTACCTCCGCTCACAAAATACAATACCTGGTCAAGCGTGCAGCCTTTTAAATTAACCGGCTGTTCAAGATAATCCGAAAGCATTGAAATGATGGATTTGCCCTTTAATTTATCTACCGTAGTAGTCCTTTGCGCGGCCTGCAACAGCATCTGCGCCGCCGACTTGACGCTGGAAGGAGAATTTTTCGCATACGATATGTTGGCAATTTCCTTTGAAATGAACCTGCCGCCGCGCTCCCAGATTATATGGGACCTGCTGTCCATCACAACTCCCATCTGCTCGTCGGCCTGCCTTATCGCCTCGGCGGGATTGGAAAGGCAGGCTGTGATAGTGCCATACGCGTAAACATAATATTTAAGCGATCCTTCATTTTCATCGTCCAGATGAAGCGTGGTATTCTCCGTAACCATCATATATTCCGTCGAATCTATCAACGGCTTTTTTTCAAGCACATAGCCCGCGGGAAGGGAAATATATTTTTCCGTAAGCGCCTTTTCCGTCACGCGCATGGTAATGTTGATGGATTTCGCCGCCATATTTTTCTGATTCATAATATCGTCGCCGGCGATCGGAACGAACCTTTTTCCCACTTTTTTAGCCCTTTTTAGGCGTATTACGTTATCGTCCACAACTGCCTTCGTCACATAAATATTTTTATTTCTGTATTCACGCAATATGTTTCCGTCGCAGTCGGAGATAGTCAATTTATAGGCAGGCCTTATTATCTCGCCGCTCTCATCTTCATATATGTCTCCATTTTTTACATATCCGTAGACAATATTCGCGTCAATAGTTCCTAAAACGACAATGCTTTGATTTTTCTTTGAAGACACACGGAGGCTTTCAGACGTTTCCAGGTTTAATATTGTAATGCTGCTCGCGTTATTTGATTTTGAGGCGTCCGACCATACGAAGCACTTTGCCTCCTCAAGCATTACGAAATTGTCTTTCGACGCGTTTTCAGTAAGTATTTCATACTTCTTTGAAGAAATATTATAAGCGTACACAACGTCGTTTAATGAAAAATAAAATATATTTTTGTCGTTCACATAGCAAAAGTCGCCAAGATCAAGCTTAAGCCTTTCATATGTTGTGGCAAGCGGCATATAAACCCGTTCCACAATCCTGTTATCCTTAGGCATGTAGTCGTAAAGAATTATGCCTACCCTTCCCTCATAATCGCCACAGTTCATATATCCATAGACAATGAAGCTTATAGTGCCGTCATCGTTTAGCCTAAGTATTTTTATGTCGTGCCTGTCGTAATTATCTCTAATTAAAGACTGCTCGTTTTCATTTAAAGCGCCGTCCTCCCAGCTCTCAAACGAAAAAACCCTGTGAAGCTTGTTGTCTGAAAGGTTGTAGTACCACAGGGAACCGTTCCTTACAAAGGCAAATTTTTTGTTGTCGGAACTTGACGTAATTTCAAAGTCGTAATCATCTGAAATGCCGATTTTAAGCTCGCTTTTCCTCAAGGAAATAAAATCGGGGTTAAACATGGCCTCCATTGTTCTTTTAAAATTCAAAAGATACATCCTGCTGCCGGAATATCTAACACGATAAAATTCCTTTACAAAAAAAGTTTCCATTCCTGTCGGAGTTTCGGCTTTTACGTAATAGTCCTGTTCTATCGCGGCTGTTTCTATGTTTAGCTCCTTTATGACGGGCACTGGATCCGTAATTATTGAAGGATTTAGGTTTCCCCATGTTATAAGCCTGTAGCTTGAACTGATGTCAACATCGGCAAAAGTCGAATTGTCGCTCGCTCCAGGTTCCAAATAATTTGTAATATCAAACGACTTTCCGTTGTCGAAAGTAGCCTTATGAAAATAGTTTACAAAGGTGATTTTTTCCTTCAGGCTAAAATCGTTTTCATAATACTTTATCCTTGTATAAAAATATATCTTTTTGCTTTGATTGGTGGTAAGCGTTATCTCAAAACCATACTCAGTGCTCGTATCAAGCGCTTCTGTAAGCTTTATTTTGGCAACTTTGTAATTTTTTTGAAAATCAAAGGCCGTAAATGAATTTTGTTCGATTATTTTTTCATTCATTATGTCCTTCAACTCAAAATCAAGTTTTTTTATCTTGGATTCATTTTCGGCAATTTTTACGGTAAATGTCTTGTCGACGCCAAGCGGCGTTATTGACTCCCGAACGTCGCCGCTGTCCATTCGGCTGCTGTATCCGTGCATGGCGTTTACAGTAAATTTGTCAAGCTGAATATACACTATTGGAAACGTGGCGTCCTGCAAACTGGCTGCCGCGACCGTCCCCGCCACGGCTTCCGGTATTTTATTCCTAAACAGAAAAACCGAAAGTCCAAATATAAAAATCAATCCAAAAAATTTATATAAGCGCTTCACGTACTCCTCCGTACTTTTGCCACGGCCTTGCCGCCGCCGGCGGCGTTTTAGAATATGACCGCCTTATTCCAAAAGTTCTTTATAAATATCTCTTTTAGAAACTCCCCTATCCAACGCGACCTTTTTCATGGCGTCTTTTTTTTCAAGTCCTTTGGAAAGATATATCTGCATATGCTCCCATACTGGGATCTGCCTCCATTTTTCCTGCCGTTTGGACTCAAGATCTTCTGCCGCCGCCCCGTCGACTATCAGAACATACTCGCCCTTAGGATCGTTTCGCTCATAGTATTCTATTTCAGTAGAAAGAGTAGAATGACGCACCGATTCATATATCTTTGTAAGCTCCCTGCACACGGCTATCTTCCGATCGCCCAAGGCTTCGTAAAGATCGCAAAGAGTACGCTTAAGGCGGTGCTTCGACTCGTATATAACTATGGTGCGGGTTTCAGTCTTTAGCATATCAAGAATGGCGTCCCTCTCCTTCCCATCGACAGGAAGAAAAGCCTCAAACGCGAACCGCCTTGACGGCATTCCAGACGCCGAAAGCGCCGTTACGCACGCGCACGCGCCAGGAATGGACACAACACGTATGCCCGCGTCATACGCCATTTTCACAGCCTTCTCCCCGGGATCGGATATGCTAGGAGTTCCCGCGTCCGTAACA
>CAZTVO010000066.1:6263-11676 GCA_964617075.1 uncultured Jutongia sp.
ACGTAACAAGCGCGAAGACAAGACCCTCCAAAAGCCTCTCGATAAGGTACGCGGCCTATACGCACTCATTATGCTCATGGTAGCTTGTCATGGGAGTTTTTATATCAAAATAATTTAAAAGCTTTATAGTATTTCTCGTATCTTCCGCCGCAATAAGATCCGCCTCTTTTAGGACGCGAAGCGCCCGCAGCGTAATATCTTCAAGATTGCCAATCGGAGTGGCGCACAGGTATAAAATGCCCGACATGCTCTCGCGCTCCCTGCCAAATAATTCTACCTTTTCTTCAGTATTCCATAAAACTCCAGTATCTGCTTTGTATATACGTTTGAAGATTCATATACAATTATGGGAGGCTCGACCTTAAGCATCGGCGCGCCTCCCTTGACCGCCTCTATAAGCGCCATATTCGGTTCCTTGTCGATGTACGGATAAACAAGCCTAAGTCTTTTAGGCTCAAGCGAATATTTTCCAAGCGCCGTAAATATCTCCGCGAGGCGAAATGGCTTGTGCACCATCAAAAGCTTCCCTCGCGGCTTTAACAGCGCGGACGCCTCCCGGACTACTTCAGACAGCGTACAAAGTATCTCATGTCTTGCAACTGCCTTTTGCGATTCGCGGTTTACAAGACCGTGCCCGTCGTTTATATAAGGCGGATTTGCCGTTATGGCGTCATACGACTGCTTCTTAAATATTTCCGACGCCTGCCGCATGTCGCCGCATACCGCGTTAATCCTGCCGCACAGTCCATTCAGCTCAATGCTGCGCCTTGCCATATCCACGCTGTCTTCTAGTATCTCAATAGCGTCAAAATGCGCCGCCTTTGACTTGGCGCACAAAAGAATCGGTATTATTCCAGTTCCCGTTCCAAGGTCTAAAACATTATCGCCTTTGCGCAAATCGGCAAAGGCGGATAACAAGACAGCGTCCATCCCAAAACAGAATTTTTTGGGATCTTGAATAATCTTATAATCATTTATCTGCAAATCGTCAAGGCGTTCGCCCGGTTTTAAAATCACGTTTTTTTGCATCGCCTTAAAATTTTTTAACCGCCGGTACCGCACCGCCAAAAAACCGATTATCAGCCTTTGTAGCGGCGTCCGCCATAGTTTGAATTGCCGCGCCCGCCGCGGCGGGCGTTTCTTTTTACGTCATTTGACTGATAGAAGCTTTTATGTCTGCCATCGCCGTAAGAACCGTTTTTTTTGCGCTCGTAATTCATATTCTTGTTTTGCCCGGATTCCGATCCCGCGTCAAAAAATACGCCATCCGGCCTGCGCTGTTTTTTTGCGTTTTTCCCGCGCGGCTTTTCCTGCTCCTTTTCAGTTAAAAGATCTTTGATATCGTCATGCTCCATTGCCTCAAGCTCTTTAAGATCATTTTCATCAACTTCCTCGACAGGAATCTCGGATTCAACGGTGCCGCCCATGCCGCTGTTTTTGTCAAACGCAAGTTCGTCTACGTGATACTCCCTTATTTCCTTTTCATCGTTGTCTTTTGTGATTATGACTTTTACCTGCTGTTTTAATATGCCGACGCTTTGCACCACACCCTCAAATCCGTCAACGGTCCTTACTGCGGCATTTACCCGCGGAAGCGTGCTTTTTAAATATTCATAAGCCTCTTCCTCATTTTTAAGACAGCACATGAGCCTGCCGCACATGCCGGATATCTTTGCGGGATTTAAAGAAAGGTTCTGCTCCTTCGCCATTTTTATCGAAACTGGGGCAAAATCCGAAAGATAAGCGTGACAGCACAAAGTCCTGCCGCATATGCCTATGCCCCCCATCAGCTTCGTTTCGTCGCGGACTCCTATCTGTCTTAGCTCGATACGCGTACGAAATATAGACGCCAGGTCTTTGACAAGCTCGCGAAAATCTATTCTTCCGTCGGCTGTAAAATAAAATAAAAGCTTATTTCTGTCGAATGTATACTCGGAATCTATAAGCTTCATTTCAAGCCCATGCTTGCGTATTTTTTCAACGCAAATGTCAAAGGCTTCCTTTTCCTTTTTTATATTTTCCAAATTTATTTCATCGTCTTTTTTTGTCGCCATGCGGATTACAGGCTTCAACGGCTGGACTACCTTTTCGTCGGACACGCTTTTAGGCGCCAGAACGACGGTGCCGTATTCAATGCCCCTCACCGTTTCAACTATCACATGGGCGCCCTTCTCAATGTCAAGATCTGCCGGGTCAAAATAGTAGACTTTGCCCGATTTGCGGAACCTGACGCCAATTATAAGCATCATAGCCGGCCTCCATAATAAAATATATTTATCCCTCTCTCGCCGCTTACGCGGAACTGTCCTTTATCGTAAGTATCAAAAGCTCCATCGCAATTTCAAAGTTGACGTTCGCCTCAAGACGCACCTTGGTTTTTTCTATGGCTTCTATTATCTTTTCTATGTCGGAATATCCGCGGGTGCTTGCCTGCCTTGATATCTCATTATATTCGCCCTGATAAAGAAGAAGGTTGTTATCCTTCGTGACTTTAAACATAAGCACGTCCCTGTACCATAAAAGCATAAGGTCAAGGTAGTCGTTTATGTTGTTTTTGTAGCTGGAGTAATTTCTTATGACGTTTACTACATCTGAAACGCTCATTGAATCTATTGATCTTAGAAGGTTTAACGTCTGCTCCTTCATTTCCTGAAAATCTTCCGACGACGCAAACCTGATGGCTTTTCCCATATTTCCCTGACAAAATCCCGCCGCAATCTTGGCGCGTTCAGGTTCCAGCTTCAAATTTTTCGTCAGATAATTGGCTATCTCATCCTTGCTTAAAGGCTTCATGTTAAGCGTGACGCAGCGTGACCTTATAGTCGGCAGCAGGTTTGAGGCGTTGCTGGTTATAAGAATTATAACAGCGTATGACGGAGGCTCCTCAATCGTCTTTAAAAGAGCGTTTTGCGCCTGCTCCGTCATCTTGTGCGCGTCCGGTATCACATAAATTTTTCGCTTGGAGCTGTAGGGCTTAATCGCCACGTCGCTATTTAGCTGCTCGCGTATATCGTCCACGCTTATGACGGCCTTTTCATGCGTAATATATTTTACATCCGGATGGCTGTGGGATTTGCTTTGAATGCACGACTTGCATCTTCCGCAGGCGTCGATGCCGCCAATGCCGTCGACGCGGTTCTCGCACTGTATAGTCTGGACAAAAGCTTCGGTCAGCGCTTTTTTCCCGGATCCGGATTCGCCCGATATGATGTAGGCGTGCGAAATGTCGTCCCGCCTTATCGCGGACTGCAGATGGCTTTTAATCTGCTGCTGTCCTATAATGTCCTCAAACTTTGCCATAGCGTTCTCCGTTTCGTGTTATCATGTAAAAATATCGAGCAGCATCCCTCTTATTTCATCTATTTTGCTAAGTATCAAAAGATGATCCTTCTCATCTTTTAAAAACTCGGCGGCAAGCTCGTCAAGCGTTTCGTTCACCTGTCTTACAATGCCATAAACCCTGTGGCGTCCCTTTTTGTCAAGAAAATTTTCGCGGCTGAATTTGTGCGAATGGCCCGCGATTTCATTCATGAAGTCCTTTACCATCTTGCGGTATATTTTCATGTCGCGCACGTCCATACGCTTTCCAAGCTTATAGCCCTGCTGCGTAATGTCTTCCATCATTGCGGCAAGGCCTTCCTTAAGCTGCGCTTCCTCCAAAGTGTTAAGCAGCGTAAAGCGGAAAGTGCCGTCGCTTTCGGCAGCCTGCACCTTAGCCTCCGGCTGCTGCAGCTGCTGCATAGGCGTAACTTTTAAATCCAAGCAGGCCGCCCCCCTTTCACTTAAACATATAACAAGCAATTCCTGCCGCGCGTCCCCTCAAAACATTTCGGATGTTTTTTCGCATATGTCCGAAAATACTTTTTCGACGCTTTGACAGCCATTTATTACAATTATATTTTCAACATCCTTTAGCCTGTCGGCTACTTCAAAAAATTTGTCTCTAACCCTCTCAAGACGTTCCCTGCTTTCAAACAGCTCTCGGCCAAAACGCCCCTTATTTATGCGTTCAAGCGAAGTTTTTGGGTCGACATCGATAAAAACATGGCAGTCGGGACGCAGCGCCCCTAAAGCCTCGCGGTTAAGGTCCATTACCCATTCAAGCTCGACTTTTACTCCCTGATATGCAAAATTTGAAAGAACGTACCTGTCGCATACGACATTTATGCCTTTGTTTATCGCCTTTAACAGGCCGTTCGATTCATTGTGGATGTGGTCGAGCCTGTCGGCGGCAAAAAGCGCGGCAAGAGACGCCTCATCCATTTTTATCCTGCCGGTAAGGCACTGCCTTGCCAGAGAGCCGATAGGGCCGTCCGACGGTTCACCGGTTTTTACGCACTTTCCGAAATTTTTTTCCACATATTCCCTAAAAAGCCCGGCCTGCGTCGTCTTGCCGCATCCGTCTATTCCCTCGAACGCGAAAAAACGTCCCCTTGACTCATCCATATCCATCCCCCGGCGGCTCAATCGGCTACTCCAAGAGTTACATCGATGGATTCCTTTGTCCCGTCTTCAAATGAAATCTCAAAAGTCCAAAACGAATTGTCGCTCGTTTGCGGCTTTGAAACGACTGTCACAGCGGCGTTTGCGGCAGGATTATTGGCAGAACTAAATGTATTTAAATCATAATAACAGTCTACAGTTCCCGCCGGAAGATTTTTAAGAAATACCTGCGAACCGTCCGTATATCCAAAATCGGAATCTAAAACGCCCGCGGCGGCGTACTGCGCCCTGGTAAAGTTTACAAAAAAGCTCTTATTGCCATTTTCAAACTGCTTTACGCCGTCGTCCTGCGGAAAAACGGTATTAGCGTCTATGACTGCCGGCGGAGCGCCTTTTAATTCGACCGTTATGTCTTTTATAATTGTGCTTATGTCAAAATCCGCGGGAATCAGCGTCACGGGCACTTCTACAACCGTATCGTCGGCGTCGTGAAGCTTTACTCTTATAATCCATTCGCGGCCGTCGGTAGAAGTGGTGCTTTCCAACGAGTAGGCGGGGTTTTTAAATTGGATTTCAAATATGCCCGGATTGTCTTTTAATCTTTTAAAATCCGTTCCATAATCGATAAAGTCTCCTCCGTCGCCGCCAAAAACGCACTCAAGACCCATATCGCTTACCGCGCCCTTATACGTTTTGCCGGTTTTTTTGTCGTTAATTGAAATCGACGAAAAGATGTCGCTCGCAACAGGGTTTGTCGCCCCCGGCGTAACAACCTCGCCCGAGCTGCTGCTTCCGTTGCCGCTGCCGCCGGATTCGTCGCCAACGATTACCTTAAACGACCCTATCCTGTTTTTATATCCATCCTCAACCCTTGTTTCATATACCGTAATTTCCGTCGTACCGGATTTTTTTGCGGTAGCCACAAGGTAGTCCTCATCCTTGTTCATGCCTCCGGTCGCCACGCTGCAGA
>CAZTVO010000067.1:0-11584 GCA_964617075.1 uncultured Jutongia sp.
GAACCCGCGACCCCCGCCTTGGCAAGGCGATACTCCACCTCTGAGCCACTCGTGCGTACGCCGGCTTTTGCCGACATGCCATTTCCCCTCAGGCACAATAAGCATATTACATCATATTAGCGCCCCTGTCAATTGATTTTTCGAATTTTAGACAATTTCGGAATTCAGAAGATTTTTGTAATTATTTTTATCACCGCGTTCCTTTCATACACCAGCGGTTCGTTATATAGAAAAAAAACGACGCCGTCCTCCGGAGCGGATATCTCCTCGCGCACCTCTCCCAAGCACGGATCCAGCACCCGAGCCATCAGGCCTCCCTTCTTAACCCGCTGTCCCGGCCTCACGCAGTACTCAAAAATTCCGCCGACGCTTGTCCTGACCGCCAGCATATCCACGTCGCGCATGCATTTTACATCCACATCAGGCCCATCGTCCCGCGGCCGCGTCAAAATCCCGGTCTCGTCCATAAAATGCAAAATTGCCTCAACGCCCTGCACAGCGCCGTCCCTGTCTATTTTAGACGTCGACGTCGTATAAAGGCTAAAGGCGCTGCATTCCCAAACCTGCCAGTTGTAGTTAAGCGTCGCCGTGTCGTAGGGCCTTGTCTGACGCAGCACCACGTACGGAAGGCCAAATTTCTTCGCGAGCTCCACGTTTTCAAACCCCGTAGTCATCATGCGCACATGCGGCATGAAATCGCCCGCCAAATAAAAGCTCGCCAGCTGTATCCCATTCTTATAGTCCTTAACCGCGTCAAAAATCCCGGCCGCTATCCTCTGGGTGGTTTCCCCCTTGTCATATCCCGGAAACATGCGGTTGACGTCCGTATTGTCCGTGGGCCAGAACCGCTTCTGCACATTCATGGAATATGGATTGCCGCACGGAATAACCATGACCTGCGCGCCTTTTTTAATTTTGCCCTCCTCCTCGAGCTTCCTTAGCCGTCCAATAAGCATAGAGCAAGTGTATATCTGCTGTATCTCGTTGCCGCGCATGCTTCCCATGACGCACAGGGATTTTTCCCCTTCCCCAAAGACATATCCCTTGACTCTAAAATCGTCCCTATACAAAGAATCAGTCTGAAATATAATGCTTTCCTTCATCCCGCGCTTCCTCTCTCTATCGGTTCATACGGGCCGTCGCGTTTTAGTACGCGGGCAATGAGCGAACCGGCGTCAACGACCGGATACTCCCGTATGGTAAAAAGGACTCCATCCACTGGTGAAACGACCGTCGAATATGCCTCTCCCGACAGCGGATTTACAATCCGCCCTATTTCGTCGCCCTCCCTCAAAAAACCGCCGTGCGGCGCGGTCTGTATGAAAATGCCTGAATGCGACGCATTCAAAAAAGCCACGTCGCCGTCCCTCATGGAAATCATGGGTTTTCTTGCCCGTATGGCCTCGCCCTGCCAAATACCCATTTCCTTCATAACCGCAAAAATTCCGTCCGTAAGCTGGCGGCAAAAGCGTCTGGTAATGCGCATGCCCACCCCCATCTCTACCACGAGCGTAGGCGTTCCCAAACTGTTTAGGCTGTACGCGAAAGTCGACTGCAATACGGTCGCGTTGCCATGAATCCAGATGAAATCGCAATTCAGCCCCGCGGCAATGGGCAAAAGCCTGTCTTTGTGCAGCTCATTGATGCGAATCTGGGGCATCTCCATCAAATATATGTTGCTGGCATGTATGTCTATACAAAGATCAGAACCCTTAACGTCGTCGATTATGCAAGCTGCCATGCGCTCCAGCATCGATCCGTCTTTTGAGCCTGGAAAAAGCCTGTTCATATCCATGTCAAAATACGGAATGCCCCTCGTGACAGAATCTATTCCAAGCGGATTCATCGCGGGGTACACGTCCACCGTTCCGGTCAGCAAACACGTATTTTCATTTATGATTCGGTTTATCTCATAACACACGTACTGGCCTTCAAGCTCGTCGCCATGTATGCCCGTAACGATGCTTATCCTTTTCCCGCAGCCTCCGCCCTTTGGCTCGTGCCTGCATTTCTTTATGCGAAGCGCTTCGTCCACAGGGAGGGCCGCCTCCGTAAATGTCTCGATCATATCTAAAATCCTCCAACGCCCAAAACGGACGTCCCATACGCGCCGTCAGGCGGACTTTTCCGCCACCGATACGCGTATCTCCTGCGACTGACTGGCCGATCCTGTAAAAACCCCCTGATTGATGAGGCAGTCCTGATAGTCGCGTCCATGCGATATTTTAATGTGGCCGGAATCCACCACCAGATCGTTTGTTGGATCCAAGGCATGCCAGCGGCCCGCATCGTAAATTTCCACCCAGGCATGGCTCGCGCCCTCCCCTAAAAGCATGCCAACAACATAGCGCGCGGGAATCCTTTCCAGATGACAAAACGATATGAATATATGCGAATAGTCCTGGCACACGCCCTTTCCCAATGAAAACGCCTCTTCCGCGGTAGTCCCCAAATTCGTGGCGCCGGGAACATATTCCATTTCCTTATAAAGCATATGCATCATCGCCGTACATTTTTTAAGATTCGTCGTTTCGTCCGGCCCTTCAGCCCCACCTTCAAAGTCCCGCGTGAAACGACTGTGAAAATCCCTTATGCGCTCTCCGGGCTTCGTATATGCCGTAGAGTAGCGGTACCGCCCCAGCATATGCTCCATCGGAGCCGCCTCCGAACAGCTAAGCCCGGTCCTTGCCTCTCCCTTGACGTGAATCTCAAAATATTCGTGAGGATTTTCGCACTTTCCGTATATGCAGCGGTTGCCAAATGAATCTTCTCCCGTTGAAAAGCCGGCCTCAAGCGAGCTGTCCGGAAAAATGCTGTACTCAAGCTTTTGTATTAGCTGCCGCTCGCTGCTTCGCGGTATGCACTTAACCGTAAAGCTGTGGTTGGAAACGGGAGACGAGAATGTTATCTTCATATCGTAATCAAATATCAAATCTTTCATACGGATCCTCATTTGGCATGTTCTTTGAATGGGCAATTTTGAAAGACTTGCTCACGGCAATTGCACGCGCCTACAAAATCAAATTTTCCTCAACCTCATGCACGATTCTATGATAATCCAAATCCCGCGCCTCCACAAGAGCCCCTATCTTATCTAAAACGCCTTCGTCATATTTTAAAGTGCTTCTTCCAATGCGCGCCGCCATCCTGTGGTACTCGCGTATTATGTCCTCGTTGCGCGTGTGCAGGCGGCCGTACAGGTCGATGCGCTCTATCCGCTTGCCGATCATGACAGTATTCCGGCTTCTTTCGTCCGCAATGTCGTCGTCTATGACGCCCCAGAACGCGTGAATGTCGTCCATAAGATGCTGCAGATCGATGAGCGGCGCGTCGCTCGCCTCCGCCCTGTTCATGCTGTAAATGGCGAGCTGTATATAAGACAGGGCTTCGCTTCCTATGGTCTCGCGAAGTTCGACCGCGTTGTCGTATCCGCGAAGAAGATTGCTAAAAATTGAATTGTCGTCCATCTTGTCGAACGAATACTTATGCATAAAATCTTCCGCCGACGGGTAAATATTTGGTATGTCCAAGCTCCTGCAAAAATCCGCGTAGCTTGCCTTGTCCCCGTCTATCATTATGTCGTACCTGTCCGCAAACAGCCCCGTAGTCGTACAGACGCGCTCCACATAGCGTCCAAGCCAATACAGCCTGTCAGACTGCTCTACTGAGATAATACCCATGTATCCTTAAATCCTCCTCCCTGCGACGAATTTACAATAAACGAATCAGGATTTCTCGAAAAACGCGTAAGCCCGCTCTTCCATACGAACGGTTCGTCCGCCATCAGCACAAACGCCCGCAGATCCGCCTTGCGCGGCACGATTTCTCCCCTGTCCATAATGTCAAGATCCATAAAATCAATGACTTCCTGCGCTATGAAGCGCCTAGGCTCGCGCTTTAGAAGCTTAATAAAGTCGGACTTTTCCTCCTTCGTCATCTTGCTGCCAAATATCACGCCGTAGCCTCCCGCCTCCGCGACGTCTTTTAATACCAAAGAATCGAAATTGTCAAGCACGTACCGCATGTCTTCGTCATAATACGGCAGATAAGTCGGAGCGTTCTGCAAAACAGGCTCCTCTCCGAGATAATATTTTATCATTTTAGGCACAAAATAGTAAATCCCCTTGTCGTCTGCTATGCCATTTCCCACGGCGTTTAAAAGGGCCACATTTCCCTTTCGATACGCATCGAAAATGTGCGGAATGCCGATGACCGACTCCCTGTTAAAACTTATTGGATCCAAATACTCGTCGGAAATGCGGCGATATACCGCGCCTACGCGCTCTTTTTTGCCGGCGGCGCTGATAAAATACAGCTTGTCGTCCTCCACCCTGAGGGCATTTGCGTTCACCAGATGCGCCCCGGTGCGTTCCGCGAGATACGAATGCTCAAAATAGGCCGCGTTAAAACGTCCGGGAGTAAGAATGACGGTGTGTCCCTCTACGTTTACATTGTCCATCGTCATGCGAAGCAAATCGGCGTAGTTTCTGTTGTCTTCTATCTTATATGTCTCAAAAGTGCGCGGACTGCATCTTCTTGAAAATTCCCTTACAATCATTGGATATGACGCTCCCGACGGCACGCGCAGGTTGTCCTCCAATATATACCACTCGCCGTCTTTTCCCTGCACTATGTCGATCCCGGAAATATGGGAATATATGCCCTTTATGGGCCGCACTCCCTCGCACTGCGTAAGATACCCGCTGGACGCGTAAACAAACTCCTCCGGAATAACTTTGTCGCGAATAATTTTTTTCTCGCCGTATATGTCCCCCAAAAAAAGATTGAGTGCCGCGACGCGCTGCTTCAAACCCTTTTCCAGTTTGGCAAATTCGTCTTTTTTTATGATCCTTGGAATGGCATCAAACGGAAAAAGCTGCTCCTTAAAGGTATTGTTTTTATAAATTCCAAACTTTACCCCATATCTCGCAAGCAGTTCATTGATCGTATCCGTATGGTCGAGAAGCTCCATCTCATACATTTCAACGCCCCCTTTTCGCATTGCCAAAAAAGCCTTAACACGCAAAAGGACGTTAGGAATAAACCTAACGCCTTCGTCATCACGCATATATTTAACCACATTTTTTTTATACTGTCAATGTTTCTTTTTTTGCGGGATAATTTTTTTCGCCGCGGCCGCGCCCGCGATATGCCCGCTCGTCCATGCCCATTGCAAATTATACCCTCCGCACATTCCGTCGACGTCCAAAACCTCGCCCGCAAAATAAAGGCCCTCGCAAAGTCTTGACTCCATCGTTTCAACGTCAACTTCCGTCAAAGGCACGCCTCCCCTAGTCGTCTGAGACTTGTCAAATCCTCCTGTTTTTGATATTTCAATCCTCCAATTTTTTATAGTAAACGCGATTTTGTCAATCAGTCGACGGCTTACGCCGTCAATCGGCGCGTCCGCGGATGTTTTGCATTTTTTTAAGAGCGCAGACGCGAGCCGGCTGTTTAAAAAACCCTCAAACAAATCGCCGGCGCTGTTCCCCATGCGCAGATTTTTCCTTCTTAAAAGCTCGCCCTTTACCTCATCCACATCGCAGTCGGGAGCGGCGTCTAACACTATGTACGGTTTTTTTCCTTTTGCCAGCTCTACGGAGACAAATCTGCTTATCTGAAACACGGGAATGCCTGAAATGCCGCATTTTACAAGCTGAATCTCGCCCACGTCCTCAGCCAGGCGCGAGCCGTCCCCGCCATACGCGCAGACGCCGCCTCTAAACCTCGCCCCTGCCCAGTCTTTCGCGTAATTCTCGTTTACAACAAGCGGCGAAAGAGCCGGGAGCGGCTTTATAATCGAATGGCCAAATGATTTCGCAAGGCCATATCCCGATCCATCGGAGCCATGCGCCGGGGATGCCATGCCGCCGGTTGCGACAATCACGCAGTCGGCAAAGCGGCTCCCCCTGTCCGTTTCGACGCAAAACCTCGTCCCCGCGCCCGCCGCGCGGCCCGCCTTTACTTTTCTGACCTTTTCTCCGACTATTACCGTTACGCCGCTTTTTTCAAGCTCCCTGCACAATATGTTCCTAACAGAGGATGCCTGTCCCGTCCGCGGATATACATACCCGTCCCTTATGAAAGGCAAAACTCCCATGCCGCTAAACATATCCACGGCGTCGGCCTGCCCGAATTTGCGCACCGCCCGCCACGCAAGACCCGCGTCTTCGCTTCTGTAGCATTCCTTCGACTGATGGAGATTCGTGTAATTGCATCTGCCGTTTCCAGTTGCGAGGAGCTTCTTTCCCGGCCTGTCAAGCTTTTCAACTATCGCCGCCACGGCGCCGCGCTTTGCCGCCTCTATCGCCGCAAGCATGCCGGCGGCGCCGCCGCCCGCGACCAGCACGTCCACGCGCTCCATAGCCTACATGACGCGCCCAATCTTAATAGGCTGGCGGTAGTATGCGTTCGATATTTTTATCCCGTCTCTCGCGTTGCTCGCGTGTATGATCTGGCCGTTTCCAATATAAAGGGCAACGTGGCTTACATACGACCCGCTCCCGTAAAAAAACAGATCGCCCACCCTGACGTCGGAGGAGTCCACCGTCCTCGTAGCGGCAGCCTGCGCCCTCGACGTGCGCGGTATGGAATATCCAAAATGCTCATAAATCCTCATTACAAAGCCTGAGCAGTCCGTCCCGTTCGTAAGGCTTGTGCCGCCCCAGACGTATCTGTTGCCCAAAAACTGCATCGCGTAGTCAACTATGGCATACCCCGTAGACGACCCATCCGAGGCTCCTGAACCGCCGCCCTGCGGCTCGCTGATTGTAACAGCACGGTCAAGATTGTATGTAAAATCGATAAAATCCTTGCTTACAAACATCTTTTCGGAATCTATATTAAGCATTACCCAATTTTTCGCGTCGTCATACATCCTGTCCTTGTCTATTGATTTAAGCATTTTCCTGGTCGCGTATTTGTCCAGATATCCGTCCAGCCACTCTTTCGTGATATTTTTTTTGCCGACGGTATATTCCTCGTCCGCCGCTATCTGATCGTAAATATTTGAATCCGTGGTGGGAAGAGTGCGCACATTAAGCGTCTGCGTGTCGACGGTCGCCCTAAGCGTCGCCACCTGCCTAGCCCTCTCCTCCGCTTTTTTGTCCGTAATCAGATACTCCGCCTTTGCCCATCCCTTAACCTTGCCAGAAACTATTTTCGCCCATCCTTTTTTTATGGTATAGACGTTGCATCCGGAATTTCTCGTCATCTTGCCGACTATTTTTGAATTTTCGCTTGGATGCTTTCTAACGTTTAGGTAATTGTCCACATTGGCGACGCCAAGCCTGTCATATACAAGATTAAGCTCCAAGTGGCTTTCCTTGTTTTTTTTGGAATTTGAAGATCCGTCCTTAGACTTTACGACGGTAGCCGCGCCATCCTCCGCGTCGTCTGAGGCGTCTAGCGGCCTGCCCTCCCTCGCGGCTTTTTCCTCTTCCGCTTTTTGCGCAATAACGGCGTCACAGTACTTTTCAAGAGTGAGCGTAAGTCCCGCCAGCGGCTTTTCAACAACCGCGGGCAACGCCGCATTTTCAGCATTTTTTGCGACGGAAATATCCGCCGTGCAAATCCACGCAAGCCCAGCGAAAGCCGCGGCCGCAAAAAACTTAGCAGCGCCCTTTTTCATAATAAACACTCTGCCTTTCCAAAATATGCTTTATGTCAAACCCGCAAAGAAGCCCCCTGCCAATTTCAGATTATATCAATATGAATTATCCCTGTCAATCATTCCGATTTCACACAAACCGCCCATACGCAAAATACTCGTATGCGTCGCGCATAAGCGAAAGCGATCCGAATATCAGCGTTTTTTCCGGCGCATGCATCGTGGCGATGCAATTTAACGCGTTTTTAATGCCGCTCTTTTTCTCAATCTCAAATATCTGGCCTTTTGACGACGACAGCCTCTTTACGCAGTCCGCAAGGACGTCCCCGCTAAGGCCGCGGCTGCCGGGCGCCGTGACGACGTACACACGCCGCGCGCATGGAAGCATTATTCTAAGTATCTCCTCGTATTCCTTGTCGGCGTATATGCCAACTATAAAATTAAATTTCTCGCCTGGAAAATACGCGTCCAGAGAATATCTAAGAGCCCTTGCGGCGGACGGATTATGCGCACCGTCCGCTATGACAAACGGGTTGCTTGACACTACGTCGAATCTGCCGCGCCATCTGCTTTTTAAAAGCCCTTCTTTAATTGAGTTTATGTTTATTAGCCTAAATCCGCCCTTATAAAGCGTTTCAGCCGTTTTAACCGCGACGGCCGCGTTTTCTACCTGGTACACGCCCGCCTGTCCTATGTCGTACTTTTCGCCGCGATATATAAAGGACGTTTTTTTCATGGAATACTCATATGGGCGTATCTCGCTTCCGTCAATAAGGCAAAGAGACGCGTCGTTTCTAAGGCAGGCCGCCTTAAGCTCCTGCGCGCATTCCCAGTCCTTAACGTACGCCACGACCGGAACGTTTCTTTTTACAATTCCTATCTTTTGCCGCGCTATGTCCAAAAGGCCGGATCCCAAAAACTGCATATGATCCATGTCAATCGAAGTTATTACCGAAACAGCCGGCTTTTTTACGATATTGGTGGCATCGAGCCTGCCGCCCATGCCCGCCTCTACCACCGCGACGTCGACTTTCCATTTTTTCATGGCCAAAAACGCCATTACCGTCTCAATCTCAAATGGCGTTGGGTTCTTAAACCCCCTTTTAACCATGTCGTCCGACATACTTTTAAGCAGGCCCACAAACTGCGCAACCTCTTCTTTTGTTATGTACTCGGACTGCACGCCGTACAGTGCGCTGCCGGTAACGCGCTGTATGCGCTCCCTGTAGTCAAAAAGGGCGGGGGAGACGTATCTCCCGACGACATATCCAGAAATAGCCAATATGTTGCATATGAAGTTTCCTACGGAGCCTTTGCCGTTTGTGCCGGCGATATGAACGATTTTAAGGCCGTCCTCCGGGCTTCCGGCCATCCTGGAAAGCTCCCTTACCTCATTTAGGGAAATATCGCTTCCAAATTCGGGGCGAACGCTTTCAAGGTAGTCCATCGCTTCCCTATAATCCAAAATATCTTCCTCCAAACAAGACGCAAGAAGCGCACGTAAAAGACAAAAGGCTGCAAAAAATCGCCCTATGACAATCTCCCGCAGCCTTTATACCCTTTTTATTTGATTCTGCGCGCCTTTAGCACGCCGTCCATGCCGTTAAGCCTTTCAATCATGTCATCCGTGCTTTCGGAATCTATGTCGAATATGCAGTAGGCATACGCTCCACGGCTCTTATTTGTTAAGTTCGCTATGTTTACATGTGACTCGGAAAATATATTTGTGAAGCGGTTAAGCATCGCAGGAACATTTTTATGCGCTATGGCTATTCTTCCCGCCGTATCGCACGCCCCGGCGTCGCAGTTTGGAAAATTGACCGAGTTGGCTATGTTTCCATTCTCCAAATAATCGCGTATCTGATCCACCGCCATAACCGCGCAGTTGTCTTCTGACTCCTCCGTCGACGCGCCAAGATGGGGAGTGGCTATGACGTTTGGCATCTTCATCACGGCAGGATTTGGAAAATCAGTGACGTACTTTGATATTTTCCCGGACTCCAGCGCATCCTTCATGGCGTCGTCGTCCACAAGAGCGTCCCTTGCCACGTTGACTACAACCGCGCCGTCCTTCATCTTGTCTATGGCTTCCTTGTTGATCATGCCCTTCGTCTCATCAAGAAGCGGCACATGAATCGTTATATAGTCGCACTCTTTATATATCTCATCGTAGGTCTTTACGACTTTTACGTCCCTTGAAAGCGAAAGCGCGTTTTGCACGGAGAGGAACGGATCTACCCCGTATACTTCCATTTTTAGACGATTTGCAACGTTAGCCACAAGGACGCCTATCGCTCCCAATCCTATTACGCCGATTTTTTTGCCCATAAGCTCGGTTCCTGAAAACTGCTTCTTTGCCTTTTCCATGTCCTTGCTTATGTTCTCGTTGTCCTTATTTTCCCTTACCCAATTTATTCCCCCCGCTATGTCCCGCGCCGAAAGAAGAAGTCCCGCCACGAAAAGCTCCTTTACTCCATTCGCGTTCGCTCCCGGCGTATTAAATACTACAATGCCTTTTTCCGCGCATTTGTCGATCGGAATGTTGTTGTATCCGGCGCCGGCTCTCGCAACGGCGCACAGCCTGTCGGGAAGCTCAATCTCATGCATCGACGCGCTTCTGACCAGCGCGGCGTCCGCGTCGGCGACATCCTCCGTCCTCTCATAATCGTTTGAAAACCTCTCAAGACCGATTTTTGATATCGGATTTAAGCATGTATATTTAAACATCATGCGTTCTCCTCCTCAAACTTTTTCATAAAATCGACGAGCTTTACAACGCCTTCTTTTGGCATCGCGTTGTAAATGCTTGCGCGCATGCCGCCCACTGTCCGATGCCCTTTAAGATTTACCAATCCCTCCTTTGCCGCCTCAGCGACAAATTTTGCGTCAAGCTCGTCGCTGCCCGTCACAAACGGAACATTCATAAGGGAACGGTCCTTGGGAACAACCGTTCCCTTAAAAAGGGCGCTGGCATCTAGAAAATCGTAAAGTATCTTTGCCTTCTCCTCGTTCCTGCGCTTCATGGCGTCAAGTCCGCCGGTCTTTTTTATCCATTTAAATACCTTGCCGCATATGTATATGCCGTACGCGGGAGGAGTATTGTATAAAGATCCAGCGTCCGCGTGCGTCTTATACGTCAGCATGGTAGGCGTGCCCTCAAGCACGTCGTCCGTGATAAGATCTTCCCTCATTATGACTATGACCACGCCGGCCGGCCCTATGTTTTTCTGAACGCCGCCGTAAATCACGCCGTATTTCGACACATCCACCGGCTCCGACAAAAAGCATGACGAAACGTCGGCAACAAGCGGCTTGCCTTTCGTATTTGGGAGTTTTTTATACTTCGTCCCATAAATCGTATTGTTTTCGCATATATACACATAGTCCGCGTCGTCTGAAATCGGAAGGTCGGAGCAGTCCGGGATATACGAAAACATCTTGTCTTCGGAGGAGGCGATTTTGTTTGCCTTTCCAAATTTTGACGCCTCCTGCCATGCCTTTTTTGCCCACTGGCCGGTTACAATATAGTCGGCGACCCTGTTTTTCATAAGGTTCATAGGAATCATGGCAAATTGCTGGGAAGCGCCTCCCTGCAAAAACATTACCTTATAGCTGTCCGGGATTCCCATAAGCTCCCTTATGTCGCTTTCAGCCGATCTAATGATGTCCTCGAACGCCTTTGAGCGATGGCTCATCTCCATGACCGACATGCCGGTTCCGTTATAGTCAAGCATTTCATCGGCAGCTTCCCTAAGCACCTCCTCAGGCAGCGCCGCGGGTCCCGCCGAAAAATTGTAAACTCTGCTCATTTTAATATGCCTCCTTCGATATAGTCCTTTTCGTCGAATACTTCGTCCAGATTTTTGCCCGGAGCGACCATCGGGAATACCTTGTCGTCGCTCTGAATGCGGCATTCTATCTCAACCGGCGCCTCATGGGCCTCAAGCGCCTTTCTAAGCACCGGCTCTACATCGT
>CAZTVO010000068.1:0-11514 GCA_964617075.1 uncultured Jutongia sp.
ACTCCTCAAAGCCTAAGGATGTCATTTCAACGGGCGGTATGCTCCCGTCAGGCAATATCTTTATCCTTTCGACGCAGCCGCGCCTAGACGTTATGGTGCCGTTTGTCATCCTGTGGTAGAAAATGTAGTACTGCCCGTTTATCTGGCATATGGAGCCGTGGTTGTTGCCGCCCGGGTAGTCTATGGAATTGTCTATAATGTATCCTCTGTACTCAAACGGGCCCGTGGGCGATTTGGCTGTGGCGTAGGCGAGCCTGCTGCCCTTTTTGGGGGAATATATTAAATAATACGTATCCCCAACCTTTCTAGGCGACGCCGCCTCAAAAAAGCCGCTTTCAGGGCCGTCGGGAATTATGTCCTCCTTATAGGTCCCGTCCACAACACGGTACATATTTTCGCCTTCCAGCTCGCACATGTACGAACCTTGAAAACCGCAGTAGACGTACACCCTCCCGTCGTCGTCAACCAAAACGCCCGGGTCTATAAACGTGCCGTCGTCGTAATGCTTTTTTATGTTGTATTCGTACTTTGAGACAAGCTCAAACGGGCCTTCCGGCCTGTCGCTTACGGCCACGCACCCCTTAGAGTTTAAAATATACGCGTACAGGTAGTATTTTCCGTTGTTTTTAACTACGTCCGGCGCGTAAAGACGCGAGTCGGACCAGTCCACGTCGGAGGGTCTTCCCTTTGCGGCCCTTGTCTTAAACGATACGCCGTGGCATTTCCAACTGTTTAAATCATAAATGGAGGCCGACCACACTTTCAGCACATAGTCGCAAAACTCGTCCGAATCGGCCGCGTCATGGGAGCCGTACACATATACCCTGTCGCCAAAGACCCTTGGCTCCCCGTCGGGCACGTATTCCCATCCCGGCAAATATGGATTTGGCATCGCGCATCTCCTTTCCGCCGCTCCTTTTTAGCTCTCCTTATCCCTTTGTATAAAGCTAAGGCCGCTAAAGTCCGCCGCGCCTCCCCTCCCGTCAACCACATACATTGCCATGACAGTTCCCGTAAAGCCGCCCGCCACCTCGGAAGAAAGGTATTTGGCGCCGGCGGAGCCCATGCCTATCTTATCCCCACCGTCAAGTGACACGAAAAAATCATACTTCTCGTTGTCGGTCGACGCAAAAAGCGCAACCTGCCCGCCTCCGGGCGCGTCTATCTGCTTTACCGTCTGCACGGCGTCGCCTATGCGTATCCTAAAATTCACGGTCCTTTTGCCGTCTTTATTTGACACAAAAAGGTCGTAATGATGCTTTTCGCTTAGGTAGAAGGTTATGCCCGCCTCGGCGGCGCCGCTTTTAACCTTTACCTCAAGCTCTGTATAAAACTCCGACTGCCTTACGCCAAGAAACGTGGGCGCGCCGGTTCCAAAAAGGTCGTCCGAAGTGCCTTTTAGCCTTACGCCGTCCTTTCTAAATTCAAAGTTTTCCTTTTTATACTCGCGCAGGTGGCACCACCTAGGGCTATCCGCCCCCAGGGCCTCAAACGAGGCGTCGTATATATTTTTTGCAGGCGGGCGCGCCGCGTCAACGTCCGCTTCCATCTCTTTTTTTACGACGCCGTCCTCTCCCGCCAAAAACCATCCGTCGCCGTCCCAGCGCACGGGAACCAAAAAGACCTCCCTGCCAAGGTTGTGGTAGGGCTGCCACGTCCCAATCTGACGAAATCCAAGGCAGAACATAAAGACGCGCCCTTTATCGTCCTCTACCAGGTCGCCGTGGCCTATTCCCTGTATCCTGCTTTGATGGCCGCCAAGGTTTCTGTTTGTAAGGACGGGATTTTTTTTATAGTTTTTAAAGGGGCCGTACGGGGTCTTTGCCCTGGCGTACGTTATCATATGGCCGTATTCGGTGCCGCCTTCCGCCGCCATTATATAGTAAAAATCACCGAAGCGGTACAGATGCGGCGATTCAAGGTACCTGCCGCCGCTGCCCTTCCATACGGGCTTTGACTCCGTGAGCCTCTCGCCAGTGTCTATGTCTATCTCGCACTGGAATATGCACCCGCGCCCATCCGCCTCGTCCGTTCCGTTGCTCATAAAATACGCCCTGCCGCCCTCAAAAAAGAGGGACGGGTCGATGCCGCCCTGGTCGACAAAAACGGGCTCCGACCACTCGCCGTATATGTCGTCGGTATATACGTAGAAGTTTTTGTGGTAGGTGTCGTTTGTCGTGACCATGTAGAAGCGGCCGCCGTTATACCTTATGGTGGGCGCGAACACGCCGCCGGAACTTTCTATGCCCTTTAGGTCCACCTGGGAGCTTCTTGTAAGGCAGTGGCCTATCTGCCTCCAATTTAGGAGATCCTCGCTTTCAAAAAGCGGAACCCCCGGGAAATACTCAAAAGAGCTGCACGCCATGTAATATCTGCCGTTTGCCGCGCAAACGCTGGGATCCGGGTAAAAACCCCTTATTATTGGATTTTTTATTTTCATATCTTTATCCTACTCGCTCCAGTTGTGGTATACGTCCTGCACGTCGTCGTCCTCGTCCAAAAGATCCAAGGTGCGCTGCAGCTGCCTCGCGTCGTCGTCGTTAAAGGAGACGTAATTTTGGGGAATCATGGTGACCTCCGCCTGCGCCATAGGGTATTTTTCCCCTTCAAGGGCCTCCCGCACGGCGCTAAAGTCGTCCGGGGACGTGATTATCTCAAAGGCGTCGTCCTCCTCAAAAAAATCCTCGGCGCCCGCGTCCAGGGCAAGCATCATGACATCGTCCGCGCCCGCGCTTATGCGGGCGTCCTCCATTTCCTCCTTTGATATTATAATCTGGCCCTTTTCCTCAAACATATACGACACGCAGCCCTGCGTGCCCACGCTTCCGCCGCCCTTTGTGAAGGCGTTTCGCACGTTGCTCGCGGTGCGGTTTTTGTTGTCCGTTAGGGCTTTTACTATTATGGCCGCGCCTCCGGGGCCGTAGCCCTCGTACGTGACGGATTCAAAGTTTACGCCCGAGGCGTCCCCCGCCGCCTTTTTTATGCCCCTTTCTATGGTGTCGTTTGGCATGTTGTTGGCCTTGGCCTTCGCTATGACGTCGCGCAGCCTGCTGTTGTTTTCGGGATCGGCTCCGCCCTCCTTTACGGCTACGGCAAGCTCCCTTCCAATTATGGTAAAAATCTTGCCCTTTTTCGCGTCGTTTTTTTCCTTTTTATGCTTGATGTTTGCAAATTTTGAATGTCCTGACATAAAAAATCCCCATTTCCGCGCCGCGAAAAGCGCGGCGCTTCTTTTATTTTACTTTTATCTTTTTTACAGTCGGCTTGTATCCGTCCTTTGTGACTTTTACCTTTATCGTCATGCCTTTTTTAAGCTTTTTTGACGTTGCCGCGGCGGCTACGCCCTTTTTGCCCGACGAGAGCGAAACGCTTTTTACGGCCGTCTTTTTGCCTTTTAAGATTATCTTTTTTGACGCGGTAATCTTTACTGACGCGTTTTTTTGCGTCTTTACCTTTATCTGCTTTTTGCCGGCCTTCGCCGTTATTTTAAGCGGCAGGGCTTTGGTTTGCTCCGGGACGTTTTCCGTATCGTTTATTTCGCCGCCCGCGTTTCCCTCGTTTTCATCCGCGCCCGAACCGTCGTCGCTAAAGTCTATGGCTCCGGTCTTGTAGCATTCGTTTACGTAGTCAGCCATGTTTTGGATGTAGCCGCCGCGCTTTTCGATAAACCCGGTCATGCACGAGTAGCTGCCGTAGCCGCCGTTTTCGGCGTCCCCGGCAAGCCTTTCGGCCTCGGCGTCGTCAAAGAAGCGCTCAAAGTTTTGTTCGTAAAGCGGCTTATATATGTTTAAAAAGCGCGTGCATCTTTCAATAGCCGCGTTTTTCTCAAATATTGTTTCGTTTACCTGGGAAAGCCTTGCCAAAAAGTCATTTCTAAAAGGCTCGTAGCTCATCAGGTAGGCAAATGTCTTTGCCATAGGATTGTCCTCGTACCTAAAGTCCAAAAGCCCGTACTGCTTATAGCCGTCCTCCTTAATGGTATTTACGCGCGCGTCTCCCGCGCCGCTTACGCCGCCAAAGTCCAGGTCGTAAAAGCATAACCTCCACTTACCGTCGGCGTAGGGATTGCCCGCGTCCGTGACGGTGCTTTTCCACATCGTCCAGTTCTTGCCGGGCCAGTCCCATTTGTTGTTCATCCAAATGTTTGCGGCAAAGTAGTCCATAAAAGAGCTTGTATCGACCATGGCCGCGAGCTTTTCATAAGCCGCCTCATCCTTTATTCCGTCAGGGTTTTCCTCAAAAAAGGCGTTAAGCTCCCTAAAATACCAGCTCTCGTCGGACACGCCGGACGGCAGGCTCCCGCCGTCGAGCTTATATCCTATTTCGTAGGCCTCGGCGTCGCCCTTATATATTACTACGTTGTTGGCGTCCACACCGTGCTTTTCCTCAAAGTAGTCCTCCGAATAATCTTCCTCAAGTATGTAAATTCCCCAAAACTCCCCGTCCAGATACACGGCGCACGGCCTTGAGGCCTGCGTCTCGCAGTCCATGCCCTTTAGGAGCGACTGCCAGTACGGATCGTTAAACTTCGCGAGAAAGGCGCAGTTTCCGCCGTTCCTTAAATTCAGATGCTTAAATTTTGCCGTCACGGCGCCAGAGTCGTCTTTTGCGTCGTCGCCAAAAAACGCATACTCAAAATTTTTGTTCCCATATTCGCTTCTGGCGTAAAGCCTAAAACCCTTCTGCAGGTCGGAGCGCGAATAATTGCCCTGAATGCGTATGCCGCAGTCCTGCGAAAGCTTTAGTTCGGTTCTTCTTCCATTGCTTTCGAAGTAGTCGATGTGCGCCTGCCTCTCCCAGTCCTTTCCCTTCTGCTTGTAGTTGGCGTCAAGGCCCCTCGCCACGTCCACGGCGTTGTAGCTTCCTATGTTTTCCGTGTAGCCCTCGAGCGCCTCGTCAAATTTTTTGCCCTTTACGTATATGCCTTTTTCATAGTCAAACAAGTCGTCATAATTTACGGATATGGACATTACGGCAAGGTCATTTCCCGCCGCCGCGCAGCTTTGCTCTATTCCGTCTATATGGTCTTCCATGCCGTCTACAAAGTACGACCTAGTCTCGACGGCCGACGTCTCCCCCGCGGCGTTTTGCGCGACGGCGCGCACGACCGTCATCTTGTCTACGTCGTCGTCATCGGGTGCTCTCATCTTGTCGCCAAACTTTCCGTTATTCCATGTGGCGTAGGCGGCGTCAAAAAGGACGGGATCAACCGCCGAAACATAGTTTTTGTCGTCGTCCCTTTCTGTTATCATTACCCCGCCGTCATATACGCGCCTAGTGGCGCTGTCCACGGGACTGCTGCCGTCTAAAGTGTAGTAGATTTTGTCGGCGCCGGCGCACGTGATTTTTAGCATAAACTCGTTTTCATACGCCCCGCTCCCAGCGGAAAAATCAAGACTTAGCCCGCTGGCAGGCGCCGCCTCGTCGGGCGCCGCGCCGGAGGCTGCGGCCGCTCCAAGGCCCGCCAGGGCGGCAAACGTCACAGCCAAAACGCAGACAGTCTTTGCGAAATTTTTTTTGCGCATTTTCATAATTAAATCTCCTCTTTTTATGCCTGTGGCCGTCCCGCCCTTTTCGGCCCGTCAAAAAGTTTCCTTAAAGTAAATCAGTCCCTGTTTAGCTTTTTTCTCATCCGCTCGTAAAATCCCGCCTTTGAAAGCCTCACAAGGCGCGTGACGGCACCCGCCGCCTCAATCTGCACAGTCTCGCCCGCCGCAAGCTCGCCCATCTTTCTGCCGTCGGCGTAGGCCGCCGCCAAATCGGCGCCGTCCTCCTCTGTTCCTCCGATCTCAAGCGATATACGGTCGGACGAGGAGGATATAAGGCTCCTGCTGTTTAGCGAATGAGGGCATATCGGCGTGGCGACTATAGCCTCAAGCTGAGGCGACAAAACGGGCCCGCCAGCCGAAAGGCTGTACCCCGTAGAACCCGTGGGCGTCGATATTATGACGCCGTCCGCCCTGTAGACGTCCGCAAGCACCCCGTTAAAGTACATCTTTATCTTTATCGGCCTTATGCCGCCCCTCTTGCATACCACAATGTCGTTTAGCGCGTAGGCGCAGTTTTCGCCGTTTTTGCCGCCAAAGCGCGAAACTTCCTTTAGCATCATCCGGTCCTCTATGGCAAAGTCCCCGCTCATTAGCCGGCTTACCGCGTAGTCAGCGTCGGCCCCTTCCGCCTCCGTAAGAAAGCCGAGGCTTCCGGTATTTATGCCAATGATGGGCATCTCCATGTCCACAAGGTCTACGGCCGCCTGTATGACCGTGCCGTCGCCCCCAAGCACTATGGCGCACTCCGCGTCTTTTGGCACTTTTTCCCTGTCGGTGAAGCGGCTTACGCCCGAGGCGGCCGAATGCCTGTTTTCAAGTATCGCGCACCTGCCCCCGCGCTCCCGTATAAATCCAGATATATGCCTTGCCAGTTCGGCTCCGGCCTCTTTGCCGCTGTTGGCAATAATGCAGAAACTTTTCATGTCGTCCGCCTTTCAAGCCAGGTCGCGATGCGCCGCCTCCACCGCCTCGTACGCTTCTTTTTCGTATTTTTCATCAAAGTCGGCCGCCTCGCCGCCCGCTCCCGCCGCGCCGTCCTTTTTCTTTATGTATAAAAGGTATTCTATGTTTCCCGCGGGGCCTTTTATGGGCGAATAGCTTATGGCGGATATCTCAAAGCCCGACGCCATCGCGCCGACGGCCACGCTTCTTATAACTTCCATATGCACCAACTTTTCGCGGACGACGCCGTTTTTTCCGACCTTTTCCCGTCCCGCCTCAAACTGCGGCTTTACAAGGCACACCGCGCCGGCGTCTGGCTTTAGAAGCGCCCTAACAGGCTCAAAGACTTTTGTTAGGGAGATGAAGGCGACGTCTATTGACGCGAAGTCCATCTTTTCGGGAAAGTCGGACGGCACAACGTACCTTATGTTCGTCTTTTCCATCGAAATCACGCGGCTGTCGCCGCGAAGCCTGTAGGCGAGCTGGTTTGTGCCCGCGTCTATCGCGTAGACCTTTTTCGCGCCGTTTTGAAGCATGCAGTCGGTAAAGCCGCCGGTGGAAGAACCCACGTCAACGCACACTTTCCCGTCAAGCGCGATGTTCCAAAGCTTTAACGCCTTTTCAAGCTTATATCCGCCGCGGCTCGCGTATTTTTGCTCCTCTCCCCTAATCTCCAAAGAAGCATCCGTAAAAAAAGCCTGTCCGGGCTTGTCCTCGCGCTGCCCGTTTACAAATACGTTTCCTGCCATTATTAAGGCTTTTGCCTTTTGCCTTGATTCTACTAGCCCAAAGTCCACCAAAAGCGCGTCAAGCCGCTCCTTTTTCTTTTTTTCCGTACCCGCCATCAAACCTAATGCGCTCCTTTTGCGATCCTTTCGGCGGCCCTTTCGGCGCTTAGCCCGTATTTTTCCCTAAGAACGCCCGCCGAGCCATGCTCGATGAACTTGTCGGGAAGTCCTATGCACTCTACGTCCATCTCGATGCCATGCGAGCCGTACCACTCCCTGACCGCCTGGCCAAAGCCCCCCGACACGACGCCCTCCTCCATGGTCGCGACATATTCGCATTTTTCGGAAAGATCGTAAAGAATCTTTTCGTCAAGAGGCTTTATGAACCGCATGTTTACGACTACGGCGCATATGCCGTGCTCCTCCATGAGAATCTTTCCGGCCTCGGCCGCCACCTCCACCATGCTGCCAACGGCCAAAATCGCTATGCGTATGCTGGCGCCGCGCCATTCGCCGCCATCGCACGCGGATATGTATTCGCCGGTCGCGTACTCTATAGGCGCCTTGTACTCCTCAAGACCCGCGTACGCCCGCCCCCTCGGATACCTTATGGCGAGCGGGCCGTCAAATACGGCCGCGAATTCAAGCATCCGCTTAAGCTCCCATCCGTTTTTTGGAGCCATTATTGTCATATTGGGCATAGACTCCAAAAACGATATGTCAAACACGCCCTGATGCGTCTCGCCGTCGCTTCCCACTATGCCCGCCCGGTCTATAGCAAAAGTCACGGGTAGGGCGCACATACACACGTCGTGCAGGATCTGGTCGTACGCCCTTTGCAGAAACGTGGAATATATCGCCACTATCGGATGGAGCCCTCCCGCCGCCATGCCGGCGGCAAACGTGACGGCGTGCTCCTCGGCTATGCCTACGTCAAAAAACCTGCCGGGATATTTTTCCGCCATTGGCAAAAGCCCGGTGCCCGCGGGCATCGCCGCCGAAACGGCGGTCAGGTCGTCATGGCTGCCAGCAAGCTCTAAAAGCGTCCGGCTAAATATCTGAGTATATGTAACGCCCAAGCTTTTTACCCTCTGCGTCCCGTCCCTTACAAAAAACGGAGCCACTCCATGGAACGCGGCGGGGTCTTTTTCCGCCGGGGGGTATCCTTTTCCCTTTTTTGTGCATACGTGCACGACGACGGCCTTTTTTACCTTGGACGCGCTTTCAAACGCGGAAACCATCTGCTTTATGTCGTGCCCATCTATCGGCCCAATGTAGGTAAGCCCCATGTCCTCAAACAGCATCCCCTTTACGAAGATGCGCTTGATTACGTCCTTAGCGCCCATTATGCTCTCGGCAAGCGCGCTTCCAACGTGCGGCATCCGCCTAAGTATCTTTTCGACGTTTTCCTTAAGGCCCGTGTAGTTTGTGTTCGTCCTTATGCTGCCTATGTATTCGGCCATGCCGCCGACGTTTTTTGATATGGACATCTGGTTGTCGTTTAAAACTATTATCAGATTCGACCTAAGCCCCGCGGCGTTGTTTAGGCCTTCGTAGGCCATGCCGCCCGACAGGGCCCCGTCGCCTATTACCGCGAATATTTTTCTCTTTTCGTTTTTTATGTCACGCGCCCTAGCAAAACCCAAGGCGGCGCTTATAGAGGTGGAACTGTGCCCGGTATTGAAGGCGTCGCACTCGCTTTCCCGCCGTTTGGGAAATCCGCTCATGCCCCCGTACTGCCTAAGCCCCGAAAAATCTTCCTTTCTGCCGGTGAGTATCTTGTGCGTGTAGGACTGATGCCCCACGTCCCATACTATCCTGTCGTTTGGCAGGTCGCAGCACAGATGAAGCGCCATGGTAAGCTCCACAACGCCAAGATTGGAGGAGAGGTGGCCGCCCGTCCGGCTTACCTGCCTTACTAAAAACTGCCTTATTTCTCCCGCCAGCCTCCTATAATCTTTTGGCGATATCTTCTTTATGTCGTTTGGCCCGTTTATGACGTCAAGCAAATCGCCCACTGCCATCCCCCCTATCTTGTTCGTTTTACAAGCGTAAGCACCAGCGCGTTTAAAAATTCGTTCTGACAAGGAAGGCCCACCAAGGTCTTGAGGGCCTTGTCCGAATACTCCTCTACCGCCGCGGCGGCGCCGTCCAGCCCGTACGCGGACACGTACGTATACTTGTCGTTTTTTTCGTCGCTTCGCACGGGTTTTCCGGTCTGCGCAAAATCGCCCGAAACGTCCAATATGTCGTCCCTTATCTGAAACGCCATGCCTATGTCGCGCCCGACTTTTTCCATGTCGGCTACGTTTCCGTCAGACGCGCCCGCGAGGGCGGCGCCCGCCATAAGCGATGCCTCTATCAAAGCGGACGTCTTTAGCTCGTATATGAATTTTAAGACTTCGTCCGATGGCTTTTTGCCGGTCGCCTCAACGTCCGCCGTCTGTCCGCCTATCATGCCGTATATGCCGGCCTTTTTTGACAATATGGACGCGGCGCGCGCCTTTTGCCCCACGCATACGCCGTCTCCCATGGAGGATATCGCCGTTTCATACGCGCGGTTTAGGAGCGCGTCTCCCGCGAGTATCGCCATGTCCTCGCCGTATACGACGTGGGTAGTCTTTCGTCCGCGCCTGTAATCGTCGTTATCCATGGCGGGCAGGTCGTCATGCACCAAAGAATAGGTGTGTATCATTTCCATAGCCGCCATAAACGGCTCGACCGTCCCTTTATTCTTCCCACCAAAAAGCCTGTACGCCTCAAGCATCAAAATCGGCCTAAGCCTCTTCCCGCCCGCCATGAGGCTGTATTCCATGGCGTCCCCCACGGTCTTTTGATGCGTAAGGCCTTTTGGCAAAAATTTTATTAAAACGCCCTCCACATAGTCAGTCTCTTCTTTAAGCCTCATCCCAAAAGGGCCGTCGTCCATTATCTTTATATTATCGACCGCAGCCATGCGCCTTATTCTCCCCGTTTTAAAACGCGGCCAAAAGGCCGCCTATTCTTCGTCTTTTTCGGAGCCGTTTTCTATAACTATCAGCTTCTTTTCGGCCTTGTCGACCATATCCTGGCATTTTTTTACGATCCTCATGCCTTCTTCGTACTTTTTAAAGGATTCCTCCAGGGTCAAATCGCCGCTTTTTAGGCTTTCAAGTATTTCGTCAAGCCTTTCAAACGAATCCTCAAGCGTAACTTTTTTCGCCGCCATATACTTTCTCCGTTCCGGTCACTGCCTCGTTATTTTTTCGACGGCCGCCTCCGCCTTTCCATCCCTCATGGATATGGATATCTTCTGCCCTTTTTCTAAATCGTTTACGGATTTTATGCCCCGGCCGCGGGCGTCGGAGATAAAGGCGTAGCCAGCCGCGAGCTTTCCCGCGGGCGAAAGGCCCTCAAGCCCCTGCTTTAAAAGCTCAAGCCTGTGCCTTGCGCCAACAATCTTTTCTTTCATGACAAGCCCAAGCCCGTCGCTTATTTCGGCGAGGTAAAGCCTATTCGCGTTTAGCGCATCCTTTGGGCTTAGGGCCTTTAGCGCGGCCTCATAGCGGCCAAGCTCCATCTTTTTTTCATTAAGCGCGCCCTTTAAGCTTATGTTAAGCGAATACGCCGCCGCGCGCAGCGCGGACATAACGTTTGCGTACGGATAGACGGCAATCTCGGCGGCCGCGGACGGCGTAGGCGCCCTTAAATCGGCCGCAAAGTCGGATATTGTAAAGTCGGTCTCGTGTCCGACGGCGGATATGACGGGCTTTTTACAGGCGGCGACGGCCCTGGCGAGCCCTTCGTCGTTAAAAGCCCACAAATCTTCTATGGAGCCTCCGCCGCGGCATATTATCACCACGTCCACACACGACTTTTCAAAATATTTTAAGCCCTCCATGATTTCTTTGGCCGCGCCGTCTCCCTGAACCCTGGCGGGGTAAAGGTAAATCTGAACGTATGGATTGCGCCTTTTTGCCACATTTAATATGTCGCGTATGACCGCGCCGGTCGCCGATGTGACGACGCCTATGGACGACGCGAACTTTGGAATCTTTTTTTTCCTTTCCGCGCTAAACAGCCCTTCCGCCTCAAGCCGCCTCTTTGTTTTGTCAAATTCCTCGTAAAGACGGCCAAGGCCCTCCCTGTCTATCCGGTCGGCGTAAAGCTGATATCTGCCCGCGCGCTCATACACGCCTATGCTGCCGTGCACAGCCACGTCCTGCCCGTCCTCAAGCTTAATGGAGAGGCCGCCCCTCATAGACGAAATCATTACGCACGACAGCTGCGAGGAAGCGTATTTTAGAGTAAAGTAC
>CAZTVO010000069.1:0-11422 GCA_964617075.1 uncultured Jutongia sp.
GCGGCAGGCTTTGCCCATGCGCGGCAAAAGGGAAGACGATTATGAAGCAAAAGATACGATTAGGCGTGACGCAGGAACTTACGGCCGTAAAGGAAACGGGCTTTGGGTTTTACCTTAATACCGCGACGGGGGACGAAAGGGAAAAGATACTCCTTCCCAAGGCCCAGGCGCCGGACGGAATGAAAATAGGGGATTCGCTGAGCGTATTTGTATATAAGGATTCCGAGGATCGTCCGATCGCGACGACTATGGAGCCTAAAATTGAGCTGGGCGGCGTCGCGCGCCTTCTTGTAAAGGAAGTTTCGGAAATAGGGGCGTTTCTTGAGTGGGGGCTTCCAAAAGATCTTCTTTTGCCGTTTAGGGAACAGCTGTACGAAGTAAAAGAGGGCGACTCCGTGCTTGTAACCCTTTATCTTGACAAGAGCGAGAGGCTTTGTGCTTCCATGAAGGTATACAGTCATCTTGAAAGCGTCTCGCCGTATAAAAAAGACGACGAAGTATTCGGAAGGGTATATGAGATAAGCGGAAATTTCGGAGTGTTTGTGGCTGTGGACGACAAATATTCGGCGCTTATTCCCAAAAAGGACGTATTTGAGGATTATCGCATAAACCAGCCAATATACGCGAGGGTCGCGCAAGTGCTTGACGACGGAAGGCTTACGCTGAGCGTTAAAAAAAAGATACCCGAGCAGATGGACGACGACGCGCAGTATTTGTTTGAATGCCTAAGGGAAGAAGGCGGATTTCTCCCGTACAGCGACAAGAGCGGCGCGGAAGATATAAAGAGGCGCTTCCACATGAGCAAGAACGCGTTTAAGCGGGCCATAGGCCGCCTATACAAAGGGCGCGTAATTGAAATTTCGGAAGGCGGAATAAGGCTGCTTGTCAAATGAAAAGGAAATTTTTAGGACATTGTAACATAAAAATTCTATTATAGTAGAACAAACTACCCCGCTAGAAAATCTATTCGCCGATTTTGCCCATAATATATGCATAAAGCATAATTACAAAAAAACCTTGAAAATAATCGCTTTTTTTGTAAATTTTGTTCGCGGCGCCTTGTTGACAAAAAAATGGCGCATTGCTATAATTGGGTTTGTGACGTAATAGATTTGTAATAATTGCTATCTGAATTTATTAAAAAGCTATAGGAGGTAGTTATGATCAAGACGCATTGGGTTAAACGTGCCGCGGCGTTTGGCGCGGCAGCGACGCTGTCACTTGCTTTTTACGCTGTTTCAGATGATGCTTCTGCAAATGCGGCCGCGGCTTCCGTCTGCCGGGAAACGGAGATGGCGGGGCTTTCGCTGTCCTTAGATAAGTACTACGAGACCAATTTTCTTTCAACGTCCGATACAAGCCTTTTGGATACGTCGGTAAGCGCGGCCGCGGAGCCGACCGGGCAGCCGGCCGCCACGCCTACTCCGGCGCCGGAAAAGACGGTTTCTGCCAAGGCGGGAAAGAAGGCGGATGCCGGCAGGCGCGTTTCAGAGCGCTGGCAGACGACGGGCATTTCCATAGCGGACAATTACGTAAACATCAGAAGACATCCCGATACGAGTTCCAAGATACTTGGAAAGCTTTACAGGGGCTCGGCGGCGAGAATCCTTCGCAATGTGAAAGGCGGATGGGTTCAGATTGAGTCGGGTTCGGTCAAGGGATACATCAAAAAGGAATACCTCGCTATTGGAGCGGATGCCCAGGATCTTACGGAGCGGTATGGAACAAAGTACATAACGGTCAAAAGAGGAACTGTTACGTTAAACGTACGTTCAAAGACAAGTACATCGTCCAATATAGTTACGCAGATACCGGAGGAAGAAAGGTACTACGTCGAGAAGCAGTGCGGCGACAACTGGGTCAGGATAAATATTGACGGCGACAGGGGATATGTCGCCAAGAGGTATGTAAATTTAAGAGTCAGGTTCAAAAAAGCGGTTTCCATGAGGGAGGAAAGGGAAAAAGCCCGCAGGAAGGCCGCCGCGGAAAGGGCTGAAAGGGAAAGGCTCGCGGCTTTGGAGGCCGAGAGGGCTGCCGCAAGCGCAGGCACTTCAAGCTCGACGTCAAGCTCAAGCTCGTCAAGCGTTTCAAGTTCCTCAAGTTCAAGTTCGTCAAGCGCTTCAAGCTCAAGTTCGTCAAGCTCTTCAAGCTCGTCCAGCTCTTCAAGCAGTTCGGGTTCTTCAGGCTCGTCCTCCGCGCCTAGCGTAAGCGCGGGAAGCGGAACCGGGTCGCAGATTGCGGCTTATGCGCAGAAGTTTGTGGGCAATCCGTACGTATACGGCGGCACGTCCCTTACCGGCGGCACGGACTGCTCAGGATTTACCATGAGCATATACGCGCAGTTTGGCTACAGCATACCTAGGACATCGCGCGCGCAGTCGTCATACGGCAAGAGCGTCAGCTTAGGAAGCGTGGCGCCTGGGGATTTGATTTTTTACAAGAATGGAAGCACCGTAGGTCATGTCGCGCTGTACATAGGCGGCGGGCAGGTTGTGCACGCCAGCAATCCGTCTGACGGCATAAAGATTTCTACGATGTACTACAGGCAGCCTTATTGCGCTAGAAGGGTCGTAGGCTGATTTTATTAAGAATTTATACACGCGTTTATATGGCGGAGCCAAATGTCTGGTGTTTGGGCGTTTGGCTCCGCCATTTTTTTACATGACGAATTCTCATGGCTTTATTCTGGAATAATATCAAAAATCAATTGTAAAAATGTGTAAATTGAACAATAAATAAAAAAAAGCAAATCTTTGGTTGTGCATTTTTACTTGATTTAGGCATATATGTGAGTTATAATGCAGTTATGGTGCTAAATGTCAAAGGAGGCCGTCGGGCGCGCGGCTTTGGCGTCCTATATCAAACAATAAAGGAGTGGTAGGCATGCAGTACATTATTAGCGGAAAAAATATTGACGTGACGGAGGGGCTTAAGTCGGCAGTTGAGGAAAAGCTCGGAAAGCTTGAGAGATATTTCGCTCCGGAAACGGAAGTGCACGCGACGCTTAGCGTTGAGAAGGAGAGGCAGAAAATAGAGATAACCATACCTATGAAAGGCAATATTATAAGAGCCGAACAGGTCAGCGACGATATGTACGTGTCGATCGATCTAGTCGAGGAGATTATAGAGCGCCAGCTCCGAAAGTACAAGAACAAGATTATTGACAAGCAGCAGTCGGCCGTAGGGCTTAGCAAGGCTTTCGTCGAGGAGGACATTGAGGACGACGACGAAATTAAGATCATACGTTCAAAAAGGTTTGCCATGAAGCCCATGGATCCTGAGGAAGCCTGCATACAGATGGAGCTTTTGGGACATAATTTCTATGTTTTTCGCAATTCCGGCACAGACGAGGTAAACGTGGTTTACAAAAGAAAGGGAAATACGTTCGGACTTATTGAGCCGGAATTTTAGCCGGATATAAAAAATAGAATGGCGCAGCCGCCCATGGGGCCATGCCTTTCGTGATTTACGAAGGGCATGGCCCCATGGATTTAGGGCGTTTTTTTGGACTTTTTATTAAAAATTCAAGTTGAATAGCTTTTGTTTTAATGATATACTTTAGAATGGTTTTTTTGCAGCAACGGCCGCGGTTTATGCCCGTTAGCGGGTTTACATAAAGAATACGCAGATGTAGGAGTGAGATTCATGAGTTTATTTACAAAGGTGTTTGGAACGCACAGCCAGCACGAGATAAAGAGGATTATGCCGATCGTAGATAAAATAGAGGCGCTTGCTCCGGAGTACGAAAAGTTAAGCGACGACGAGCTTAAAGCCAAGACGCCCGAGTTTAAGGACAGGCTGGCGAATGGCGAAACTTTGGACGATCTGATGCCGGAGGCGTACGCGGCGGTTAGGGAGGCGGCCGCGCGCGTTTTAAACATGCGCCATTACCGCGTGCAGCTTATAGGCGGCGTCATTCTGCACCAGGGACGCATAACGGAGATGCGCACCGGCGAGGGCAAGACCTTGGTCGCCACGCTGCCGGCCTACCTTAACGCGCTCGAGGGAAAAGGAGTGCATATAGTTACGGTCAACGACTACCTTGCCAAGAGGGACGCCAACTGGATGGGGCAGGTATACGAGTTTATGGGGCTTACGGTCGGCGTCATTTTAAACTCGCTGAATAACGAAGAGAGAAGGCGCGCGTACGCCTGCGACGTCACGTACGCGACAAACAACGAGCTAGGCTTCGACTACCTTCGCGACAACATGGTCGTTTATAAGGAGGAGCTTGTGCAGCGCACGCTTCATTACGCGATAATAGACGAGGTTGATTCCGTACTGATAGACGAGGCCCGTACGCCGCTTATTATTTCGGGACAGAGCGGCAAGTCCACAAAGCTGTACGAGGCGTTCGACATATTTGTAAAACAGCTGACGAAAGGCACCGCCAGGGAGCTGTCCAAAATGGACATACTCATGAACGAGCAGGAGGAAGAGACCGGCGATTATGTAGTGGATGAAAAAGATAAGAACGTAAACCTTACCGAAGAAGGCGTAAAAAAAGCCGAAAAATTTTTTCAGGTCAAAAACCTGGCCGACCCGGACAATCTTGAGCTTCAGCACAATATAAACCTCGCGCTTAGGGCGCATTCTCTTATGTTTCGCGACAAGGACTACGTGGTAAACGACGACGAGGTGCTTATAGTAGACGAGTTCACGGGCCGCATCCTGCCCGGCAGGAGGTTTTCCGACGGCCTGCATCAGGCCATAGAGGCAAAGGAGCATGTAAAGGTCAAGAGGGAAAGCAAGACCCTGGCCACGATAACGTTTCAAAATTTTTTCAACAAATATGAAAAGAAGGCCGGCATGACGGGTACCGCCATCACCGAGGAAAAGGAGTTTAGGGAGATATACGGCATGGACGTCGTGGAAGTGCCTACGAACGTGCCGATAGCGCGCGTTGATTACGACGACGTCGTGTATAAGACGCAGGAAGAAAAGTTTAACGCGGTAGTGGCCGACATAGAGGAGGCGCACAAGAGGGGGCAGCCCGTTCTTGTGGGCACCATAAATATAGACACGTCCGAGTATCTTAGCGAAAGGTTAAGAAAAAAAGGCGTTCCCCACAAGGTTTTAAATGCCAAATACCACGAGCTTGAAGCGGAGATAATAGCGGACGCGGGCCTTAAAGGGTCTGTCACGATCGCTACTAACATGGCCGGCCGCGGTACCGACATAAAGCTTGGCGAAGGAGTTACCGAGCTTGGGGGACTAAAGATAATAGGCACCGAGCGTCATGAGTCAAGGCGCATAGACAACCAGCTCAGAGGACGTTCAGGCCGTCAGGGCGACCCCGGGGAGTCGAGGTTTTATATATCGCTTGAGGACAACTTAATGCGCCTTTTTGGCTCCGAAAAGCTTATGGGGCTTTTTTCGGCTATGCCAGACGGTGAGCAGATAGAGCACAAGATGCTCTCAAGCGCCATAGAAAACGCGCAGAAGAAGATAGAAGGGAACAACTTCGGCATAAGAAAGAACCTGCTTGAGTTCGACAGCGTAAACAACGAGCAGAGGGAGGTCATCTACAAGGAAAGGAGAAAGGTTCTAAACGGCGAAAATATGCGCGACACCATATACAAAATGATCGACGACGTGGTTGAAAAGGACGTAAATTCCGTCATCAGCGACGACGCGGACGCGCATGACTGGGACATTTCCGAATTGAACAATATACTGCTTCCGGTAATTCCTATGGAAAAAATTTCTTTAAGCGACGAACAGCTAAAGCACATTACGAAGGCGGAGCTTACGCAGCAGCTTAAGGAAAAGGCCGTAAAAGTGTACGAGGCGAAAGAGGCCGAGTTTCCCGATAAGGATCAGATACGGGAGGTTGAGAGGGTTATCCTTTTAAAGGTAATAGACAGGAAATGGATGGACCACATAGACGACATGGATCAGCTTCGCCAGGGCATAGGGCTACAGGCGTACGGACAAAGGGATCCAGTAGTGGAATACAAGTTCGCCGGATTCGATATGTTCGAATCGATGATCGATTCCATTACGGAAGAAACTGTAAAGGCGCTTACCCATATTCAAATAGAGCAGAAGGTCGAGCGCGAACAGGTGGCAAAAGTTACCGGAACAAATAAGGACGCCGCCGCGCAGTCGGCTCCTAAAAAAAGGATCGGAAAAAAGATACAGCCAAACGATCCGTGTCCGTGCGGAAGCGGAAAAAAATACAAGATGTGCCACGGCAAGAGGGCCTAGGCGGGAGTGGGTGCGCATGGTAGAGTTCGACAACGTTAAGGCCACGCTTGTAAAATACAGCGGGCCGCTTAAGGACATGGCCGTTTCCTTAGACCTAGACAACAAAAAAGACCGCGTTGAGGAGCTTGAAAAAACTATGGAGGAGCCTGGATTTTGGGACAGCCCTTCGCGGTCTGCCCAAATAGTCCAGGAAAGCCGCAAGCTAAAGTCGATAGTCGAGAGGCATGAAAAACTTTGCGGCGACAGGGACGACTTGCTTGCCCTGATTGAAATCGCGGAAGAGGAAAATGACGCGGGCATGCTTTGCGAAATCGAGGATGGCCTAAGGGAATTTGAGGAAGAATACGAGGCGCTTAGGGTAGAGGCGCTTTTAACCGGCGAGTACGACAAGGACAACGCGATACTTACGCTTCACGCCGGTGCCGGCGGAACAGAAAGCTGCGACTGGGCGGGCATGCTTTGCAGAATGTACCAAAGATGGGCCGAAAAAAAAGGATTTCAAGTGGAAGCGCTTGATTTTTTGGATGGAGACGAGGCGGGATACAAGTCCGTAACGCTGCAGATAAACGGCATGAACGCCTACGGCTATCTTAAATCGGAGCACGGCGTCCACAGGCTTGTAAGGATTTCGCCGTTTAACGCGGCGGGAAAGAGGCAGACGTCCTTCGTTTCGTGCGATGTCATGCCGGAGATAAAAGAGGACGTCGACGTTGAGATAAAAGATGACGACATACGCATAGATACGTACAGGTCGAGCGGCGCGGGCGGCCAGCATATAAACAAGACGTCGTCCGCGGTGCGCATTACTCATTTTCCTACGGGAATAGTGGTACAGTGCCAAAACGAGCGCTCGCAGCATATGAACAAGGACAAGGCCATGCAGATGCTTAAGTCCAAGCTGTATATGCTAAAGCAGCAGGAGCAGATCGATATGGCCAACGGCATACGCGGGGAGGTAAAGGACAACGGATGGGGCAGTCAGATACGTTCCTATGTCATGCAGCCGTATACCATGGTCAAGGATCACCGCACTAATTGCGAGGTCGGCAACGTCTCCGGGGTCATGGACGGAAATATAGACGTGTTTATAAACGCCTATCTGGCATGGGCCGCAAAGGCGTGAAATGGAGGAAAAGATGATTAAGGTGGGCATATTGGGCTACGGCACCGTGGGCTCCGGCGTTTTTGAGATAATAAGAAAAAACAGCGAAATCATCGCTAAGAGGGCGGGACGCGAAATACAGGTAAAGTCCGTGTTGGATTTAAGGGATTTTCCGGGCGATCCCGTGGAGGGTGCGCTGGTTCACGACTTTGCCCGTATAGATGGCGACGATGAGATTCAAATAATAGTTGAAACTATGGGCGGGATCCATCCCGCTTATGAATTTGTAAAGTCCAGTCTGGAAAAAGGCAGAAGCGTGTGCACCTCAAACAAGGAGCTGGTTGCGTCGCATGGGGCCGAGCTTATTGAAACGGCGGAAAAAAACGGCTGCAATTTTCTTTTTGAGGCCAGCGTCGGAGGCGGAATACCTATAATACGCCCGCTGCAGACGTCTCTTGCGCCCGATGAGATTTTAAGCATCATGGGCATATTAAACGGCACTACCAATTACATACTTGCCGAAATGACTGAAAAGGGCTTAAGTTTTGAAGAGGCCTTAAAAGACGCGCAGGACAGGGGATATGCCGAAAAGGATCCCACGGCGGATATCGAAGGGTGCGACGCGTGCCGCAAGATAGCGATACTCATGTCTTTAGCCTACGGGCGCCAGCTTGATTTTGAGGACATTTATACGGAAGGCATCTCAAAGATTGACGACAGGGACATAAAGTACGCGAAAAAGCTCAAAAAAAAGGTCAAGATGCTCGCTTTTGGAAAAAAAGAGGGAGAAAAGGCAGTTGCCATGGTGGCTCCAAGGCTTATCTCGCCGGATCATCCTCTTTACAGCGTAGACGGAGTATATAACGCTATTCTTGTAACCGGCAACATGGTCGGGGACGTGATGTTTTACGGACAGGGAGCTGGCAAGCACGCCACGGCCAGCGCGGTCGTTTCAGACGTTATGGAGGCGGCGGGGCATATAGGAACCAACATAAAAACGCTTTGGAGCGAAAAAAAGCTTTTAGTCGCGCCGTTTGAGGGAAACGTTTCAAGATTTTTTGTAAGGCTTTCGGGCACGAGAAAAGACAACGAGGAAAGAGCCGCGAAGCATTTTGAAGGCATAGAGCCTGTCGATGCGGGATACGGCGACGAATACGCGTTTGTGACGCGGCCGATGGCTGAAAAAAAATATGACGAAATTTCAAGAAGCCTTGGCAACGTAATAAACAGGATAAGGATGGACGGCTAGCGCGGCCGCGTTTACGGAGGCTTGACGATGAAATATATTGTAGTTTTGGGTGACGGCATGGCTGACGAGCCGATTGGGGAATTGGGAGGGAAAACTCCTCTTGAGTTCGCGCGCACGCCCAATATGGACAGGATTGTCGGGAAATCGGAAATAGGCCTTGTGCGCACCATACCCGATGGGATGGAGCCCGGCAGCGATACGGCCAATCTCGCCGTGCTTGGATATGACCCGGAAAAATATTATACAGGTCGCTCTCCTCTAGAAGCGCTAAGCATCGGCGTTCCAATGGAAGATGAGGACGTTGCCATGAGGTGCAACCTCGTCACCCTTTCGGACGGCGAGGCGGCCTATGAGGAAAAAACCATTATAGACCACAGCTCGGGAGAGATTTCGACGGACGACGCTGGGGAACTTATAAAGGCGATAGGCGACGAATTGGGAACGGGAGCGTTTAGATTTTACGCGGGGACAAGCTATCGCCACCTCGTCGTATGGAAGGGCGGCAAAGTTTTGCCCCTTGTTCCCCCGCATGACGTGCTGGGGCGCCAGGTTGGGGAATATCTTCCAAAAGACGCGCGCCTTAAAGAGATGATGAAAAGAAGCTACGACGTGTTAAACGCGCATCCGTTAAATATAAAAAGGGAGAGGCAGGGGCTTAACAAGGCCAATTCCATATGGTTTTGGGGCGCGGGCACCCGCCCGGCGCTCGATTCGTTTGAGTCCAAATTCGGGAAGAGGGGCGCCATGATTTCAGCCGTCGACTTGCTTAAGGGCATAGCCGTGGGAACGGGCATGAAAAATGTCGACGTAAAAGGCGCCAACGGAACTCTTGACACGAACTGGGAGGGAAAGGCGGACGCCGCGCTTGCGGCGCTGTTTGATGACGGTTGCGATTTTGCCTATGTCCACATGGAGGCACCCGACGAGATGGGCCATCAGGGAAGCGTCCAAAAAAAGATAAAAGCCATAGAGCGGCTGGATGAAAGGACTCTTGGACGTATTTTGGACGGAATGGACGCTTCTGGCAAGGACTACTGGCTGCTGCTGATGCCCGACCATCCCACGCCCGTGTCGCTTAGGACGCATACGTCAAATCCCGTTCCGTATATGCTTTACGACAGCAGGGCGGACAGGGGATGTCCGTGGATGTATAACGAAAAGGACGCGGCAAAAAGCGGCGTCATGATTGAGCGGGGATATTCCCTTATGGGAAGATTGCTTGAATTGCGGGAGGATGGAGATGTTAGTAGTTAAAAAATTCGGCGGCACGTCCGTCGCCGACAAGGAAAGGATTTTTAACGCGGCCAGGCGCTGCATGGAGGATTATAAAAAGGGCAACAAGGTGGTCGTGGTTTTATCCGCCATGGGCAAGCAGACGGACATCCTTCTTGACATGGCAAAGGACATAAATCCCAAGGCGTCGCGCCGGGAACTTGACATGCTCCTAACCACCGGCGAGCAGACGTCGGTGGCCCTTATGGCCATGGCCCTCGATTTTTTAGGGGCGCCAGCCGTTTCCATGAATGCATTTCAGGTAGCCATGCATACTACGGAAAATTACGGAAACGCGAGGCTTAAGCGGATAGACGTGGAAAGGATAAACAGGGAGCTTGACAGGCATACGATAGTAGTCATAACGGGATTTCAGGGAATAAATAAATACGACGACTACACTACGCTTGGAAGGGGCGGCTCGGATACTACCGCCGTAGCGCTGGCGGCCGCGCTTCACGCGGATTCGTGCGAAATATATACCGACGTGGACGGCGTCTTTACCGCAGATCCTAGGATTGTGCCAAAAGCGCGAAAGCTTGATGAAATTACATACGACGAGATGCTTGAGATGGCAAGTCTTGGGGCGGGCGTTCTTCATAACCGTTCGGTCGAGATGGCGAAAAAATACGGAGTACAGCTTGTTGTGCGTTCAAGCCTTAATACAAACGAGGGGACAGTTGTCAAGGAGGAAAGTAATATGGAGAAGATGTTGGTCAGCGGCGTGGCTACGGACAGGAACGTGGCGCAGGTGGCGGTAGAGGGGCTTGAAAACAAGCCGGGCGTTGCGTTCAAGCTTTTTCAGCATCTTGCCAATCACAACGTTAACGTCGACATGATACTGCAGTCGGTTGGTCATGACGGGCTGCAGGACATATGCTTTACCGTGACGGAGGATATGGCGGACGTGGTAATGGAAACGCTGGAGCGCCATTCCGATACGAGCCTTAAATGCATGAACATAACGGTCGCCAGGGACGTAGCGAAGGTGTCCATAGTGGGGGCAGGCATGATGTCAAACCCCGGCGTCGCGGCTAAGATGTTTGAGGCGCTTTACGACGCGGGAGTGAATATATTGCAGATTTCCACATCCGAGATACGCGTGACGGTGCTTGTGGAGCGCAGATATATGGAAACGGCGGCTCAGGCCGTGCATGACGCGTTTTCGCTTGAGTAGGGGGGCGCGGACTAACAAGTTTTTGCGCATGGGGCGGCTTTTATTGGCCGCCCTGTTTCATAAAAAGGATTGGAGTGCGGTCGACATAATGGATATTTCAAAGAAAATAGCGGAAGAGCTTTCCATAGACGTGTGGCAGGCCGAGGCGGCAATCAAGCTGATAGACGAGGGAAACACCATACCGTTCATCGCAAGATACCGCAAGGAGGCCCACGGATCGCTAAACGACGAACAGCTTCGCAGCCTCAATGAAAGGCTTTGCTATCTTAGAAATCTTGAAGATAAAAAGGAGCAGGCGCTTGCAAGCATCGAGGAGCAGGGCAAGCTTACCGCCGATTTGAGGAAGCGGATTTTGGATGCGCAGACGCAGGTGGAGGTAGACGACTTATACCTTCCGTACAGGCCAAAGAGG
>CAZTVO010000070.1:0-6873 GCA_964617075.1 uncultured Jutongia sp.
AGCTGCAGGGGCCAGCTTATTTTTGACGAAAGCGGCGAGGCGCGCTATCTTGTCGGCCGCATACAGGAGCTTGGAAGAAAAAACAAGATCGACGACGTTACGGGGCTTTATCGCGAAATCGTCCTAAAAGACGTCATATGCGGCATGGATGCGAGCATGGCTGGAAGAGGGTTCATGCTTTTGATAGGCGTTGATAATTTTAAGGATGTAAACGATCGGTACGGCAAACAGTTTGGCGATAAAATTCTGCGCGATCTGGCGGCGTGCGTAACGTCCGCAACGCGCGGAGTGGCGGACGTATTTAGGATGAGCGGCGACGAGATTATGGTTTTTTGCGACGGCCTTGCCGTTGACGGCGAGGAGCCGGCCAAGGAGCTTTACAAAAAAATTAGGCGCGCCGTTGACGAGAGGATTGTTGAGGAGGCTTACAGGATTTTTTATACTGTGTCCGGCGGCGCCGTCTATTTTGACGAATCCAACTTAGGAAATATAAAGCTCATCGAACAGGCGGAGTTTGCGTTAAGGCTTGCTAAGGAAAAAGGCAAGAATATGTGCGTACGCTATGACGAAGAGGCCTATGGCGAATATGTGACGAGGCTTGAGATGCAGGAGTGCCTAAGAAAGTCGGTTGAAAATGGATTCGAGGGATTTTCTTTAAACTATCAGCCTATCGTCAATATAAAAAAGGCGTCGGTTCTGGGCGCGGAGGCGCTTTTGAGATGGAAAAACGATCGCTTTGGCAGCATAGCGCCATCCGTATTCATACCGCTGCTTGAGGAGAGCGGCCTTATTATACCCGTTGGGCGCTGGGTCATTCAAGAGGCTATGGAACAGTCCGTGAAATGGCAGGAGAAGTGCGAGGGCTTTCGCATCAACATAAATATTTCGTTCGTGCAGCTAAAAAAGAGCAATGTCATAAGAGATATAGACAGGTGCGTGGAAAAGCTGGATTTTGATATAGGAAACGTGCTTTTTGAGATTACGGAAAGCGGCGAACTCGAGGCGGGATACGCTACAAACATTCTTGAGGCGTTCCATAAAAAAAGCCTGAGCCTTGGCATCGACGATTTTGGAACGGGGTATTCCAATCTGCGGTATATAAAGGACATGATGTTTAATCTTGTAAAAATCGACCAGGCGTTCATAAAGGACATAAGGAACAGCAAATATGACTACATGGTGGTGAAACAGTTTACGGAACTGGCGCATAGCCTCAATCTAAACGTATGCTACGAGGGCGTTGAGACGGAGGAGGATTTTAACTGCGTGCTTGAGCTTGAGCCTGACTATATACAGGGGTTTTATTTTTCAAAACCCGTTTGCGCGGATACGTTTGAAAAGGAGTTTCTCGGCAAAAAATATGATTTTAGCGTTTGAAGCCGCTTGGTGAAGAAGAGGTATTTGCGGTATGCGTACTCTTAAGGGCTTATTTTCAAAAAAAGAAGTCTCCTCCGGCGCCTTAAAGGGCGTCTTGATTTTTTTAGCCGCGTTTTGTCTTGTCGGCTGCGGCGCGGCTCCTTCCGGGGACAATCAACAGTCTTTGGCAAGAGACTTGCGGGGCGGGGGCGAAAATAGAAAAAATAGGGACATAGGCGTAAAGGTTCATTTTATCGACGTGGGCCAGGGCAGCTGCGCTTTGGTGGAAAGCGCGGGCCGGTTTATGCTAATCGACGGCGGCGACAGGAAGTATTCCTCAAGCGTAGTGTCTTAATTAAAAAAACAGTCTGATTCAAAACTCGATTATGTGATAGCCACGCACTATGACGCCGACCACCTAAACGGCGTGGTGGGCGCGCTTAACGTTTTTGATGTTGGAAGGGTGTTTGCGCCCGATTATGAGACGGACACGAAGGTTTACGAATCTTTTATGGCCGCCGTTGCCGCTAAAAGGATTAAAGTCAGGCATCCGGCGGTAGGGGATGAATACGCGATTGGCAAGGCAAAATTTACGATACTTGCGCCCAATGACGATTACTATGACGACGACAACGATTATTCGATAGCGATAAGGCTTACATACGGCAAAAATGCCTTTATAATGACTGGCGACGCTGAGATAGAAAGCGAATATGAGATGCTTGAAAATGGCATGGATCTGTCGTGCGATTTGTATCTGGCGGGACATCATGGCAGCAAATATTCGTCGTCCCAGGCTTTTATGCAGGCAATGCGTCCGAAATATGTCGTAATAAGCGTCGGCGCGGACAACAGCTACGGGCATCCCTCCGACGAGGCCATGGGAAGATTTAAGGCCATGGGGTGCGAAATATACCGCACCGACAGAATGGGCGATATAGTTGCCGCCAGCGACGGAAAAAGGATAACTTTTTCAGTCGTCAAGGGCAAAAAGGGCATGGCAGACGTGGACGCCAAGGCGCCGGAGGGCGGAGGCGGCCAGAAATATATTGGCAATGTAAATTCGAAAATATATCATACTCCGGAATGTTCTTCACTGCCGTATGAGAAAAACAGGATTTATTTTTCTACAGTAAAGGAGGCCAGGGACGCCGGGTACGATCCATGCGGAAACTGCAATCCGAAATAAAAAAGACCCGTGGACAGATTCGGCCGGATGGGGAGGATGAATGGATTACAAAAATATAATGGAGGCGATTAAAAACGCCGATATTGCGTCTCCGCCGCCGGAGGGCGAGCCTGAAAGGCAGTATTATTTCATAAAAAAGCTGCGTTTTTGGATGGAGGAGAGGCAAAGGCGAGGAGAAGGGAGCCTTACCTGCCGCATAAATACGTTTGGCTGTCAGATGAACGCGAGGGATTCGGAAAAAATACTGGGAGTTTTAAAGGCGATAGGCTGCGAGGAGGCTGATTCTGACGATGCCGACATTGTGGCGTTCAATACATGTACTGTGAGGGAAAACGCCAACCTTAAAGTATATGGAAGGCTTGGAAGGCTCAAAAAATTAAAGGAAAAAAATCCCGATATGATCATTATGCTGTGCGGCTGTATGATGCAGGAGGAGGACGAGGTTGAAAAGATAAAAAAAAGCTACCGCTTCGTGGATATAATCTTTGGGACGCACAATATATTCAAGCTTGCGGAAATGCTCGCGATGAGGATTTTTGATTCTTCAAAAAACGCCAAAATGGTCGTGGACGTGCGCCATGGCGAACAGCCCGCCATAGTTGAGGAGCTTCCAAGCGAAAGGAAATATCCGTTTAAAAGCGGCGTGAATATTATGTTTGGGTGCGACAATTTCTGCAGCTACTGCATTGTGCCCTACGTTCGTGGGCGGGAGAGGAGCAGGCGGCCGGAGGACGTGGCCGCCGAAATAGAATGCCTGGTAAAGGACGGGGTAGTGGAGGTAATGCTTCTTGGCCAGAATGTAAATTCATATGGAAAGGGCCTTGAAAGCCCCGTAAGCTTCGTGGATCTTCTTAGGAGAATTGAAAAGATAGAAGGTCTTGAAAGGGTGCGTTTTATGACGCCGCATCCTAAGGACTTTTCCGACGAGCTTATCGAGTTTATGGGTCAGTCCAAGAAGCTGTGTCGGCACATACATCTTCCGCTTCAGTCGGGAAGCACGAGGATTCTTAAAATCATGAACCGTCAATATACGAAGGAAGGTTATCTCGCGCTTGTCGACAAAATAAAAAACAGGCTTCCGGACATTGCGATAACTACGGATATAATTGTCGGCTTTCCGGGGGAAACAGAAGAGGATTTTAAAGAAACTTTGGATGTGGTAAAAAAAGTCGAATACGACAGCGCATTTACCTTTATATACAGCAGGCGCACGGGCACCGCCGCCGCGTCGATGGACGGGCAGGTTTTAGAGGAAACGGCGAAGGAGCGCTTCGACAGGCTTTTGAGCTGCGTTTCGGAAATTGCCGCAAAAAAGTCCAGAAATGATTTGGGCAAGACGCAAAAGGCCCTGGTTGAGGAAATAAACGCGAAAGATCCGTCATTTGTAACAGGGAGAACGGAAAAAAACTGTCTGGTCCACTTTAAGGCCGATTCATCCATAATAGGAAAAATAGTAAACGTTAAGCTTTGTGAGAGCAGGGGATTTTATTATTACGGCGAGCTTGCGCGCTAGGACGCGCGGCTTGGCGCGGAAAGGCATGTGGTTGTTTGGGGGCTGCTGGTAAAAAAGAGTCGAATCTTAGGCAGAGGCAGGAGAAAAGGGAGCATGCGATGCTTAGCAGCCACGCTTCCTTTGCCGACATGACGAAGGGCAGAAAAAGGTACGAAGAGCAGTGCGACATAAGGACCGATTTTCAGCGCGACAGGGATCGGATTATACATTGCAAGGCCTTTAGGAGGCTTAAGGACAAGACTCAGGTTTTTCTCTCTCCCGAAGGGGACCATTACCGTACGCGGCTTACGCATACTTTGGAGGTGGCGCAGAACGCTAGGACTATAGCGAGGGCCCTGATGCTTAACGAGGATTTGACGGAGGCAATCGCGCTTGGCCATGATTTGGGGCACACGCCGTTTGGACATGCCGGCGAAAGGGCGCTTGACGAAATAATGAAGCCGTTCGGGGGATTTAGCCATAACAGGCAGAGCGTGAGGGTGGCGGCGCTGCTTGAAAAAAATGGGGAAGGCCTAAATCTTACGGCGGAGGTCATGGATGGAATGCTTAACCATCAAACGGCCCTGATGCCAAATACGCTGGAAGGGAAGATAGTAAGGCTTTCCGACAAAATAGCATATATAAATTCCGACATAGACGACGCGATACGCGCGGGAATCATATTGACGGATGTGCTTGGCAATACGACGAATAAGAGGTTAAATACGCTCGTTCACGATATTGTAAAAAACAGCGAAGAAAAAAACGACATATGCATGTCCGAAGAGGTCGGGGAATCAATGTACGGCCTGCGCAGGTATCTTTTCGCAAGGGTATATGCCAATCCTGTCGCTAAGGGGGAGGAGGGCAAAGTAAAGCACTTGATAGAGCAGCTTTATGAATATTTTTCGCGCAATGAACGTCTTCTTCCGGAGGAGTTTTTGGGGCTTATTGAAAAAGGTGAGCGAAAGGAGAGGGTCGTGTGCGATTTTATCGCGGGCATGAGCGACCGGTATGCCATAAATCTTTATAAGGACATAATGATACCGAAGTCATGGAGCGTAAAAAGCATTGAACATAGATAATATTCGCTTTGTATTTTTTTAGCTGGCGCGTTCGGCGCGCGAAGGAGGGGATGGGCGCATGCCTTGGTATACGCCGGAGCAGGTTGAAGAGGTAAGGTCTGTGAGCGACATAGTGGACGTAATAGGCGATTACGTAAAGCTTAAACGCACCGGAGCGGGATACGTCGGACTTTGTCCTTTTCACGCCGAAAAGACGCCGTCTTTTTCGGTAAATCCCGCCAGGCAGATGTATAAATGTTTTGGATGCGGTGCGTCGGGCAACGTCATAACTTTTCTGATGGAATATGAAAACTGCGCTTTTACCGAAGCGGTTGAGGCGCTCGCGAAAAAGGCGGGAATCGTCTTAAATGATGTCGGCGGGGACGGGCGTTACCATACGGACGGCGTCAAGGACAGGCTTTTGGAGATAAATAGAAAGGCAGCCGGATATTATTACGCAAAGCTAAAATCCGCGTCCGGCCGCGCGGGATATGAGTATTTCGCAAACAGGGGGCTTGACGGAGAAATAATAAAAAAATTCGGTTTGGGTTTTGCCGGGGACGGAGGGGACGAGCTTTACCGCTATCTTAGGCATGAGGGATATGACGACGCCATACTAAAGGAAACGGGCCTTTTTAAAATGGACGAAAGGGGAGTTCGCGACAAGTTCCGAAACAGGGTGATGTTTCCGATAATGGATGTAAACAGCCGGGTGATAGGGTTTGGCGGACGCGTCATGGGCGACGCGAAGCCAAAGTATTTAAATTCTCCTGAAACGGTTTTGTTCGACAAGGGCAGGAATCTGTTTGGGCTAAATTACGCCAGGCGCGGCGGAAGCGGAAGCGTGATCTTGTGCGAGGGATATATGGACGTGATCGCGCTGCACCAGGCGGGATTTGCCAACGCGGTCGCGTCTCTTGGGACCGCGTTTACCGAGACGCAGGCCGGCCTTTTGAAGCGCTACGCGGACGAGGCGCTTCTTACGTACGACAGCGACGCGGCGGGCGTAAAGGCCGCGCTGCGGGCGATTCCAATCCTGCGCCAGGCTGGCATAAGCGCAAAAATTGTTAATATGGAGCCGTATAAGGATCCGGACGAATTTATAAAAGGTATTGGGGCAGACGAGTTTAAAAAGCGAATTGAACAGGCCGTCAACAGTTTTTTCTTTGAAATCGACACGATTAGAGGAAGTTTCGATTTCGCGGATCCGGATCAGGAGACTAAATTTTACAACGAAGTCGCGAAACGCCTTACGGTTTTTGATGACAAGGTTCAGAGGGAGAATTATCTGGAGGCCGCGGCGGCCAGATACGCGCTGCGCCGAGACGATTTGAAGGATCTTGTCGTAAGGTATGGAAACGCCGGAGGAGGGTACGGCCCCGCCCTGCGGGCGCGCCGCCCCGCGTCGCCAGCGCGCGCGGCGGGATCCCGCGGGACGGGTGGGAATGGAGACGGCGCGATAACGTATTCGTACAGGCTTTTGCTTTCATGGCTGGCGGAAAGCCCCGAGCTTTATGGTTCCGTAAGCAGAATAGTAAAGGCGCACGATTATGTCGAGGAGCCATATGGACGCGTCGCGGCCATGCTTTACGAGCAGCTGGAGAAAGGAAAGCCGTCTCCCGCGGACATCATATGCCGTTTTCAGGACGCCGACGAACAAAGCGCCGTGGCGTCGATATTTCAGACCGGCTTTGAAGGGGAAATGAGCAAAGAGGGGATGGAAAAGGCGTTAAACGAGCTTGTCGCTAGAATAAAGGAATACAGCATCGACA
>CAZTVO010000070.1:6979-11263 GCA_964617075.1 uncultured Jutongia sp.
GGCGCATAAGCCAGTTAAAGGACGCTAGCGGGCTAAAAGAACTGATTGAGGAGAAAAAGGCGCTGCAGATTCCCGCGAAGTCGCATATTTATCTGCGGGACGCAGAGGATGTAAAATATTGACGCAAAAAGGGAGCATTTCACAGAAAAGGGGATTGTTATGGCAACAGAAAAAGGACATGCCAGGAGAGCCGCGATTAAGAGTCTTTTAAAAAAAGACATAAAATCCACTGCAAGGAGCGTAAATATTTCTAAAACCGCCGTAGAGAAAAACGCCGACGTGATTTCCGAGGAAGAAAAAAAGAAATTTCAAAAAAAGCTCGAGGCATTGAAGGAGCTTGCAAAAAGCAAGCGAAACGTTCTGGAACTTGCCGAGATAAACAATTTCCTGGCCGACGTCGAGCTGAACGAGGAAAAGACGGAGAAAGTCATCGAATTTCTTGAAACAAACGGAGTGGACGTGCTTAGGATATCGGACGACGACAGAGACAGCGAGGACGACATGATTCTCGAGCTTGAGGCGAACGGCGACGTGCCTGACGAGGAAGAGATAGAAAATATAGACTTGTCGGTGCCGGACGGCGTAAGCATTGAAGATCCCGTGCGCATGTACCTTAAAGAGATAGGAAAGGTGCCGCTTCTGACGGCGGAAGAAGAGGTGGAGCTTGCAAAAAGGATGGAAAAGGGCGACTTTGAGGCCAAAAAAAAGCTCGCCGAGGCGAATTTGAGGCTTGTCGTAAGCATAGCGAAGCGCTACGTCGGAAGGGGCATGCTTTTTCTGGATCTGATACAGGAAGGCAACCTTGGCCTAATCAAGGCTGTGGAAAAATTCGATTACAAAAAAGGATATAAATTCAGTACATATGCGACATGGTGGATACGTCAGGCCATTACCAGGGCGATTGCCGACCAGGCAAGAACCATTAGGATTCCGGTTCACATGGTTGAAACAATAAACAAATTTGTAAGGGTTCAGCGCCAGCTTCTGCAGGACTACGGAAGGGAGCCGTATCCTGAGGAAATAGCGGAGAAGATGAATATGCCTGTCGAAAGAGTGCGCGAAATCCAAAAAATCTCGCTTGAGCCGGTGTCGCTTGAAACTCCTATAGGAGAGGAGGAGGACAGCCATCTGGGGGATTTTATTCAGGACGACAACGTCCCCGTTCCGTCGGAGGCGGCAGCCTTTACGCTGCTTAGGGAACAGCTTGAGGAAGTGCTTGGAACGCTGACCGAAAGGGAGCAGAAGGTCTTAAAGCTGCGCTTTGGCCTTGAGGACGGACGCGCCAGGACGCTTGAGGAGGTAGGAAGGGAGTTTAAAGTGACACGCGAGCGCATTCGCCAGATAGAGGCGAAGGCGCTGCGCAAATTGAGGCATCCGAGCCGGAGCCGCAAGCTTAAGGATTACCTTGAGTAGATTCAGATTGTCAAAGAGGCTGCTTTGCGTCGCGGACAGTGTAAAATCGGGAGGCATAGTCGCGGATATCGGATGCGACCATGGATTTACGTCCATATATCTCGTGGAGCGGGGGATGGCCGCCGGCGCCATAGCTATGGACGTAAACGAGCAGCCGCTTATTAGGGCAAAAAGGCATATACATGAACATGGATTGGACGCGCTCATTTCCACGAGGCTGTCGGACGGCATGGAAAAGCTAAGGCCTGGGGAGGCCGACACGCTGCTTATGAGCGGTATGGGCGGCGCGCTTATTGTAAAAATACTTAGAAATGGAATGGACGTGGCAAAATCCGCGAAGGAGATAGTGCTTTCGCCGCAGTCGGAAATTTTTAGCGTACGCCAGTTTCTGCACGAGAACGGCTTTAAGATAGAAAGCGAGGACATGGCGTTTGATCGGGGAAAATATTATGTCGTGATGAGGGCGGCGACAGGAATTCAAAAATACGGCAGCAGGGCCGGATATGCGTATGGACAATATTTGATAGATCAAAAGAACTTGGTGTTAAAAAAATATCTTTTAAGCGAAAAAGAGCGCATTGAAAATATTTTAAAAAGCCTTTATGGCAGGGAGCTTTCCAAAGAGGCGGACGAAAAAAGGATTTTGCTTGAGGACGAATATAAAATGGCCGTCGACGCTTTAAAAAGAATGGAAACATAGGCGTCAAAACAAAATGGAGGCGGAGGCGAAAATATTTTATGGAGGCACGCGTATGGCAAAAATACAGGCGGATGGCGACGCAGTGGAATATCGCAATAAAATTACATATGGCGAAATCGCGAAAGAGCATCGCGGCTCATGTAAATATGATATAATGCTTGCCCGCGCGGGAGGCAGGCTGATCGAGCTTAATAAAAAAGCGGATCTGGACGACGTGGAGTTTCTCGATACGTCGACGGAGAGCGGCCACAAGACATACGTCAGAGGCGTCATATTTATGATGCTGAAGGCATTTTATGATGAGGCGGGCGACGAGCTGGAAAATATATTTGTCAAGCATGCCATAGGCGACGCGATTTATTGCGAGGCGGCCGGGGTAAAGCTTGACCGCGGCCTTATAAAGGCGGTAGAGGCAAGGATGCGCGAAATAGCGGACGCGGATATGCCGATAACCAAGAGGGCGGTGGATACGTCAGACGCTATAGACATATTTGAAAAATATAAGATGTATGACAAGAAGAGGCTTTTCGAATATAGGCGCGTGTCTAAAGCCAATATATATTCCCTGGATGGGTTTGAGGATTATTACTATGGGTATATGCCGGCTTCCACGGGCGCGCTCAAATATTTTGAACTCAAGCTTTATGAGAATGGCTTTATAATAAATATGCCAAACAAAAAGGCTCCCGACAAATTAGGAAAATTTGTGCCAAGCCCCAAACTTTTTTCCACGCTCCAGGAGGCGAGCAAGTGGGGGAAGATGGTGGACGTCGATACGGTCGGCGCGTTAAACGACGTCATTTCGAGCGGGAAAATCACGGATCTCATACTTGTCCAGGAGGCCCTGCAGGAGAAAAAGATCGCTCAGATAGCGGAGACTGTCGCGAAAGATAAAGGCAAGAAATTCGTCATGATTGCCGGTCCGTCATCGTCGGGCAAGACATCGTTTTCGCACAGGCTTTCCATACAGTTAAGGACATTGGGCTTAAAGCCGCATCCAATCGCGCTTGACAATTATTTTAAAGACAGGAAGGATACGCCGATAGACGAGAATGGAAATTATGACTTTGAATGTCTGGAAGCGATTGACGTAGAGCTTTTTAATTCGGACATGACAAGGCTCTTAAACGGGGAAAGGGTGCAGCTTCCAAGTTTTAATTTTATCGCGGGCAGGCGCGAGTACGGGGGCGGCTGTATGCAGCTTGAAAAGGACGACATACTTGTGATAGAAGGCATACACGGCTTAAACGGAAAGCTGTCATATACGCTTCCGGAGGAGAGCAAATTCAAAATATACATAAGTGCCCTTACGCAGCTTAATATTGATGAGCACAACAGGATATCAACGACGGACGGCAGGCTTATAAGGCGGATGGTTAGAGACGCGAGGACAAGGGGTTCGTCCGCGGCGCGGACGATATCAATGTGGCCTTCAGTAAGACGCGGCGAGGATAAATACATTTTTCCATTTCAAGAGGAGGCGGACGTAATGTTTAATTCCGCCCTCATATACGAGCTTGCTGCGCTAAAGCCTTATGCCGAGTCCCTTCTTTTCGGCATATCCAAGGACGCGCCTGAATATATAGAGGCAAAGAGGTTTTTAAAGTTTCTTGACTACTTCATAGGCATAAGCACAGAGGAGATTCCAAAAAATTCGCTGATTCGGGAGTTTGTGGGCGGAAGCATATTTAATGTGTGAGATAAGGATTCACACGCTTTTAATAAAGGAGATTTTTATGGCGGTAATTATAGACGGAAAGGCGGTTTCGTCAAAAGTTAAGGATGAATTGAGGGAAGAGGCAAAAAAGCTTGACAAAAATGGCGTAAAGATCGCGCTTGCGGTCATACAGGTCGGTAACGATCCGGCATCCTGCGTCTACGTCGGGAATAAAAAAAAGGCGTGCGAGTACGTAGGCATACGCTCCATAGCGTATGAACTGCCCGAAAAAACTACGCAGGAGGAGCTGCTTTCGCTTATTTCCTCCTTAAACGCAAGAGAGGACGTGGACGGGATTTTAGTGCAGCTTCCGCTGCCGCCTCATATAGACGAGGACAGGGTGATAGACGAGATTTCGCCGCAAAAGGACGTGGACGGGTTTCATCCGCAAAACGTAGGGGAGGCATATTTAGGAGCATGGCCCACCCGGCGGGGCAAATCGCCGGGGAAAGGA
>CAZTVO010000071.1:0-11016 GCA_964617075.1 uncultured Jutongia sp.
TACGATTTTCTCATATCCTAAAGGAACCAGCATCTGGATTCCAAGGATATTTGTGATCCCGGCCAATAAAATCGTAGGCATAATACATTGCATCGGTAACACTGCCCCGTCATATGATGCGCCAGAAAGCAAATAAATGCTTTGCTTCGCAAACATAATAAAAAATACCATAAGCGGAGATGCAAGTAAAAATACAAAATTCATTGCTTTTGCAGAAATCTGCATAAATTCCGAACGCCTTCCCTGCTGAATATAGTATGAAGAACGCGGTAACAGAACAGTTCCCAAGGACGTAACAATTCCTGAAAGAGCTGATCTTACCTTCACCGCTGCGTCATAATATCCCACCGCAGTATTATCCGCCATAAATCCAAGCATGACAGAATCCATATGTGTGTATATTGTTACAGCACAGGACATTGCAAAAAAAATCACTATTGGCTTTAAATGTCTTTTAAAATGATAATCTTTAGTCGGGTGCCAAGATATATATTTTCTGGAGTGAATAAGGTTTAAAATACACGATGCAGATGACGCAAAAACAGAAAGTCCTCCGTAAACAACGTAATCCGACTCCCTATGTATAAAAATAAACATCGCAACAAGTGCAATGAACTTAAAAAATATCGACCGTACCGTTATATAAGTGTATTGCTCCAAACCTTTATAGAGCCATTCCATACCAACTGCATTGAATATAATGCTAAAACTTAAGACAACGTACAAGTCATGCTCCTCACGCATCTTTGGCACAAAAGCAAGCACAGCCAGAAAAACGGTATAAACAATAACTGTCGTCGACAGATTGATGACCAGTAATTCCTGAACCGTTTTTGATAATTCCTGTTTATCATCGCGTACTTTTGCACAGGCCCTGATTCCGTATGTGGGAATTCCCAACTGCGCAAACAAAGCAAAATAAGAAACCAATGATATAGCAAAAGCTACTTTTCCAGTTTCCTCAGGTTGTAAAATTCTCGATATATATGGAAACGTGATAAGCGGGAACAAAATTGAAGAAGTCGACAGAATCGCGTTCATTAAAAAATTATGTTTGATAGACGAATGCGTCATATTTACTCCGAATTCAGATGGATATGTGTCCTTGTTTTTGCCACTATACGAAACGGTCGTTTAAACAGAACGGTGCTCACAATCATTAGTATTACAACGTTTCTTACGAAACTTATAGAAAACGTTAAATCAAAAAAACGTTCTGTATAAAAGGACATTACCAAGCTATTATATAAATACCCATTTAACAATATCGTTTTATTACTGGGTTTTCTTTTTCCGTATTCATACAAAATACTTGCAAGCAAAGATGCTAGTCCATGCAGTATAAACGTACCTGCTACGCCAAAGTCATTATAATAATCTCGAAATAATGTATAAACATTTCCAGTAGATACTCCGTCTATTCGTCTGAATTCATAATGAACCAAGTATGGCTTTACATGAATAATTCCTAGTATTCTTAAATTATAAATCAGTCTTTGAAATGTCCATTTTCCCCACACATCTGGAGCCTTCCATGGACTTTGTAAATATAAATCGAGATTAAGGATAGAAGTGCCGGCATAACCACTAACATAATCCAAAAAATTTGACCGACTCTGACGTCCAACAAAACTCCTCGTTACGCTGAAAAACCATACCGCCAGCATCACACATACTATAAGCCGTATGATACTTGAAAGCTTGTATTTTTTATATCCTCCTCTTTTTTGAATTCGTACCATATGATAAAACATAATTGCTGCTAAAAAGAGATTAATCAAACTTCCCCTCGCTCCAGTAAGAAGTGAAGAAATGCAATAATTTATTACAATAACAAAGCAGATGATTTTTGAGTGGATAGACATGCTCGAATAGCACTTAATAATATATAGCAGATAGCTGGCAGCTATTGCATACATGACAGGCATCAATTGCCTTAATAAAAAAGGAAGCTGTGATTCCGCATCTGTGCTATAAGAATTACGTTCTCGAAATACCATCATGATGGCATTAAACGATCCTTGTCCTCCGCTAATTCTCTTTATTTCACGCCATTGCCAAAACACCACTCCCACCTGAAAAAGAAGTACAAAAATATGTATGCTTATCGGAAACTCTTTAATTTCCTGTTTCCCATAATTGATTTTTTTAATTCTTATTTTTTTGAAAATCTGGTGTGTAATACATCCGATGAATATACTTATTGCCAAACAGCTGATTATCAATGCAACCGTATTTATATGTATTTTATATTTCATATTTGACATAAAGATAATGCACATCAAACCAGAAAAAATAAATCCCATTACCTGAGCAACAGTTGGCGTAAAAAAATCTTTTTCACAAGACACATATCCAATCAAGCACACGCCTATTAAAGTAGCAACTAATACATAAAGCAAATTGCCTTCCCCTTTTCAATTTGGACTTAACTTGCCGTGATATGATTATTCAAAACATTTAACTGCCCTACGCAGAAACCATCCTTCTCTAAGCATTTGTCCCATTTTTTTCGCATTTCTCCTCATTTCTTCGTACTCATAATCGGGCATACATTCAATAATACGAGCCATCTCATGAAGAGAATTTACAGTAAATCCGCATTTATTTTCTAATATAAACCCTGCTATTGCTGCCTGCTCCCAAATAATTACAGGAATTCCACACGCAAGATATAAAGACGCCTTATGCGGATTGTTATAGCGCAGATATTCTCCCGTCATTCCTGAACAAGTTTCCGCGCTTCCCCCATCCCAAACCAGACCAAAACTGCCATGCATCTCTTGAGGAAGAAGATCTGACATAAAAGAACCTTGGTAATGTATATTGGGCTTTGGGGATTCGTCAAATCCGATACCGTAAAGATTGAACTCGCAGTTATCTGGAAGATCAGCAAGATATGCCGCTTTCCATTTTCTTAAATCACCCGCAATAATGATCGGCTGAGTGCGTAAATGTACAATTTCACACGAAATCTTAAACGTTGACTCTGGGATTATGTAGTCAAAGATACCCAGTTCTATTAGTTTTTCTTCCTCAATGCCCTCCCTTTCAAATTTTTTCTTCATAAAACGATTATGAACTATAATATAATTGCTGTTATTAAATACTTTATACTCTAACGAAGCAAAAATCCTGCGTCTCCATGTTTGATTTTTATGAACAATCCAGACATCATGAACCAACAGAATTATTTTTAATCCGTTCTGCTTCTTTTTATGTAGTACACTTCTAAGAAAAAGAGTATTCTCGATAGGAGGATACTGTATCAGTAGAATGTCGCCGCTTTTTAACCGACGCAATTCCCTATTCCAGTCACGAACTGCAAGAAATTGTCTCAAGATCTTATAAATACCGCCGTGCTTCCTCACAGGTATCTTTATGGGATGAAAACCTATGGAACAAAGGATCGCATTTACATCTTCCCGTGCTTTACCAATAGAAATCTTGTTATTGCTTCTATTCGTAAATTCATGGATATAATACCTCATGCCTACCTCCTCTTATCATCAACAATATCCTGTCCCAGTAAAACTTACTATTTTCTTCATGCCATGCAGTCAATCTTCTATCGATTTTCTTGCCGCACCTTCAAAAGGTCTTCCTTGAAAGATGACCCGTCCGAATTGTTCAAAATTGTACAAGAATTCCCGAAGATTACTCTCTATTTTTTTTACATTTTCTTTCTCTTCCGGATGTAGCCGAATCAGCTGCGTATTATTGATCGAACGAGCTGGATTAAATACCTGTTTCACCCGAACATGATTGTGTATCGAAAGGAAACTTTCAATTTTTCTGACGCTTTCCTCATAGTTATAAATCATATCTTCAAAGCGTATATAAAGCACACGACTGTTTTCCGCTTTGTGTTTTCGCAGATTTCTGTAATAAACAATAAATTTATCTACATCATCCGTCGGAATAAATTTTCCATCTGGATGCTTTGAAAATTTAAGCATCAGGTACAGATCCCGTGGATCTCTGTCGACCACGACAGCATACGGATCGTCGAAAAACTTGAAGCTATCCTGCGGATTATTTCCAGAAAACGGCTGATCAAGGCAAACTGGCTTGTTCAGATCCGCTCCCATTGCCTCAAGCACAGCAGACGTGTACGCTTTTGCAGCATCGTAAAAATTTTCAGGTTCGACTGCGAAATACTTCTCTGCGCACGGCCACAGATAAACTTGTTTCCCAACAATTTTTTCAATCACTTTCGGCATAAAAATCTTCTTTGATGCAAACGCGAAAAAATCCCTCATCACATAGCCCGTGCATACATCAGACGTATAACATCCCCTAAATTGAAACTGCGTGATTTTATCGATAAACTGTCTACTCAATTCATAAAATTTTTTTCCATTACACGGTTTATGAATAAACGGAACCATATACGATTTTGACTTGCGTAGAAACCTTCGGATTGCCGCATCGCAAGACTCCCCTTTTGCGTATTGTTTCATTAAGTGGTACTCTAAATCTTCCAGTCCGTCTACACGATAACTCCACCAAGATTCGAAAGTGTCAAAAACCTGGATCTCCTCATATTCCTGCAACAGATCGGATATCACAGATGACCCTGTTGCTCCATATCCGCAAGCTCCTATGATCATCTTACCCCTCCATTCTGTGCGGAAGACACGATCGAATTTTCCTATACCTCGTAAAACCTTGCATTGACGGCGGCGTCGATTCTTTCAAATAGAGAACGTCTCTGAAGAAGTTTAAAAATAAAACGCTCCAATTTCTTTCGTAAATATTCAATTACACATCCTACGGCAAAAATTCCTGCCACCAGAATAATACAATATTGAACATACCATCTTGTTTTTACAACGAAGCTCAATGAAAAGATTCCCCTCCAGAAAACAGGAGCTATTGTCTCATGCGTGTGTAACAGATAAATACCAAATGTATTGGAAGCAAGCCGATTGATAATTCTATTTTTCCTAATATGCAGATTAACAAATAGAAGAAATATGGCTATGGCTGCCGTCAAACACGGAAAGGACGACATATCCCTGATTGTGGAATAATTATTTTTCATGAAAACATTCCCGTGAATTCCTTTTTTATACATAACAGCCTCTATCAGAAACATGAGGAAGTATGATACTGTAAAGAGAAGCACAGCCACCAAAGCCTCTACCCCCCCCCTCATTTTTTTCAGTATGGGCTTAAAATACCGGACGCCCATGTATAAAAAGGAAAACCATACCGGACCAAACATTAAAAGTTTAAACACAACTCTTATGAAGTATGAATCACCCAACAAAGCCCCATTAAGCGTAACAGTCGGCAGGATGGAAAAGATAAACGTCCCTGCGACGATGTGCCCAATCCGGATATTCCACTTCTCATAAAACCTATTAAGGACAGGCAAAAGAAGAAGCAGTATTATGTAAGAAGACGCAAACCAATAACTTCTCCCAATGATCGGGAGAAAGGATTTCACCCAGACTTTCCATGGAATTTTACCCGAAAACACAATTACATCAAATAAATTCAACATTACCGAATAAAACAAAGTCTGCATCCACAGGCGTGCAATTTTCTGCGAATCAAATCTTTGTTTATCAACCAAAAAATACAGGCCGATAATCACAAAAACATTGGTGCCAAATTTCCCGCCAAGCAAAAAAAACAGGGAAATTAAAGTGTTGCCGTTAAAAGTAACGCCATCTAAAACTTCTCCAAGTGATACTGCATGGTTTAAAATAATGGCCGCCATGGATAACACTCTTAATAGTTCCATGTTACTTTCTCTATTTATTGCGTTTTCCCTTTCCACTTCAAATACACCTCATACACAATCTTTATGATACCGACATATGCATATCGATTTCGGCGGATCCATTTGACAAACTTTTTTTTCCGATATAACGATAAATTTCAGGCGATACTTTCTGAATTTTTTTCTCAAAAGAAATGATATTGGTTTTACTGTCCTCAGGTCGAGCACACAACAGCCATGTCCTATAAAGAGCAGCAATGCTCATCTCTATCCGTTCCAGAATCAGAACACCTCTGTCTTCATCGAGCATTCGACTTTCCTGAAACTGATTGAATAACGCGCACAGACGCAAAGCTGCTGTTTCCTGCATATTTACGTTTTTGAGCATATTTGCCTTGTTCGTGCTGTTGCCGCTTGTGCCCACACAGCGGTATAGATAGACTCTATTCTTGTAAAAAATAAAATTTCTCGAGACAGCAATAGCCCACACAATGAATTCTACATCCACATAATAACAATGCGCGGTTATGCGGACATTATTTTTCCTTAGAAGTTCTGTCCTGATCGAAAGTGTACTGAGGCCAAACAAGGAGGACTCTATGGATTTGTCGTATTCCATTGTTCGCCCTACTGCCATGCGATCAAAAACGGCATGGTTATGCGGAAATCTCTCTCCTTTTTCATCTATCCACCAATAATCCGTGATTACTACATCCGCATCACATTCCTTCAGCTGTCTCACATAGTTTGCAAACTCTTGACTATCCACCGCGTCGTCTCCGTCCACCACGCGGAAATATTTCCCCTTTGCCAACTCGACTCCCTTATTGATCGTCGAACCGTGCCCGCCGTTCTCCTTGGCAATGTAGTGGATGGTATCTGGGCACATACGCTCATATCGTTTAGCGATTTCCCCAGTTCGATCCGTAGATCCATCATCTATAACCAGCACTTCGATATCCTCAAGAAATCCTGAGTCACAAATAGAGCGCAAGGTGAAATCCAGATATTGTTCCACATTATACGCCGCTATGGAAACTGTCAAAATTTTCATCACGTCACTCCTCTTGGAGTTGGGCTGCCAAGCGTCTAGCCCCGAGAAAGCAATCTTCCATAGAGCAATATGTCCATTCACCATAACGCCCAACCGTATAGATGCCGTTTTGCGCAAACTGTTTCCTTTTCTCTTCTACATATGTTGCGGACTCTGCAGAGACATGAACGTAAGCTGGATCAATCTGAATACTTTCATGCGCCACTACCTTATGCCCATCAATCACGCCACATTTCCTGAGGTTTGAAAGCGTCTGCGCATACTGCTTCGCAACATCAATTTCCTCATGGCGATCAAATCCTATCTCCACATAGACAGAAAGCTTTTCACGATGCAGGATATTGTTATAGAAGCCAACACGATAAAAATTCACATCTATGTCCGGATAATAGATCCAATGCAGCGATGCATCGATCGAGGGCCTGTCAAACCCGATATTAAACACCAGCACTTTGTTCCAAGACATACATTCTGGAACAGGTTCCCCCAATAATCGTAAAAGTTCGGGAAAGGAAATCGAGCTAATCAAGTAATCATATTCGTAACTTCCCTTGTTAGAAATAACGCATTTGCTAATAGGATCTATCTGCATGACTTTTTCATCAAGATGAACCCTCTCATTATCCACCCGCTGCAGCAAATAATCGATAACCGTATAAGCTCCGTCAACTGGATACAAAAAGTGATCGTTATAGGATGTGTTATCTTTCTGCCTCATGTTGCGTATAATCTCTTCCAAATCTGCGTAAGGGAAAAACCGTCCCATCGCATCTGAATCAAGTTTATCCAAGACGCACGCATAAAGTTTTTCATTATACGGAAATAAAAATCGTTCGCAGATGCCTTTTCCGAACTTTCCCAACAACATCTCTTTAAAAGATGCGTACGTATCCTTTTCTTTTCTAAAAAAAAGATCGTATAGGCAATCGATAAAATCATCCTTTCCCAATTGATGAATATTCTTTTGAAACGGGTAGTCAATTAGTCTACCTTGAAAATAAATTTTGGTATTCTTTATTTGTCGCACACATTTGCTTTCTCCCCCAAGTACCGGTGCAAAATAGTGCTTGCTCCATTCATTTTTAAAATGAAAAAAATGTCCCGCATAATCCCATACGTACTCCCCGCAGACTTTATGCGTTCGGCAAAGGCCGCCCGCATCGCTCTCCTTTTCCAAAACAACATAATCTTCAGAATTTAAATGGCCAGCAAAAGCAAGGCCAGATATACCCGCACCCAAAATGACGTACTTTACCCTCATGCCGATTCTCCCTGCTGCTCAAAAATGTCCAATGCACGGATAAAATTATGATAAAAATCCGCAAGCGTACCATGCCGATAAGCGTATTTTTCTGTCTTTTCTCCGAGGCTGGACAGCTTCCCTGGGTCGCTCAGAAACAGATGAATCTGTTTTTTTAGAGCTTTCGTCAGATTGTCTACATCAAGAAGAATCGTGGCTTCCGTTACGATCTCGGGTATCCCGCCAACACGGGTTGTGATAAGCGGTGTTCTGGAAACTATGCATTCAATCACAGTCATGCCACACGGTTCCTGCCATACAGAGGGAAGAATACACAAATCCGCAAGCTGGTAATATTGGTACATCTGCGAATAGGGGATATATCCCGTGAAAACAATTCTTCCCTCAATTCCCCCAGCAAGCTGCTTGATCTGTTCTTCAAAAGCATCTTTAACACTGGTATCATAAAACGTGTTTCCAACAATAAGGAGCGTATACCTCTCTTCATCTAGCCCCGATAAGGCCTCTAGCAATTCAAGTATCCCCTTTTCCTTAGTCATTCTGCCAGCGAATAAGAAAACGGGATACTCCAAATCAATACCAAGTCTTTCCTTTAAAGCATCCTTTTCCTCCTCACTGATCCTTTTTTCGAAAAGCTTTTCGTCTACGGCATTGTGTACCGTTACATACTCGACATCATTAATCCCAACCTTTTTTTGATAGTATCTGGTGATATAGTCAGACACCCCAATAATTTTTTTCACTCGCCGCAAATATCTGTCATATCCGAGCGTTTTTCCAATCTCATTATGTGCATGATAATAAATTTTATCCTCATATTTTTCAAAATTGTCGCAGCATTTCAATGCGCGAAACATAATGACATTGTTTTCCATGACAACACGATCAAAGTCATTGACATGCAGCTCTTTGCCGACTTTTCGCATAAATGCCATCCGTTGAAAAAAATACCGGTAAGTAATAAGCTTCTTTTTTTTTAATAGATTTTTCGCGATGAAATAAACCACCTTGTCAAGGCATCTTGTTATTTTTCCCACATGTATATATTTGACTTCTGTAAAATCAAACGTCTCCTCTTGGTCATCTGCGATCGCGTATACGGTAAAATCACACGCATGGTACTCTTCATTTTTTCTGATAAAATTATAAACAATATTTTCCACCGCGCCGCCCTTTGTAGGTGGAACCGGCAGATAACCGCTGGTAATAATGGCGACCTTCATCCGTGCCCACACCTCTTCTACTCCACTTTTCATCTCTATCATCAAAATCATCCACTAGTAAGCTGCAGGTAGCTTGTAAGACAAAATTTTGTTTTTACCCTCTATCAATCTCTGCCAATCCAATGTAATAATCCGACAGATGGCTTGCCTGGTATTTAATATCAAACATACGCATTTTATTTTCCTTTGCTCTGTTTTTTCTCTCGCTTAAAGCTTTATCCGCCCACTTTGCGCTTCCAGCTTCAAAATTCAGAAATGTTACGTTCTCAGCTATTCCAGCCTCTCTGGTAATGCGATCGGAAAGTACGCATGGCAATCCCGCTGCCTGCGCTTCCACTGCGACGACGGGCAGCCCTTCATAGCGGGAGGGCAGCACGAAGACGTCCATCGCCTGATAGAAGCGGTCAACATCTTTTCTGGAGCCAAGCATATAAACGCCGCCGCACTTTCCGTCGGCCAAGGCCCGCTTCTTTCTGTGCATCCCAAACCTCTTCATAAAACGCCTCCAGCCTGCTCGCCTGCCTGCGGATGTCGTACGCCGCCAAACGCCCGCCCTGCAGATTTGCCTTTCCTGCCGGCCCAGGCACGGCTCCCGCCCACGCGGCCGCCCCGGCATCAAGGGACAAAAATTCCAGTCCGTCCGATATTTGCGCCTCACGCGGGACGCTTGTTGACGCGAGCACACGCACTCCGCGCACTTGAGCCTCGATCGCCGCCATGCCAAGCCCTTCATAGCGGGAAGGAAACAGCATAAGGTCCATCGCCTGATACAGCCGTTCGCAGTCACTGCGGCTGCCTAGCAGCCGCATGCCCCCCCCCGTCTCCGGCGAGACCTTCCACGCGTGCGCGGATCCGCTCGAAATCCTCGCCGTCCCCAATCATTAGCAGGACTGAATCAGGGCAGCGTCTGTGTATCTCCTGAAATACGTCGATCACAAAATCCTGATTTTTCTGATATCGGAAGTTTCCGACATGCCCAACGACAAACGTGTCTTTCCCAATGCCCAGCTCTTCGCGGACTTCCCTGCGCACCTTCTCGTTGAACCGGTACTTGTCCAGATCGATGGCGTTGTTGAAAACCTCCACCTGTCCGCGCTTCATCGCCTTTTCCCCAAACAGCCATTCCCCGGCAAGTCTTGAACATGCCGCGTAGTGCGTTGCGTTTACCTTGGCAAACGGACGCAGCATGTATTTGAGGAAGTTCTTCTTCCATTCCCCCGGGGCTGCGGTCGAATGGCTGTGGGCGATGCGGACTGGTACGCCCGCTTTCCTCGCGGCGTACAGCGGAAACACGCTGAGGCTGTTGATATGGGAATGGACTATCGGGTAGCCGTTCTCCCGAAAGAGCTTCTCAAGCGCCGACATGTATCGCGCCAGCTTCTGGTATGGGGGGACGATGAACACGCGGCCGCCCAGGCTTTCTATTTCGCCCTGCCAAAGCCGGGTCTGCGTGGAATCCGAATCAACGAAAAAGTCGAACTGCACCTTTGTCCGGTCAATATGCCTGTAGTAGTTCATCACCACGGCTTCCACGCCGCCGTTGATCATCTTTCCCATAATCTGGGCTACGCGCATCGGCTCCGGCATGGCGTTCCCTCCCCCTGCCCTGCTCATATGCATCTATGCGCCAATTCTCTCAGCATTACTTTGCTTGCAGCGGGCCGCTTTTTTTACATTCAATCCTTCTATCCTAGCATGCCCCGTCGTGCCTTAGCACCGCGGGGATGGTCTTTAGTATCAGCTT
>CAZTVO010000072.1:0-10901 GCA_964617075.1 uncultured Jutongia sp.
ACAGGATCCGAAAATACGGCTTCGCGTTTGAAGGAAAAAATGTTCTCATCGGCTGAGGGACTTCAAATTTCGATGGATTTGACAAATTTTGGCAATGATACTATCCTAAATAAAAAATAATTTTTATGGAAAAGATTGGAAAAATAATATGGATCAGGAGATCTATAGGGTAAAAAAGGCCACAGGGCCCCTTGACATACGCGTTAAGGTTCCAGGCTCCAAAAGCATAACCAACAGGGCGCTTCTAATGGCGGCCATGAGCGATGGTAAAACTTGCCTGAAAGGGGTGCAGTTTTGCGAGGATTCACGCCGCTTTCTTGACGCGCTGAAGGATTTGGGCTTTAACGCTTCAAAGTACGAGGATTTACGCGAAGTGGCCATATCAGGAATGTCGGGCATCATTCCAAAAAAGAAGGCCGCGGCCTACTTTGGCTCCGCGGGAACGGCGGCGCGGTTTTTGACCGCGTTTTGCGCCATGCATGACGGCGAATACACGCTTGACGCCTCCGCGCAGATGAGAAAAAGGCCGATGAAGGAGCTTCTTCTCGCTTTGGAGAGGCTTGGCGCTCGTTTTGACTGGCTTGGCGACGCGTGGTCGTTTCCGATGCGTGTTAAAGGTATTGGGCGGCGCGGCGTAGCGCCAGGCAATGCGCCCAGCCTGTGGCGGGAGGCAAAGGTGGAGCTTGACATAGACGAGAGCAGCCAGTTTTTAAGCGCGCTTTTAATGACGGCTCCGACGGCGTTTAAGTCGCTTGAGATAAGCCTTACGGGAAGCAGGGACGCCAGATCGTACGTTGAAATGACCGAGCGGATGATGAAGCAGTTCGGTCACGCGGGCGTTGAGCGCGTTGAAAAAGATCGCTATAGGGTGGCGGGAGGCAGATATCTGGCGCGCGAATACGCGGTGGAGCCGGACGTGTCGGCCGCCTGCTATTTTTATGCCATGGCGGCTGTTACTGGAGGCAGCGCGTGTGTCCGATATATAAAGAGAGACTCGCTCCAGGGCGACATGAAGTTTTTGGGCGTGCTTGAGAGGATGGGATGCGCCGTAAAATGGAATGATGAGGACGAGCCTGTGCTGTACGCGCCGGCGGACGGAAAGCTAAGGGGCGTGGAAGCGGATATGGCCGACTTTTCAGACCAGGCGCTTACATTGGCGGCAATCGCCCCTTTTGCCGACGGTCCTGTAGCGATACGGGGAATAGGGCATATAAGGAGACAGGAGTCGAACAGAATAAAAGTCATGGTAAACGAGCTTGGCCGCATGAATATAAGGTGCGACGAGCTTGAGGACGGCGTGATAGTCTATCCGGGGCATCCGCGCCCAACGACCGTTAAGACATACGGCGACCACCGCGCCGCCATGGCGTTTACAATAACCGGAATGGCGGCTGACGGGATTGAAATAAGCGATCCGATGTGCTGCAAAAAAACGTTTGAGGGATATTTTGACGCGGTAGACGCCCTTTACTAGAAAGGCATGGAAAATGAAAGACATTATAGAGTTGCTGCGGGAAGAGATGAGCGCCGCTTTTAGGGATTCGGGATATGATGAAAAATACGCGAAAGTGACAACGTCCGACCGTCCGGATCTTTGCCAGTACCAGTGCAGCGGCGCGTTGGCCGCCGCAAAGGAGTACCGCAAAAAGCCCATGGACATCGCGGGCGACGTCGTGCGCGCGTTGGAGGGAAACGCGTATTTAAAAAAAGCCGTCGCGCAGGCGCCGGGTTTTATAAACTTGACGGTCAGTGACAAGCTTTTGACGAAATTTATAAACGATATGGAAAAGAGCGAAAATTTGGGATGCGAAAAGACGGACGCTCCCGAGACGATAATCATAGACTACGGCGGAGCCAATGTCGCAAAGCCCCTGCACGTCGGACATCTGCGTCCCGCCATAATAGGGGAGAGCATCAAGCGCGTTGCGGCCTATTTAGGACACAATGCGATAGGCGACGCCCATCTTGGCGACTGGGGGCTCCAGATTGGCCTTGTAATTACCGAGCTTAGGCACAGGCAGCCGGAGCTCGCGTATTTTGACGATTCTTACGAAGGCGAGTATCCTAAGGAGCCGCCGTTTTCAATATCAGATTTGGGCGAAATATATCCGAGCGCCAGCAAAAAATCAAAAGAAGACCCTGAATATAAAAAGGAAGCCCAGACGGCCACTGCCCTGCTTCAAGAAGGAAAGAGGGGATATGTCGCGCTGTGGCGCCATATAATAGACGTCTCGCTGCCGGATCTGAAAAGAATATACGACAGGCTAAATGTCAATTTCGACCTTTGGAAAAAGGAATCGGACGCGCAGCCGTATATTCCCGATATGGTAAGGCGGATGAAGGAAGGCGGGTATGCCTACGTCGACGACGGCGCGCTGGTTGTGGACGTTGAAAAGGAATCGGACGCGAAGCGTATTCCGCCATGCATGATTTTAAAGTCGAACGGCGCCACGCTCTACAACACCACCGACCTTGCTACAATAGTGGAACGCCGTGAGCTTTTTAATCCCACAAAAATCATATACGTCGTCGACAAAAGGCAGTCGCTGTATTTTGAGCAGATATTTAGGTGCGCTAGAAAGACCGGGATAATCGGAGACGACGTTGAACTTGTGTTTATCGGAAACGGCACCATGAACGGCAGCGACGGCAGGCCGTTTAAGACGCGGGACGGAGGCGTGCTTGGGCTTGAGAGCCTTTTAGACGATGTGTACGCGAAGGTTCTTGAAAAGATGAAGGACAGGGACATGCCCGAGGAGGACATAAAAGACGCCGCCGAAAAGATAGCGCTTGCCGCCGTCAAGTACGGCGACTTAAGCAACCAGTGCTCCAAGGACTACATATTCGACATGGAGCGCTTCACGTCTTTTGAGGGAAATACGGGGCCATATATACTTTACACCATAGTCCGCATCAAGTCCCTGCTCGCAAAGGCGGACAAAAATGGGGGGAAAGACCGGGATTTGCCGATATCACTAGCCGGCGGCAGCGACAGCGAGGCGGGGCTTGTCATGGCGCTGTCTGGATGGCCAGACGCGGTAAACGACGCGTACAACGAAAACGCGCCCCACAAAATCTGCCAGTTCGCCTACGAGCTTTCCGACGCGTTCAACAAGTTTTACCATGAAAACCGGATAGTTGACAACAGCGATGAAAAAATTAGAAATTCATATATAAGGATATGCGCCCTTGTTGGAAGGACGCTTGAAACGGCGATAGACCTTTTGGGGCTTGAGGCGCCTGAAAGGATGTAGGACGGGCCTTTGCGAAAGAAGTTTGTCTGGAGGAGAATATGCATCGTTTGATATCAAGGCTTGCCGTGTATGCGGACGCGGCCAAAGACGACGTCATGTCGGGGCTCGCGGACGTCTGCAAAAAGATAGGCGAGGGCGGATATGAAAAGGAAAGCCTTATAGGAGAGGTATACGCGCGGGTCGGCCGCCTGCTTGAAGCTGCCGGCCGCTACGGTTTTGACACAAATCTATGGCACAACTATATAGCGTTTATATTGGCGACGAGCGAAAACCCGTTTACGCTCGCCGCTGAAAGATCCGACGCCGGGGAGGGGCCGCTGTCGGAATTTGCGAAGGCCGACCTTTTAATATTTAAGAAGCTTTTTGACTACGATTTTTCAAAGATCGAGGACGCGCTTGGCATAAACTGCCTCTCGATGGCGGAGGGGTTTGGGCCGACGGCAAAAATTGAGCGGGCGCCCTATACAGACGCCGGGGAGAAGATATCATATCTTTGCGAAAAGCTTGAGGCGGCGTCCGATGATGGCGCCTTTTACGCGGAGACTGTTAAGTTTTACAAAAAATATGGCGTTGGAAAGTTTGGCCTAAACAAGGCCTTCAGGCTTTCGGGCGGCAAAAATGACGCGCTGGCGCCGATATCGTCAACAGGCGGCGCCTCTTTTGACGATATCATAGGCTATGACGCGCAGAAAAAAAAGCTTATTGAGAACACGGAGGCCTTTTTGGCCGGCAGGCCCGCCAACAACGTGCTTTTGTTCGGCGACGCCGGCACCGGCAAGTCGACTAGCGTAAAGGCTTTGTTAAACGAGTACTGCGGTCTTGGCCTTAGGATGATAGAAGTATACAAGCACGAGTTTGGCGCGCTTTCAAAAATCATTTCCGAAATCAAAAACAGAAACTACCGCTTCATCATCTACATGGACGACTTGTCGTTTGAGGATTTTGAGACGGATTATAAATACCTTAAGGCCGTAATAGAGGGCGGGCTTGAGCCAAAGCCCGAAAACGTCCTTATATACGCCACATCCAACAGGAGGCATTTGATACGCGAAACGTGGAGCGACAGGTCGGATATGTCGGACGACGAGCTGCACCGTTCCGACACAATGCAGGAAAAGCTTTCGCTTGCGGCAAGATTTGGCGTATCGATAGGCTTTTACAAGCCGTCTAGGCAGGAGTACCACGACATCGTGATGGGGCTCGCAAAGAAGCATCCGCGGATACGCATGTCGCGCGAGGAGCTCTGCCTTGAGGCGGACAGGTGGGAGCTTGCCCATGGGGGCATTTCGGGACGCTGCGCGAGGCAGTTCATAGACTGCTTGGCGGGTACGCGCTCTTAGACTTTTAGGAAGGGAGGCGCGCGATGCAAAAGGGAAAGCCTGCCGCGCTAAAGCTTTTCGCCTGCGGCACTCTTCTTGCCTGCGCTGCGGGCGCCATGCTTGTACCAAAGCGGGCATGCGCCGCGGGCGAGGCCGTCATGAATAGATTTAAAGACGCCGTCGTTAACGCGTACGAGAATTATGAAACAGAGGTAGACGTAAAAAGGTTCGGGCTTTACGATTCAAAGGACGGGAAAAAGATAAGCGCGGCGATGGCCGAGGTCGTCAACGAAACGCCCTACATTTTTTACGCAGGGCTTCAGTTTTCAAAAAGGGTCGTGGTCGATACGTCCCGGATAAACAGGATAATCCTTACCTACTCGTCCGACTACACGAAGGCGGACGGTTCGGTAGACGTGGCTAAAATAAAACGGACGCGCGCCAGGTTAGACAAGGCGACGGCAAGGGCGCTAAAATCGATAAATTCCGGCATGAGCGACGTAGAAAAGGCGCTCGCGCTCCACGACTATCTCGTTAGAAATACCGAATACGACAATAAAAAGGGCGGCAGCCAGTCGAGGCTAAACGAGACGGGTGCCCTCATAAAAAAGAAGGCGAACTGCCAGGGGTATTCTCTCGCGTACGGGCTGCTTTGCGGGCTGGCGGGCATAAACGTCGACTATATAACATCCAAATCGATGAACCATATGTGGAACCTTATTAAAGTCGACGGGCTGTGGTATAATGTCGACGTGACGTGGGACGATCCCGTCGGCGGCCTAAACAGGGACATGTACGGCTATGTGGGGCACAGGCACTTTATGAAAAGCGCCAAAAGCCTAAGGAAGGGCGAGTATTACGGCTTTAAGGCGAAAAGGGCGTCGGATGAAAGCTATGACGATATGTACTGGAACGGCGTGACCAGCAGCTTTTACTGCCGCGGCGGCAGATGGCTCTATTTAAGCGACAGAGGCATAGTCATGAGGGATTCTTTGGTGGGCGGCGGCGCCGATTTGATTTACGCGGCGCGGAGCGCGTCTTCTTTTTCCAAGTTTAACAGGAATAAATATTATTTCATTTCAAACAACAGAATCTATATATACAGTGTTCCCTCGGGAAGGGCAAGGACAGTATGGAAAACGTCCGCCCATTACCCGGAATCGTATTTCCTAAAAGAAATGAAATATAAAAATGGAAAAATATATTACCGGGCGTCGAACGGAATAAGGGGCGCGTCGGGCAGCTTTATGGTAGGCGGCAGCGGACTCGCGGCCGCCGGGCGATAGGAGGCAGGTTTTTATGGAAAGAGCTAAAAGGTATGCGTTTGGGGCCGCGGCGGCGCTTTGCGCCGCGGGCGCGGCGGTGGTCTTGACAAAAAGCGCCGGAGCCGTGAGTGGCGACAAGAGAGTTGACGTAAAAGAAGTCAATTATGACGACATGACGATAACGGTAAGCGGCGAGGGCGACACGTCATACTACATTTCAGACGATAATGAAAAAATATGGAACAAGGCGGGCGAGGCCGGAGAGGACGGATCAGCGACAATTGACATATCGTGGATCCCAAAGCAGAGGGATTATAAGATTTCGCTAAAGGGAGACGTTTCCTCCGTTCCTGAGAAGTATAACATACCAAAGTATAATGAAACATTTAGCGCGAAGTATTCCACGGAAACCGGAAACGTCGAATATTCGGGAATACCTGACGGATTCGCGGGTCATGTGGAGTGGAGGGCCAAGGATAGTCTAACGAGAGATCCCGAATTTCCGATGAAAGCTTACCTAACGTGGAACAAAACAACGGTCGAGGAGGATCCCGCGCTTTCGTCCGCGCTTGAACGATATATAAACGCCGAAAAGGATTCGGTAGTTTATTTCAGGCTTTCCGTGATGGAAAGGGGAGCCGAGGATCCGGTTAATTGGGGCAGGCCAAGCCGCGAGGTCGCCGTAGTCATTCCAAAGCTTAAGCCCGCTCCCGAAATAAAAATAGACAATGAAAAGGGGCAGATGACCGTGCCCGAGGCGGAAGGCGTGCAGTACCGCGTGCTTGGGGGCGAGTGGAGCAATAGTCTTGTCGCCAACGTGCCGTTAAATTACGCGCAGGTCGCTCCGGACGCGTTTGGTGAAAAGGCGTCCGACCAGATTGTTGAGTTTAGGCGCGCCGCGACAAAAGACAGTCAGGCATCGGCTTCAACGTTTATAAAGGTGGCCGCAAGCAAAAACGCGGGGAAGTTTTTAGCCGTAAATCTTACCGCGCCAGAGGCGCCGGTGCAAGAAGGCGACGCGGCAGTAAAGATTTCCGAGATCGACTATGACAACAATCTGATTAAAATAAACCCCGGCTCAAATAACATTGTATTGTATTCCTTGAATAAAAAAAGCTGGAACCTGGCGGGCACGGGTTCTGAGGCTTTAGCCGACGGCACCATTACCATGGATATCGGATGGATGAATAAGGACGCCGCGACGACGCTTTACCTAAAAGGAGACAATGACGCCGCCGCGACAAAAATCACAATTCCCGCCAGGGCGTCATTTACGAGCGCGAAGTTTGACAAGACAAGCGACGCGGGCGCTCCAAAGCTTACGGTCGAAGGTGTTTCCACCGCTCCTGGTCTTGAGTGGAGAAAAGAGGGCGCGGGCGTTTGGAACAAGGTTAATGGGGGCGCCGCGGGAGCATATACTATAAAATAGCTTGAGGACTTGAGGATAAACGGTGGCAGGATTGTGGTAATGATAGCCGGCGTAAACGGAAAGGACGGAGGCGCGGGAACGCGTCCGTCCGCCGAGCGCACGGTTCTTGTTCCAGAAAGGCCCGCCGCGCCCATACTGCGGCTAAATCCCGTGACGCAGACTATAAATACGTCGGCGTCGATGGAATATTTTGATTCGGAGTCAAACGAATGGAAGGCATGCTCAAAGTCTATGAGCGTATGGGACGTGCCGGCGGCTGATGCCGCGAAGCCTAAGGGCGACAGCAAGGAAGGCGATGACGTATCGATAGATTTTAGAAAAAAGGCCACCGAGACAAACGGCCATTCAAAAATTACGTCGATACTTGTAAAGGGGCAGCTGCCAAAGCCCGTCATAGGAACGCTTGACACGTCCGACGTGGTATATTCCGTGTACTCCAAGACGACCGGCGCGGCGACAAGGACGACGCACAGGCTAAAGTTTATGAAGGCGTCAAACGTTTTGAAATACCAATACGTCGTATTAAATAAATCGGACAGTTTCGACGCGCTTAAGGCGAATTGGAAAACAGTGGAAAATAGCGCGGTGATAGATTTAAAGGACAAAAAGGCCGCGTCGGGAGCGGTAATCTACGTAAGGATAAAGGGCACGCAGGCGGACGCAAATACCGGAGCCTGTGCGGTGCTGCCTTCGGAGTGGGCAAGCTTTGAGATTCCTTGACAAATACTGCCCCGATTGCTAGAATTTAGAGTTGGACGCGGAGGCGTGAAGGGCGGAGCCTGCGAGCGGCTCCGACAACGGTAATTATCAAATGAAGAAAAAAGTTTTATCGATTTTGGTTGACAACACCTCCGGCGTGCTCAGCAGGGTGGCGGGTCTTTTTAGCAGGCGGGGATACAACATCGACAGCCTGACCGTGGGCGAAACGGAAAATCCCGCGTTTTCAAGGATGACCGTCGTCGTAAGGGGCGACGACCACATACTCGACCAGATAGAAAAGCAGGTCGCCAAGCTTGAGGACGTAAGGTACGTAAAAGAGCTTAAGGGCGGCGCGTCGGTCTGCAGAGAGCTTGTGCTGGTCACCGTAAACGCCAGCGCCGAGGAGAGGCCCGCCGTGGTCGCCATCGCCGACATATTTCGGGCAAAGATAGTCGACGTCGGAGTTGACACCATGATGATTGAGCTTACGGGAAACCAGGCCAAGCTAAACGCCTTCATAAAGCTGCTTGGCGGCTATGACATCAAGGAGCTGGTGCGCACCGGCATCGCGGGGCTAAGCAGGGGCGCGGAGACGATTTTTGACGAATAGGATATGCGCGGCAGTTTGGCGCGTTCGCAAAAAGGGCGGCGCTTTGCATAAATTAAACAAGTTTTATGGGAGGAAAAGAAATGTCAGAAGCTAGGATTTTTTATCAGGACGACTGCAATCTATCACTGCTTGACGGCAAAACCATCGCCATCATAGGCTATGGAAGCCAGGGCCATGCCCATGCCTTGAATTTAAGGGATTCGGGCTGCCACGTCATAATAGGCCTGTACGAGGGCTCAAAGTCGTGGGCAAAGGCCGAGGATCAGGGCTTTGAGGTATATACCGCGTCGGAAGCGGCAAAGAAGGCCGACATAATCATGATTTTAATAAATGACGAAAAGCAGGCCGCTATGTATTCAAAGGACATAGCTCCAAATCTTGATGCGGGCAACATGCTCATGTTCGCCCACGGCTTTGCCATCCATTTCAACCAGATCATACCTCCGGAGGATGTGGACGTTACAATGATAGCGCCAAAGGGGCCAGGACATACCGTGCGTTCGGAGTATCAGGCAGGAAAAGGGGTTCCGTGTCTTGTCGCCGTGCAGCAGGACGCCACGGGCAAGGCGCAGGAGATAGCGCTCGCGTACGCGCTTGGCATTGGCGGCGCTAGGGCGGGCGTTCTTGAGACGACGTTTCGCACCGAGACGGAGACGGATCTTTTTGGAGAGCAGGCCGTTCTTTGCGGCGGCGTGTGCGCCCTGATGCAGGCGGGATTTGAAACATTGTGCGAGGCCGGATACGATCCGAGAAACGCCTACTTTGAATGCATCCATGAGATGAAGCTTATAGTTGACTTAATCTATCAGTCAGGTTTCGCGGGCATGAGGTACTCCATCTCAAATACGGCGGAGTACGGCGACTATGTGACGGGGCCAAAGATTATAACGGAAGACACAAAAAAAGCGATGAAGCAGATACTTTCAGACATTCAGGACGGAACGTTTGCGAAAGACTTTCTGCTTGACATGTCCTCCGCCGGCGGACAGGCGCATTTTAAGGCGCTTAGAAAGCGCGCGTCCGAGCATCCGTCCGAAAAGGTCGGCGAAGAGGTGCGCAAGCTCTACAGCTGGAACAACGAGGACGAAAAGCTTATAAACAATTAGTCTAAGCCTCGCGCGACGTTAGGAGGTGTTTCGCTTGACGGGAATCATAGCAGGGGTTGTGATAGGCGTCGTTGTAGTAGTCGTGGTGGTGGTCGGCGCGGTCAGCGCCATAGTGGGCGCCGTAAAGGACAGCTTAAAAGACGACTAGCTGACATATTGGCTGCTTCGGGGACTTTAGTCCTTGAGGCAGCTTTTCAATGTGGGGGCAAAAGATGGTAAAAGTAAGGGGAGTTGAAATCGGGGGAGGCGTTCCAAAAATCTGCGTGCCGATTGCGGAGGAAAAAAGGGAAGACATATTAAATATGGCAAAAAAGGCAAGAAAAAGTCCCGCGGACATAGTCGAGTGGCGCGTCGATTTTTACGAGGACGCCCTTGAGTTTGACGCCGTGATAAAAACCGCCGAAATGATTAAAGACGTCCTCGCGGACACGCCTTTGCTGGCCACGTTTAGGACGCGCCCCGAAGGCGGCAAAAAAGAGATCGGGCGCGGCGGATACGAGTGCCTTTTAAAAGGTCTTGCGGCGTCCGGACACGTGGATATGATAGACGTGGAAGCGTGCCGCCTTGACGGCGACCCGCCTCTTATAGGCGAGCTTGGGAGGAGCGCGGCGATAGTCGGGTCGTACCACGATTTTTTAAAAACCCCTTCCGTGGAAGAAATGCTAAAAAAATTTGAGCATATGGACAAATGCGGAGCCGACATATTAAAAATTGCCGTAATGCCAAAAGAGAGGCGGGACGTGGCGCGGCTTATGGAGGCGTCCGTTATCGCGTCTGACATGTTTAAAAAAAAGGCGGTAGTCGCCATCTCGATGTCGGGCCTTGGCCTTGTAAGCCGCATAGCGGCGCAAAGCATCGGCTCCGCGATTACTTTCGCGAGCCTAGGCAGGCAAAGCGCGCCGGGCCAGATTGACGCGTCGGTGCTAAAAAGCGTCCTTGACGCGATAGAAAAAAACGCCTGACGCGCGCGGAAGCGCTTTAGGGAGCTGTGATTTGATGAAAAGTTTAAAAGAACATATGTTTTTGATAGGTTTTATGGGAGTTGGAAAGACGAGCGTCTCAAGGCTTGTCGCCAGGCGTCTTGGCGCGGCCCAAATCGATACCGACGCTTTAATAGCGCAAAAAGAGGGAATGACTATACCCGAGATATTTGAAAAAAAGGGAGAGCCTTATTTCCGCGACGCCGAAACGCGCCTTTTGGACGAAATATCTGTCATGG
>CAZTVO010000073.1:0-10826 GCA_964617075.1 uncultured Jutongia sp.
GGGACGGCTGGTTTACGGACGGCCATCCGCCGGGGGCTTTGCAGGTACGCGATCCTTGCGGCCGGGATCCTGGGCGGGTTTCTTCTTCTGAGTCCGCGGCCGGTTTCCGGACTGCGGGCAGTTTTTTTGGACGTGGGCCAGGGAGACGGTCTCTGTCTGGAAACTGAGGACGCGGTGGTCTTGGTGGACGGCGGCAGCACCAGCAATAAAAAGCTGGGCGAACAGATACTGGAGCCTTTTTTGAAATGCAGCGGCATCCGGCGGATAGACTACGCCGTCATAAGCCACGGGGACGAGGACCACATATCAGGGATCCGGTATCTTCTGGGATCGGACTGCGGGATTCCCATAGGTACCCTGGTCCTGCCGTGGCTGGGACGGGGTGATGCCCGGTATGGGGAGCTGATCCGTCTGGCGGAGCAGGCCGGGACGAAAGTCGCCTGGATGCGGGCGGGGGACCAGATCCGGGGTCGGCTGACTCTGCGCTGTCTTTACGCGGGCGATGAAGACCATGGGGAGGATACCAACGACCATTCCCTGCTTTTGGAGGCCGTTTACGGGTACGCGGGCATGCTGCTGACCGGGGATATCAGCGCGGAAGGCGAGAACCGGTGGCTGGAACTTGTCCAAACAAAGCGGGAAGGGAGGCAGGAAGGGCTGGGAGCGGTCCAGAGCGGTCAGGGGACGGCAGGAGAGGGCTTGCAGAAAACAGCGGAAACGATCCAGAGCAGTCAAGAGGCGGCAGGAGAAGACAGGCAGGAAGCGGCGGAAGCGGCGGGAACGGTCGAGGCCGCCGCTCCCTCGGCGCGTATCCGGCTGCTGAAAGTGGCTCATCACGGTTCTGATCATTCCAGCAGCCGGGAATTTCTGGAATTTGTGAAACCTGACTGGGCGGTGATCTCCTGCGCCGAGAACAACCGTTACGGACATCCCGGTGATGAGACGATGGAGCGGCTGGCGGAACAGAAGGTGAAGTGTTTTCTGACAATGGACGGCGGGGCGCTGGTCGTGACCACGGACGGGAAAAAGCTGCGGGCGGTATCCGTACGCGGGGACGGGGCAAATTGATCGTAAACAGTTCAGACGGCGCATCTTCTTGCCGGTCTTTAGTCCGGACAAGAAACATCGAATGTCCATCTAATGGGAGAACAGGTACGATCAGTTGTGGAAAGGAGAGATCATTTGTGATATGCTTGGTATGTTCGGAACGGATGTCGTGTGTTTTGGGCTCGCGGGAAGGGACCGCTGGGGTCTGGATTTGCGGGAAGGGACCGCGGGGATCGCGGATCGCGGGAACAGGCCGCGGATAAAAAGTGATGGACGGAGGAAGCGGTATGGATATAAGAGATAAAAAGATCGCTGTGATAGGTGCAGGCGGCGTAGGCGGGTACCTGGCAGGGATGCTCATCCAGGTTTTTCCCCATGTGACATTGGTGGCGAGGAATGAGAAGGGGATATCCATAAAAGAGCGCGGGCTGATCCTCCACAGCGAGTATAAGGGAGAGAAGACGGGCATGCCGGAAAATGTGGTTCCCGCCGTCAGCCTTCTGGGACCTCAGGATCATATCTTTATCTGCGTGAAAAATTACTCCCTGGAGGAGGTATGCAGGGATATGGACGGTGCGGTAACGGATGACACCGTGATCGTTCCCGTTATGAACGGTGTGGACGCGGGCGACCGGGTGAGAAGATCACTCGGCCTTAGGGGTGCGGACATAAGGGATGGCAGTTTTGGGCTGGGCGCAGACGGCGGCGGAAATTGGCAGATGGTGCGACGCGAACGGCAAGAGGATTTTTAGAAAAAACGTTTCCTCCACCAAGCTTTTGCCGGGCGATGTGGTGTTTTTTTCCTTCGTAAAGAATGGACGCTACAAAAACATATCCCATGTGGAAATATACGCGGGAAAGGGAAAGGACGTATCGGCAAGCAGCAGCAGGAATGCCGTAGTATATTATCCGTACAGCAGAAGCAGTTCCATAGTTATGATTGCTAGGCCGTTTAAGTGACGCGAGGGGAGGCGGCGTTTTGAAGGTAGCGGTTTTGGCCGGAGGCTTAAGCGTGGAGAGGGAAGTTTCGCTCTCTACCGGCATGGGCGTGTGCGGTGCCCTTAGAAAAAGAGGGCATATGGCCGTGCTTCTGGATTCTTTTTTGGGGTATGAGACAGGAAGCGGGGGACTGGAGGACGTCTTTGAAAAAGAGTCCCTGATAGATGGCGAGGCCTTTAGGATTGGAGAGAAAAGCCCCGACCTTTTGCGTATAAGGCGGCTTAGGGGCGATGGCGCAGGCGGCATACTGGGGCCAAACGTCATTGAAATATGCGCCATGGCCGACATTACGTTTATGGCGCTTCATGGCGCGGAAGGCGAAAACGGCCGTATTCAGGCCGTATTTGACGTGCATGGCATAAAATATACCGGCTCCGGCTATCTGGGGAGCGCGATGGCAATGAATAAAAGCGTTGCGAGGGCAATGATGAAATCGGGAGGCGTTCCCGTAGCCGAAGGCTTTTTGGTCAAAAAGGGCGATGAAAGCAGCTCTTGTAAGACGGGCGTAAAATTTCCGTGCGTAGTCAAGCCATGCTGCGGAGGCTCAAGCGTTGGCGTAAGTGTCGCGCGCGACGGGGAGGAATATAAAAAGGCGCTGGAGCTTGCCTTTACGTATGAAAATGAGGCTGTTGTCGAAAAATACATAAAAGGCAGGGAATTTTCAGTAGGCGTAATAGCTGGAAGGAGCCTTCCGGTCATTGAAATAATTCCCAAGCAGGGTTTTTATGATTATAAGACGAAATATCAAACGGGTCTGGCAAACGACGTCTGTCCCGCACAGCTTGAAAAGCCGGTTGAAAAGAAAATGAGGGAATACGCGGCGGATGTTTATAGGATATTAAAGCTTGAGGCATATGCCAGGATAGATTTTTTGCTCGACGAAGAGGAAAATATATATTGTCTTGAGGCCAATACGCTTCCGGGGATGACCCCCACAAGCCTTTTGCCCCAGGAAGCTCTCGCGGACGGTATGGAGTACGAAATGCTCTGCGAGAAGCTGATTGAGGAGTCGATGAAAAAATATGATAAATGATCCGTCTGATTGGGAGAGAATGCCATGATGAAGCAATTGACGCCCGGCAGGCTTGCGCGAATATGCGGCGGAGAATATTTCGGTACGGATAGCGTAAGGGACGTAGAGATTGAAGAAATAACGATTGACAGCAGGACGGCCTCAAAGGGCTGCCTTTTTGTGGCGATAAAGGGCGAGCGTGCCGACGGCAATGCATTTTTGATTCAAACGTTTCAAAAAGGCGCGATTTGCTGCATTTCCGAATATGATCCAAAAGAGGCGGCGAGGATATGCGGGCTTGATGCGTCTAAAATGGCGGACGCTCTTAAAAAGGCGGCTTATATCAAGGTAGAGTCTTCCTACAAGGCGCTTAAAGACATTGCCGAATACTACCGTGTGGCCTGTGGAACGAAAATTATTGGAATAACCGGAAGCGTCGGCAAGACGACTACGAAAGAAATGATATATTCGGTGCTTTCTGAAAGATTTGTTTCCCTAAAGACGCTGGGCAATTTTAACAATGAAGTCGGAGTTCCGCTTACGATTTTTAGACTGCGCGAGGAGCATGAGGCCGCCGTAGTCGAGATGGGAATAAGCGGGTTTGGGGAAATGTCGGAGCTTGGCAGGATCGTAAAGCCCGATGTGTGCGTTATAACAAATATAGGGCAGTGCCATCTTGAAAACCTTATCGACAGGGACGGGGTCTTAAAGGCAAAGACTGAAATTTTCGATTATATGCGGCCGGGCGGGAAAATTTATCTTAATGGCGATGACGACAAGCTTGCGGGCATAGGCGAGGTGAACGGCATAAAGCCCGTTTTTTTCGGGACGGGGAAAAATTGTACCGTCAGGGCGGCAAACATTGAGGAAAAAGGTCTTGACGGAGTTGATTTCGACGCGTTTTTTGGCAAAAGAAAGATTCGCGTACACGTTCCGGTTCCCGGCGCGCATATGATATCCAACGCGATATGCGCCGCGGCAATAGGCATGGACATGGGCATGGCGGACGACGAGATTGCAAGGGGCATAGAGGGCTTTGTTCCGGTGGACGGCCACGGCAGCATTATAAAAAGGGACGGACTTACGATATTTAACGACTGCTATAATGCCAATCCGTCCTCCATGAAGGCCGGGATAGATCTTTTGGCGGATTTTGACGGAAGGAAGGTTGCCATAATCGGCGATATGTTTGAGCTTGGGCAAAATGAAAAGCTCATGCACTATAACATGGGAAAATACGCGGCAAAAAAGGGTATAGACTGCGTCGCGTGCGTTGGAAAACTTGCGAGGGAGTATGAAAAAGGGCTTGTGGATGCGGGAAGCGGCGCGAGGGTTCTGTATTTTGAAGATGTCAAAGCCGCCGTCGACGCTTTGGATGATTTTTTAAAGCCCGGCGACGGCGTTCTTATAAAGGCTTCGCATTCTATGCATTTTGAGAAAATCATTGAGGAAATAGGTAAAAATGAAAGGAACGAAAGATCATGAAAGATAAGTTGACAAAAATCATGGAAGACGCGCTGGAGCAGATTGACAGTTCTGAACAGCTTGAAAAGCTCAATGATATCAAGGTTGCCTTCTTAGGGAAAAAGGGAGAGCTGACATCGGCGTTAAAATCCATGAGGGACGTGGCACCGGAGGATAGGCCCAAGGTCGGGCAGATGGTAAATGACGCCAGGGCAAGGATAGAGGAAAAGCTCGCGGAAAAAAGAAAGTCTTTTGAAATGGCTATTCTTGAGGAAAAGCTTGAAAGCGAAAAAATAGACGTCACCCTTCCCGGCGAAAAGCTCGCAAATGGCCACCGCCACCCAAATACCATAACGCTGGAGGAAGTTGAGGACATATTTACAGGCATGGGATATGAGGTCGTGGAAGGGCCTGAAATAGAAAAGGATTATTATAATTTTGAGGCTTTAAACATACCCGCGAACCATCCGGCGAAGGATGAGCAGGATACATTTTATATTACAAAAGACATTCTTTTGCGCACGCAGACGTCTCCCGTGCAAGTGCACGAAATGGAGAAGGGAAAGCTCCCAATAAGGATGATAGCGCCCGGCAGGGTCTTTAGATCGGATGAGGTCGACGCCACGCATTCGCCAACGTTTCACCAAATAGAGGGGCTCGTGATAGATAAGGGCATAACGTTTGCCGATCTTAAGGGTACGCTGCAGGAGTTTGCTAAAAGGCTTTTTGGCGAGGACACAAGGGTAAAATTCAGGCCGCATCATTTCCAGTTTACGGAGCCTAGCGCGGAGATGGACGTTTCATGCTTTAAATGCGGCGGCAAAGGATGCCGCTTCTGCAAGGGAACGGGATGGGTAGAAATATTGGGATGCGGCATGGTGCATCCGCACGTGCTTGAAATGAGCGGCATCGATCCTGAGGAGTACACGGGCTTCGCGTTTGGAGTCGGACTGGAGCGCATAGCGCTCTTTAAATATGAAATCGACGATATGCGGCTGCTGTACGAAAACGACGTACGTTTCCTAAAGCAGTTTTAGGCGTTTTTTTGGCATTGCGCTTCGCGCTGTTTGGCGCCATGCCTCTACGCGTGGAAAAGCAGCGCAGAAATGAGGATAACATGAATACATCATTATCATGGGTAAAGGCATATGTTCCCGATCTTGACTGCACGGCAAAGGAATATGCCGACGCGATGACGCTGTCGGGAACAAAAGTCGAGGGGTATAGACGGCTTGACGAAAATCTTGAAAAAATAGTAGTAGGCAGAATAAATAAAATCGAGAAGCACCCCAACGCGGACAAGCTTGTGATATGCCAGGTGCAGATTGGAGAAGACGGGACGCAGATACAGGTAGTTACGGGCGCGTCAAACGTGAAAGAGGGACAGAAGGTTCCCGTGGCGCTCGACGGCGGCCGCGTGGCGTCCTCGCATAAGGACGGAGAGTCGGAAAAAGGCTTTAAGATAAAGAAGGGAAAGCTTCGCGGCGAGGAGTCCGACGGCATGATGTGCTCTATCGAGGAGCTTGGAGCGGACAGGGACATGTATCCGGACGCGCCGGCGGACGGAATTTATATCCTAAGCGACAATCCGTATTACGCTGATGCGAAAATAGGTTCGGACGCCGTCGAAGTTTTAGGACTTCATGACGTTTCGTTCGAATACGAGATTACGTCAAACAGGGTTGACTGCTTTGGAGTTGTCGGCATTGCGCGCGAGGCGGCGGCGACTTTTGGAAAAAAGCTTTTCCCTCCGAAGGTCGCGGACACGGGCAATAACGAGAACGTAAACGATTACGTGTCGGTGGAGGTAAAAAGCAGGGAGCTTTGTTTAAGATATACGGCGCGAGTCGTAAAAAATGTAAAAATCGGGCCGTCTCCTGAGTGGATGAGGCGGCGGCTGGCGTCAGTCGGAATAAGGCCAATCAACAACATAGTAGACATTACGAACTACGTCATGGAAGAATTCGGGCAGCCTATGCACGCGTACGACCTGGACGCGATAGAGGATAGAAAGATTATTGTAAGGAGAGCGGACGCCGGCGAAAAATTCGTCACGCTTGACGGCTGTGAGAGGACGCTTGACGAAACGATGCTCATGATTTGCGATGGCAAAAAGCCTATAGGCCTCGCAGGGATTATGGGCGGCGAAAATTCCATGATTACGGACGACGTAAAGACGATACTTTTTGAAGCGGCGACTTTTGACGGCACAAACATACGACTTACGGGCAAAAAAGTCGGAATGCGGACAGACGCGCAGTCAAAATTTGAAAAGGGGCTTGATCCCAATAACGCGATGGCCGCGATGGATCGCGCGTGCCAGCTTGTCGAAGAGCTTGGCGCGGGCGAGGTAGTGGGAGGAGCGGTCGATTTTTATCCGGTCAGGAAGGAACCTGTTTCTATACCTTATGACGCGGACAAAATAAACGCGCTTTTGGGAACATGCATTCCCGAGGAAGAAATTATAGGATATTTTGAAGCTATAGATTTGGAGATAGACAGGGAAAAAAAGCTGGCGGCAATTCCTACGTGGCGGCAGGATCTTGAGCGAATGGCCGACTTGGCGGAGGAAGTGGCGCGTTTTTATGGCTATGACAGGATACCGATGACGCTTCCTAAAAGCTCGTCGGCATCAGGAGGGCTTTCCGAAAAGCTGATAAGAGAGAAGTCTGTGAGAACGGCAGTCGAGAGTTATGGCTTTTGCGAGGGCATGACGTATTCGTTTGAAAGCCCTAAGATTTACGATAAGCTAAACCTAGACACGGACGACAGCCTTCGCAAAAGCATCCGCATAAGCAATCCCCTAGGGGAGGATTACAGCGTGATGCGCACGTCCGCGATAGGAGGGATGCTTTCGTCGCTTGCGTCAAACGCCGCCAAGAGGAATAAAAACGTAAGGCTTTACGAGCTTGCGAATGTATATATTCCTAAGGAGCTTCCTCTTGTGCAGCTTCCGGACGAGCGCATGCAGCTTACTCTTGGCATGTATGGCGAGGGCGATTTCTTTACCATGAAGGGTGTTGTTGAGGCTGTAATGCAAAAGCTTGGCCTAAACGAGGCCGCCCTGTTCGATCCGGACGCGGGCCGGAAGTTCCTTCATCCGGGAAGACAGGCAAACGTAGTGTATAAGGGAGAGACGATAGCATATCTTGGCGAGGTTCACCCGCTTGTTATGAAGAATTTTGAAATGCCAGTCTCGCTAAGGGTATATGTGGCCGTCCTGGACATGAAGGCCGCGGCGGCGTATTCGGATTATGAAGTCAAATACAAAGGCATTCCAAAATTCCCGGCGGTTGCGCGTGATATAAGCCTGTACATGAAAAAGGAGATTGCCGCGGGGGAAGTGGAGGAGATTATAAGAAAGCAGGGCGGAGAACTTCTTGAGAATTACGAGCTGTTCGACGTGTATGAGGGGGAGCAGCTTGAAGATGGATATAAGTCGCTCGCGTATACGATAACGCTTAGGGCAAACGACCGGACTTTGACAGACGATGACGCGAACATTGTTATGGACAGGATTATTTCATCGTTGGCAAACAAACAGATCACGCTGCGCAAGTAGGCCCATGCTTTTTAATGGCATATAAAAAAAGCCGGGAGAAAAAGATGCCTTATGAAAAACAATGAAAACAGGCGGGATCTCTCTTCTAGAAAAACAAAACAGTCCGCGTATGCCGCAAAAAAAATAAAAACAACGGACGCGCTTTTTGTAATAATTTTGGCGCTTGCGGTATTTGTACGGATTTATAGGTTCGGCAGCCTGCCGGACGGCGTCAATCAGGACGAGGCATACGCGGGTTATGAGGCCTGGTCGCTTCTTAATTATGGAAAGGATTCGTTTGGGTACCGCTTTCCGGTATATTTTATATCATGGGGAAGCGGCATGAACGTCCTTAATTCATATTTGATGATTCCGTTTATAGCCGTGTTTGGATTAAAGACGTGGGTTATAAGAATGCCTCAAGTCATCGTCGCGATTCTCTCCGTCATAGCGTCATATTTTATAATGAAGAGGCTGTTTGACGAAAGGGCCGGCCTTGCGGCAATGCTTATACTGGCCGTTGCTCCGTGGCACGTAATGCTGTCAAGATGGGGGCTGGAATCAAATCTTGCGCCGGGCTTTTTAATATTTGGCATGTATTTTTTCATAAAGGGAATGGACAGACAGGCCTTTTACATAGCATCCGCCGCGATGTACGGCCTTTCGCTCTACTGCTATGCCGCCATATGGCCTATCGTGCCGTTTATCGTCGCTTCAGAGGCAGCCTACGCTGTTTACAAAAAGCGTATGGGCATAAATAAATACGCGGTTATTTCCTTTTTAGTGCTTTTGGCGATGGCTCTGCCGCTTATTTTGTTTATGCTTGTAAATTTGGGCGTGATTGGAGAGATAAGGCTTGGATTTGTTTCGATTCCAAAGCTGCTGTATATGCGTTCGGGGGAGTTTAGCCTTAAAGCAATTCCGGCCAATTTAAAAAATATATTGGACATAATGATAAAACAGACGGATGGGATGATTACCAACGTATATCGCGGCTACGGAATAATTTATAAAATAACGCTTGTATTCTTTTTGTTTGGGCTTGCGATGTCGTTTTTTAGAATCGTCGTAAGCCGCAAAAAATCAAAAATAAGGAAAGACGCGCCGCAGATTCTGCTGCTTGTGCAGTTTTTTGCGGGGTTTGCCCTTACCCTTTTTGTCTCGGTAAATATAAACAGGGCAAACAGCATGATGATTCCAATGATATTGATTGCGGCGTACGGGATTTACGAATTGATGGAGATGGCCGGCACAGGCATAGTGGCGACGCTTACGGCAACAGCGTACCTTGTGCTTTTCGCAAATTTCGCGGCCGGGTATTTTAAATCATACAATGAGGATGCGGGGTACGCGTTCTGTACGGGACTGGGGGACGCGATCAGCTTCGCCATGGAATATGCCTCGGATGAAATGCCAAAGGACTACGCAATATATGTTTCTCCGACGGCATCCCATTCGAGGGTTATGTTTTACAGCAGGATCCCGGTTGACGAATATATAGATACGGTTGTGTATAATAACTATCCAAGCGCGTATATGAGCGCGGACAGTTTTGGACGATTTAAGATGAGCTTTGACGCATATAGTCCAGATAAAGACGGGGTATATGTGCTTGACGCCGGCACGGATACGTCCGCGTTTGAAAAAGCCGGATTTAAGATAGAACGTTTTGGACTGTATGAGACGGCGGTTCCGGCTAGATGAGTTTTATTTAGACAAAACAAGTCGGAGCAGACATGGCGCGTCGCGTTTGCCGTGACAAAAAAATTTCAAAAAATTGTCCAAAAACTGTTGCATTTTTGGAAAAAGTGAGCTACAATCAAGATACTTAAATGAGGCGGCGATTTGTATCGTTCGCATCGGCACAGGGAGGTGGGTATGAGGAAAAAATCCCATATTTCGGTCGCTTGGTTTTTGATAAATAGCGAAGGGATGGAACTTCTTGGGTGTCACAGAGGATCATTCTATATCGGCAGTATATTGCCTGACTGCATTCCCTCATTCTTGGTGAGGAGGCATACGTTTGAGGATTCCTTCGACATTCTGGAGGATGAATTTGGGAAGCTGTTCCGCCGGTTTGATGAGAAAGGCGAGGCGGATCGGTATTTCTGCAGGCACTTGGGCGTGATTACGCACTATATGGCCGATTACTTCACGTTTCCGCATAATGCCAACTACCCCGGAAAATTAAGAGATCATTGTATCTACGAGGAGGAGCTAAAGCATGCCATCCGTTCATATGTACACAGTCCGGAGGCGGCGAGTGGGCGTTTGGAGGAGACGGTTCATTCATCGGAAGCGATTTTGCAGTTTGTTCGGAGGGCGCACGAGATATATTGCGGGACACAAAGTACCGTGGAACGTGATTGCGAGTATATAGTGGTGCTTTGCCGCATAGTGGTGGATGCGATACTCGTGCAGCTCGAGAGTCAGGCTGCCAAGTCCTATTTGTCTGAATCAAGATAAGATTTATGGAAGGCGGAAAGGTTTTATGAGGACGTGACCGCACGACGAGTACAGTCGATGGACGCGTTTCTTTGCAGGGTTTTGTGCGTAGCGCGAGGCTTTGGCGTGGGTTGCGCGTCCGTGAGAGGCGGGGCAGGTTTTCCTGTCCCGCCTTTTTTTGTTATGGGCGCACCATGGCATGGAATCCGCCGCCATTGGAAAAACGGCGTTTTTAGCCAAACTAAATATGGGCAGAGAAAGCCAAAAGGAGCCGTCCGAAAAAGCATACTTTTTCGGACGGCTCCTTTTACTTTGAAA
>CAZTVO010000074.1:0-3749 GCA_964617075.1 uncultured Jutongia sp.
GGGCCTGTCGTCAAACATTATGCAGAAGGCATATGCTCCTTGCATCTTCCTTACCGCTCTTTTAATCGCCTTTATCGGATTAGTCTTATAGCACGAATCAATCACCATCGCGGCAATTTCGGAATCGGTCTGCGACGCGGGAGACTTTCCGTCTACGGCCAGTTCCTCCTCAAGCTCTTTATAATTTTCTATGATCCCATTATGTATAAGGGTGACTCTGCCGTAATGGTGCGGGTGGCAGTTCGTTTCTGAAACGCCGCCGTGGGTGGCCCAGCGCGTGTGTCCGATGCCGCATTTTACGTCGTCATCCGGCGCCATGTCAACCTTTTGTTTTAAGCCGGACACGTTTCCGACGGATTTTATTGTCTTTATGCCGTCCCGCGTAAAAAAGGAAATTCCCGCGCTGTCGTAGCCGCGGTATTCAAGCGCCTTCAATCCCTGCATGAGCACATCTTTTGCGTTAATATTTCCGGTAAATCCAATTATTCCACACATAAGCAATTCCTTTCAGGCGGCCGTGTTTTTATTAAAAAGTAAAAATGCCAAATGCCCAATCCGCCTCGTAATTTTAGCATGACGCGGCTTTTATTGTCAAATTTTTAAGCCGCTGCGCGAAAGCGCTCCTCCTATAAATCTTGCAATATTTATTAAATCAAATTATAATTATTTTGCTGGCGCGAAAGCCCATGGCGGCCGCGTTTCGCGGGCGCGGCGCGGAAAAGAGGATTTTATGATAAGAATTTCGCAGATAAAGGTTTCCCTTGCTTTAATGGCTGCCGCCGGAGCCGATACAAGGCGCGGCGCCATAGACGAGACGGAAAAAGAGCTTGTTGCCGGCGAGATATGCAGGCGGCTGCGCATAAGAAATGAAGACATTAAAGGCCTTGAGATTGTGAAAAAGTCGCTTGACGCGAGGGATAAAAGCAACATATGCTGCGTTTATCAGGCCCTGATTTGCTGCGCCAATGAGAACAGTCTTGTAAAAAAACATGGAAAAGACGTCGAGCGCGTGGATTGCGGCGACAAAAAAGATGGCGACTGCGGAATTAAAAAGGCTCCCCAGGCGCCAAATACAAAAATAAGGAATTACGATAAAAGCAAGATCATAATAGTCGGCATGGGGCCCGCCGGAATATTTGCGGCTCTTACGCTTGCCCGCGCGGGACTTTGCCCGATAATAGTCGAGCGCGGCCGGGACGTTGACGAAAGAAGTAAAATTGTAGAAGACTTTTGGAGCGGCGGCAAGCTGGATGAGGAATGCAACGTTCAATTTGGAGAGGGAGGGGCGGGGCTTTTTTCCGACGGAAAGCTTAATACGCAGATTAAGGACAAAAACGGGTATAACAGAAGCATCTTGCTTGAATTTGTAAAATATGGGGCGCCCTCCGAAATATTGTATATGAATAAGCCGCATATCGGAACCGACAGGTTAAGATCGGTTATTCGGGGTATGCGGGAGGATATATTGCGTCTTGGCGGCCGCGTTTATTTCGGCGCTCGTCTCGAGGATATAGCGGTAAAGGATGGAAAGCTTTGCGCCGCGCTGATTTGCCGCGGCGGCAAAAAAGAATGGGCGCGGGACGCGCGCGTAATTCTTGCGTCGGGACACAGCGCAAGGGACACATTTTATAAATTAAACGCGTCCGGCGTTTATATGGAGTCCAAGCCGTTTGCCGTAGGGGTGCGTGTGGAGCATCCGCAGGACATGATTGGATTTGCCCAATATGGCGAGTATTATTCAAAACTTCCGCCCGCGGATTATAAGCTTACGTGCGCCGCGGGCGATGGGCGCGGGGTATATTCTTTTTGCATGTGTCCGGGAGGCTGTGTTGTGAACGCGTCGTCTGAAAGAGGGCGGCTTGCCATAAATGGAATGAGCGGCTATGAGCGCGGCGGCAGGAACGCCAACAGCGCCATAGTGGCCGCCGTTTCATCAAGGGACTTTGGAGATGGCGTATTTTCAGGGCTTGAGTTTCAACGGAAATTGGAAGAGGCGGCGTACGCGGAGGCAGGCGGCAAAATTCCTGTGCAGCTGCTCGCCGACTTCTTTTTAAACAGAAAAAGCGCCGGATTCGGAGGTATTGCGCCGGACGCAAAGGGGGATTTCGCTTTTGCCAATGTGAGAGCGATTTTGCCGGACGCGGTCGGAAACGCTATAGACGAGGCGATGCGCGTCTTTGACAGAAAAATCAGCGGATTTGCAAGGGGGGACGCCGTCGTCTCAGGCGTGGAAAGCAGAACATCCTCGCCTGTAAGGATAAGAAGGGGAGAAGATTTGCAGTCGAATATCCGTGGGCTCTACCCATGTGGCGAGGGAGCCGGATACGCGGGCGGAATAATGTCCGCTGCGTTGGATGGAATTCGCGTTGCGCGGCGCGTATTGTCCGATTATTAGATTTTGAAAGGATGCTTGGATATGACTGATGACGGAATCGCAAGAATAAACGAACTTTATCATAAGTCAAAAAAAGAGGGGCTTACGCCCGAAGAGGCCGAAGAGCAAAAAAAGCTAAGAAGGGAATATATAGATTCGGTGAAAAATAATCTAAAAAGCCAGCTGGACAGTATAACCGTCGTAAATCCGGATGGAACATATGAAGATTTGAGCGCCAGACGCGCAAATAAAAGATATCATTGAGGTTGTGCAAAATATGGACAAAGCGCTTCTAAGGCAGCGAATGAAGGCCGCGCGAGCGGGCATTGGGCGCGTTGAAAGGGAAAAAAGCGACAGCGCCATACGCGACAGGCTTATGTCGATGGATCGCGTAAAAATTGCCGATTGGATATACACGTACGTTTCCTACGGCACTGAGGTCGATACGATAAGGCTTATTGAAAAATTTTTTAAAGCCAAAAAAAATAGTTCAAATGTGCGTGTTGCCGCGCCGCGCGTCGAAGGAGACGAGATGGAGTTTTATGAAATAACGTCGATGGCCGATTTGGCTTTAGGATATAATAAGATACCCGAGCCGGACCCGTCGCGGTGCAAAAAGGCTCGTCCAGACTTTGCGTTTGGGACGAAAGGAATCGTAATGCTTATGCCTGGGCTTGCGTTCGATTTAAAATTTGGCCGGGTCGGATACGGAGGCGGATTTTATGACAGGTACCTGGCCAGACGCGGGAGCCGTGACATTTATAAAATTGCCCTCGCGTATGATTTTCAGGTACTAAAGGATGAATTCGTCGAAACAGAGGCGCATGACATGCGGCCAGACGCAATAGCGACTGACAGGAAAATATATGAAAAAGCGAATGACAAAATATGGAGGGCATGATGCATAATAGAAAAATACTTGCAAACAAGGCGTACCTCTATGTTACGGAGTTTTTTGCGGGAATGTCCGTCATGGCGGCGGAACTTGGCGCGAGCAGGCTGATGGCACCGTATTTTAGCTCTTCCCAGATTGTATGGACTATCATTATCGGCACGATAATGATATCGATGGCTCTTGGAAACATATACGGCGGACGGCGCGCCGACAAAGATCCGAACCCCGACCGGCTTTATAAAAGAATCATCGTTGCGGCGCTGTGGATGGCGGGCATACCCGTATTTGGCAAGTATGTTATTTTGGGTATATCGGCTCTTCTTATCTTCACTGTAAACGGCAACTTTTTGGTTGCAGCGGCTTTCGCGGCATGCATGGCCGTTTTCGCGTTTCCGCTTTTTCTTCTTGGCACGGTTACGCCTTCGCTTGTAAAATATACGGTCGACAGCCTAAATGAAAGCGGCAGGACTGTTGGAATGC
>CAZTVO010000074.1:3759-10471 GCA_964617075.1 uncultured Jutongia sp.
ATAACCAGTCCGACAGTGGGCACGTCGGCTTCTTTTTTGATATTTTCGGGCATTTTGCTCGTGATTTCAATAATATATTTTATGAGTCCCGGAGACGGCAAAAAGAGCTTAAAAAAGAAGGCGAAAATATTTGCGGTTTGCCTTATATTCGCGTCTTGCTGCGTATTGGGCCGCGATGGAAGTTTTGCTTTCTGGAACAAGAATCTGACATACGAGGGGGAGTCTGTCTACAACTATCTGCAGGTATATGACGACGGCGACAAGGTGGCGCTTTCCACAAATGTGCTGTTCGGCGTTCAGTCCGTGTACAAAAAAGAAAAGGGGCTGACGGGAATGTATTACGATTACGCGATGGCCGCTCCGTATATGGCGGGAGTAAACGAAAAAGACGTCGTCGACGTATTGATACTTGGCATGGGCACCGGCACATACTGCACTCAATGCATGAGGTATTTCGACAATGTGAGAGTGGACGGCGTGGAAATTGACGAAAAAATAACAAAATTGGCAAAAAAATACTTTGAGATGCCGTCGGATGTCGACGTAGCCGCCTATGACGGCCGCGCGTACCTGAATTCAATAGAAAAAAAATACGACGTGATAATGGTAGACGCGTATCAGGACATTACCATACCATTTCAGATGTCTTCTGTTGAATTTTTCAATTTGGTAAAAGACCATTTAAAAGACGGCGGCGTTATGACTGTAAATATGAATATGAGGGGAAGAGGGGAAGACGATATAAACGCGTACCTTTCCGATACGATTGCGGACGTATTTGACGAGGTTTATACGGTTGATGTCGACTATTCCACCAACAGGGAGCTTTTTGCGTCCGACAGTCCCGATATTACGTCTGAATTTTTAAAAAATCTGGAGGCGGAGACGGACGTCGACCTGAAGGCGATGATGAGCGGCGTGGAAAAAAAGCTCGCGAAGTATGATTCAGGCGGCCGTGTAATGACGGACGACAAGGCTCCTGTAGAGCTGCTTGGTATAAAGGTCATAGACGAAATAATAAAGGACGAGGCAGCATATTACAAGGGAATATTTAAAGAGCGTGGAATTGACGGACTTTTGGACGAGTTCATGTAGGCGGGCTTAAAAGCGTCTTTGGCAAATTTTGTTGAATATAGCTCTAATTTCTTATATAATGAGTTGTGTGCGTTTTATAAACAACGACGAATGGAGGAAATTTGAAATGAAATATAAAATACTTCTAACTGGAAAAAACGGCACGGTGATCAATGATTTTTTTCAACATATTAACGACGATATTGAAGTTATAACCACGTCGCTGCGATATGATGACATAATGAGGCATTTAAAATATTTTGAACCGGACGTGTTCTGCTGGTGCATAACGGACGAGGCGGTTGACAATATAAGTACAGTTGTTTCCATAAAGACGAGGCTTGACAAGGACAAAATAATTTTTGCCGCCATAGGATCGGAAGACGGCATAAAGGAATTTGAAAGCGTCGCTACGTTTAAGGCCGACATGGTCATGTCCAAGCAGCTTAAGGCGGAAATAATAGAGGAAAAGCTTATAGAAATGCTGATTAAGCGTGACGCCGAGCTGGAATTGAATCAGGACGCGGCAAAGCCCGCTTACGACAATATTGAGGAAGAAATGTTTGGCGGCGAGGAAGGGCATTTTGCCGAAGAAGCTGTGCAGGCCGAGGAAGCGGCAGGCCGTCATGCCGCGCCCGCGAAGGGATCCGAGCGCAAGCACGTTCTTGTCATAGACGACAGTTCGGCCATGTTAAAGGCAATAAGGGAACAGCTTAAATACGATTACAATGTTGGAACCGCGCTTAGCGGAAGCGTGGCGTTGAAGTTCCTTGAGAAGAAGACTACCGATCTAATTTTGCTTGATTACGAAATGCCCGGCGAAAGCGGGCCGGAGGTGCTTGAAAAACTGCGCGCGAATCCGGCGACAGCGGACATACCGGTGATATTTTTGACGGGAATACAGGATCGCGCGAAGATAGCCAAGGTTCTGGCAATGAAGCCGCAGGGATATCTTTTAAAGCCAATTGACCATGACAAGCTAATGGAAGCGATTGAAAAGACTTTGGGAGGAAACAGCTGATGAATGACGCTCAGAAGCTTAATATAATTGAACTGGTCGACGTTGAAACGCTGCAAAGGGTTCAGGACGCCTTTTCCGACTTGATTGGAGTGGCGACGTGGACGACTGACGTAAACGGAGAGGTGGTTACGAAGGGCTCCAATTTCACCGATTTTTGTATGAAGTATACAAGACAGAGCGAACTTGGGAAAATGCGCTGCGAGTGGTGCGATAAGTTCGGCGCCGTGCAGACGCTTGAAAATTGCCATGAAACTACGTACTACTGCCACGCGGGGCTGATTGACTTCGCGGCTCCGATTATAGTGAATGGCCAGCAGGTAGGCTGCTTTTTGGGAGGACAGGTGCTTACGAAGGCTCCAAACCTTAGCCGCATCAGGTCGGTCGCGAAGCAGCTTGGCATAGATCCGGACGAATACGTTGCGGCCGCGGAGAGGATTCCAATCAAGGACAAGGCAATCATCGACAGGGCGGCCGAGTTTTTATACAGGATTTCCCATATACTTGCGGACATGGCTTATGGAAAGCTTCTTACGATACAGGCGAGCGAAGAAATAGAAAAGGCGGCCAAAATGAAGTCCGATTTCCTTGCCAACATGAGCCACGAAATACGTACGCCCATGAATGCCGTAATAGGAATGGCCGAAATGGCCCTAAGGGAGGATCTGCCCCCAGTTGCGCGCGACTATATACATCAAATAAGGGCGTCGGGCCGGGAGCTTCTTACCATAATAAACGACATTCTTGATTTTTCAAAAATCGAATCCGGAAAAATGGACATTGTACCCGTGGAATACGAGGCCATGTCTATAGTAAACGACGTTGTAAATATTATTATGACCAGGCTTAAGGGAAAGGACGTGGAGCTCATACTAGATCTCCAGCCCGACACCCCGAAGCTTCTTTTGGGCGACAACATAAGGATTAAGCAGGTGCTTATCAACATAGCGAACAATGCCGCGAAGTTTACGAATGAGGGAAAGATAACTATAAAATTCTACTGCGAGAAGACCGGCGACAAAGACGTTTTGGTGAATGTGTCGGTGTCTGATACGGGCATAGGCATAAAAAAACAGGATCTGTCGAAGCTTTTCCAGTCGTTCCAGCAGGTAGACAGCAAGCGCAACCGCAACGTTGAGGGCACCGGACTTGGCCTTGCCATCACAAAAAATCTGCTTTCCCTTATGGGAGGGGATATAGAAGTAGAGAGCGAATATGGAAAGGGAAGCACTTTTAAGTTTCATTTTCCACAGCCTATTGTCGACGAGACGCCAAGCGTTACGCTTAAAGACGCACAAAACAAGCTTGTAGTGAGCTATATCTCAAACGAATATATAAAGGAGCAGCTTGCTAAGGATTGTGAAAAAATGGGCGTCGAATGCGTCAACATGTCCTCAGAGGCGGAGCTTTTGGAGTACGTGTCCGATTCGTCTAACAAAGAGCGCTTTATACTGCTTGACGGCGAGTATTTCACGGAAGGATGGAGGGAATTTGCCTCAAATGCGAAAAAGGATAAGGTCGTGCTTTTGATAGACTTTTTCGATACGACCAAATACGACGTGTCGCACCTTCTCGTTATGAAAAAGCCGCTGTATCTGCTAAATCTCGTCAATCTGTTAAAAGGCGAGGATGTATATGTGTTAAACGACGACAACGACGACTTTGACTTTATAGCGCCCGATGCGAAGATACTTGTAGTTGACGACAATGCCGTCAATCTTACGATTGTCGAGGGCCTGCTTAGGCCGCTGAATATGAAGATATCTACGGCAATAAGCGGAAAAGAGGCGATAGAGCGCATAAATTCCGAAAAATTCGACATTATTTTTATGGATCACATGATGCCTGAAATGGACGGCATAGAAACCACGCGTATCATAAGACGCTTCTATTCGGACTATAATGACGTTCCAATTATCGCGTTGACGGCTAATGCGGTCGACGGCACGAAAGAGATGTTTTTGAATGAAGGTATGAACGACTTCGTCTCCAAGCCAATTGAGCTGCGCATGATTACGTCTAAAATTAAGCAGTGGCTCCCGGTTGAAAAGATTAAACGGGTGTCCGAGAGGGTCAACATAAGCCTTGACGATGGCAAGGGCAACGATATCGACGTATCAAACATTGGCGACCTTGACACGGAAAAGGCCATAATGCTTTTGGGAAGCAAAGAACTTTTCTGGTCCATTTTGGAAACGTATTACAAGTCAATCGAAAAAAAAGCCGATTTGATAAAAGAAATGGAAAACAAAGGCGATTGGGCGGGATATACCATAGAGGTGCATTCGCTGAAAAGCTTTTCCAGCCAGGTGGGCGCCACGGAGCTGTCAAGCATGGCCGCGGACATGGAGAGGGCCGGCAACGCCAGGGAAATTGACAAGATACATCAGTTCACCGACATAATGCTTGAAAAGTACAGGAGCTATCTTCCGGTGCTGGAGCCGTATTTCCACGAGCAGGAGGAAAGCGACGAGGGCAAAGAGGAGATAGACGCCGCCAAGGCAAAGGAATTTCTTGAGAGGATGAAGGAGGCGTTTGAAAATCTGGATATCGACGTGCTGGAAGAGATAGTGGGAGAGATGTCGGCTTTCAAGTACGAGGATTGGCAGAAGGACTTATTTGAAAGATTAAAAAACGCCGCCGAGGAAATGGATTTCGACGCGTGCGAGAGCATTGCCGGCGAATGGGAAGAAAAGCTTGGATGATGAAAAAGCTTTTAGAATGGAGGCGTTTATGCCCATTGTTGACGTTATCATACCTGTGTACAGGCCGAAAGCGGATTTTAAAAATATTTTGAATCGCCTGCTTGGACAGACTTCTGCCCCAAACCATATTTTTCTGCTTCAGACGATTGAGGACGACTCCGAACTAATGGCGGAGTTTGAAAGCGACAAGATTTCGGTTCATCCTATAATGAAAAACGAATATGACCACGGGGGCACCAGACGTTTCGGCATGACGCTTTCAAATGCCGAGTTTGTATTGCTTATGACGCAGGACGCGATGCCTATGAACGCGAAGCTGATAGAAAAGCTTTTGGAGCCGATGGCGGACAAAAAGACGGCCATATCGTACGGGAGGCAGGTCGCGGCGGCAGACGCCGACGTCATCGAAAAGCTTACCAGAAAGTACAACTATCCGATGGAAAGCAGCGTAAAAACAAAAAAGGATGTGGAAAGGCTTGGAATAAAGGCGTACTTCTGCTCGGACGTGTGCGCGCTGTATAGAAAAAGCGCGTACGACAGGCTGGGCGGCTTTGTCAAAAGAGCCCTATTCAACGAAGATATGATCATCGCGTGCAGGGCGATGAACGCCGGATATGGCGTTGCCTACTGCGCGGACGCGAAAGTCCTGCATTCGCACTCGTATACGTGCGCGCAGCAGTTTAAGAGAAATTTCGACGTTGGCGCGTCGCAGAAGCAGCACGGCGAAGTATTCGAAAAAATTTCTTCCGAAAAAGAGGGGTCTGGCTACGCGAAAAAAATCATAGACGAGCTGCTAAGGCGCCGTATGCCTTTTAAGGCCTTTTATTTTGCCGTCCAATGCGCGTTCAAGCTTGCGGGCTTTGAGCTTGGAAAAAATTATGACAGGCTGCCGGAGAGTCTTATTATGAAATGCACTATGAACAGACAATTCTGGCTTAATCAAAGTGAAGGGCGGTAACGTCGCCGGTATCCAGACTATACGCGTAAAGCTCCGACTGGTCGTATTTTTCAAAAAACAGATAGTCAGTCGTCAGGTGCAGATAGTTGTAGTTGCCGGAACTGATAAGCTCGGACGAGTTTGACGACAGGTCAAGCTTATACAGGCCGTTGTTGCTGCCGTCGTCGACCTGATAGTAGACGGCGGCGCCATCTTCGGTGGCGTTGTAGGAGGCGAGCCTCTGCCTGACGAGCGTTTCGACCGACGAGCCGTCCAGCGCGATTCTGCATAGGCTGTAGTCCTGTCCCATATCCATGAAATACAGATAATTTCCCTGCCTGCTAAGATTTGCGCAGTTCCCCTGATATATTATCCGGTCGCCGGTTCCGTCAATGCCTATGGAATGTATGTAGTGTTCGCTGTCCCATCCGGTGTAGTAGATCCGATCGTCGTATACGACGCATGGCGACACGGCTTCGTCCACGACCTCCACGTCCGACGTTCCGTCTATGCGGGCGGAATAAAGCTTGAGACCTTCTTTTTCATCGTAGTGCTGGTAGTATACGTTGTTGCCGTACAGGCACGCGGTCTGGGTAGGGTCGCCGTATAGCTTATACGGGCTTCTCCCGGATTTGTTCAGCCTAAAAAGGCCGGTCGTGCTAAGCGACAGGAGCGCGTCCCCGTCATTTTCAAGCTGGTCGTTTCTTCTTGTATAAAACAGGTATTTGCCCGCGCAGTTAAGATAGCTTACCCTGTCGTCGAAAAGCTTTTTTACGTCGGTCAAATCGCTTTTCATGGTATAAAGCCTGTTTTGATCGTACGGGTTCGCAAAATAAATCAAGTCGTCGTATTCGCAGAAAAGGCCGCCGTTCAAAAGGTTGCCGCTTGTATTTCCCGTCGTCGACTCGTCGTCGTACAGGGTCACCCGTTGCTAAAAAAAATTACCGTTATGACCGCCGCCACCGCCAATACGATTCC
>CAZTVO010000075.1:0-10251 GCA_964617075.1 uncultured Jutongia sp.
CATCCAGATAAATGACGGCGCCGCAATCGACTGGCCGGCGGTTTTGGAGCAGACCAAAGACGAAGGAACAAGCGCCCGCATGTATATATACAATGGATGGGATACAACGGGGAACGTGATTCCTAGTAGCACTGTTCAGCCAATCAAGGCGGGAGACAAAATTTCGGTAACGTTTACCGTAAAAGATTTTGGCGCTCCTGCGTCAACTGCGGCTCCTGCCAGTTCCGCGGCTCCAGAGGGTTCTGCGGCTCCTACGCCGGGCACTGCAGGGAATGGCTTTGCCTTTACCGCAAATTTTTGGAGCTATGGCACATTCCAGGATTGGGTTGATGTGCCGGCTGGAACGGTTGACGTGACGGCAAATGGAGACTATTCCGTTACTGGAGAAGCCACGACGGATATGGACAACCTGTTTGACGGCAGCAACGCGACTACGCTTGTGTTTGGCGATTATGCCGATTTGGAGGCACAGGGACTTGGCAAAGAGGGCGGCTTTGAAGTCGTCGGCAAGAGCATCCAGATAAATGACGGCGCCGCAATCGACTGGCCGGCGGTTTTGGAGCAGACCCCAGACGAAGGAACAAGCGCCCGCATGTATATATACAATGGATGGGATACAACGGGAAACGTGATTCCTAGCAGCACTGTTCAGCCAATCAAGGCGGGAGACAAGATTACGGTAACGTTTACCGTAAAGGATTTTTCTGGCGCTTCCGCGGCCGAGCCGACCGCAGAGCCTACGACGGCTCCTACTCAGGCTCCGTCTTCAGACTTTAGCTACAACGCGTTTCTGTACTATCAGATGCAGGATACTTGGGATTACCGCAACATGGACGACGCAAGCGTCATGACGGCGGGAAATGTCGAGGTAGATCCTGCCGTAGCCGCAAAAGACACGGTGATTACGGCCGACGGAGAATATACCGTTTCAGTTATGGGCGTGGATTTAAGCGCGTCTCCGGCGTACAACATGATGGGAATTGCCACAAATATTCCGCTTTCGCTTGCGGGAGTAAAGTGCGTTGCTACTGTAAAAGTCGACGGAGTGGCAGTGTCAGGCCTTGAAAATGTCGAGCTGCCTTATACGGTGGATTCAAGCACCGGAACCTACGCGTTTAGCGCGACTGGATATCCGGACTGGCAGACGTCTTCGCCTCTGCCGTACGCACATCAGACGCTTACGGCCGTTCCGCAGGACGCCATAGAGATTACGTTTACCATTTCAGGACTTGAGGACGCGTCCCTTGTCGGACCAGCTCCTGCTCCGGGCGACGATTCTAATTCCGGCTCCGGCTCCGCAAAGAATCCGGTCAAGAAGGTCGTTGCTCCTAAGAAGGCGGTTTCGGTAAAAGCCGGCAAGACGGCGACAGCCACGTTTAAGGTAACCGCAAAGAATAACAAAAAGAAGACTACCAGCAAGGTAAAGGCGACAATAAAGAACAAGAAGATAGCCAAAGTCACAAAGCAGGCCACAAAGAAGGGCAAGGTTGTCGTTACGGTCAAGGGCGTCAAGAAAGGAAAGACGGTTCTTACCGTAAAGGTAGGCTCTAAAAAGGCCAAAGTAAATGTAAAGGTAAAATAAGGTTTTAACAATTTAAATTTATTTAATACGTAGCTGGGAGGGACTGCCAAATAAGGCAGTCTCTCTTTGCAAGGAGGAAAAAAGCAGATGAAAAAGATTGTAGGCAGGAAAATCACCGCGGCCGTTCTGACCGCGGCGCTTACAGCCGGAAGCCTAGCCGGCGCGCCTGCGGCGGACGCAAAGGCGTCCCCGGTCGTCAAGTTTGCCAAGTCCAAGTACAGTGTGGACGTAGGCTCGAAGACGACGTTGAAGGTCGTTACGAAAAATGTAAAAAAAGTCAAGACAAAAACGTTTTCAAGTTCTAAAAAGTCTGTCGTTGCGGTGTCTAAAAAAGGCGTTGTGACTGGAAAGAAGGCGGGAACGGCAAAAATCAAATGCAAGGTAAAGTTTATCGCGAAAGGCGCGAAAAAGACGTCGTCAAAGACGATAAGCGTAAAGGTTTCAGTAAAAGAAGCGGCCGCGTCTCCAACAGCCGCTCCAACGTCGGCTCCTAACGGGACGGAAACGACTATTACGGGGCCAATAGATCCTAGCGAAATTACGTTAAAGGTGAAGTGGGACGACACCTCCAACATAGGAGAGGAGAGGACAGTTTCTATAGTCGGCGGCAGCGCGTCTTCCATGACCGTAAAGGACAACGGCTCGATGCGCAAGGAACTTTCAAGCACGTATCTTGTGGACAACGAGATGGGCATGGGCGTAAACCTCGGAAATACTTTAGAGGCTGTGTACCCCCTTGTTGCGAATGAGGGAGACGACACAAAATATACCATAGACGATCCCGTTAAATACGACAGCGCGTGGGATCAGCCTACCGTTACGCAGGAATACTTTACAAAGCTTCATTCATACGGCATAAATACGGTGCGCATACCGGTCGCGTGGACAAACGGCGACAAGGACGATGGAACGTACAAGATAGACGAAAAGCTTTTGGGCCGCGTGGAAGAGGTAGTAAACTATGCCTTAAACGAGGGCATGTACGTAGTCGTAAACGACCATTGGGACAATGGATGGTGGGGCGAGTTCGGCGCGTGCAAAAAGCAGCCGGTGCTTGACGAAAACGGCAATCAGATAACGCTTCCTAGCGGAGCCGTAAAGACAGAAAAGATAGCTGACGAGGCGATGAGGGCGGAGGCATGGAAGCGCTACGAGGCGTACTGGACCCAGATTGCGGAGCGCTTCAAGGATTATTCAGACCACTTAATTTTTGAGAGCGCAAACGAAGAGTTAGGACCGCGTTTCAACGACGCCATTTATCCAAACGGATACAATTCGACCAACGTAGCGGATGACGAGACGGTGGGAGGCAATTTGACCGCGGACGAATATTATGACGTGGCAAACAAAGTCAACCAGAAGTTCGTGGACATATTTAGAAGCTCGGGCGGAAACAACGCGTACCGCCACCTTTTGATAGCGGGCATCAATACGAATTTTGACGACACAATGGATCCGAGATTTAAGATGCCTGTCGATACCGACGAGAATGGCAAGAACAAGCTTATCCTTTCAGTGCATTACTATACACCTTGGGATTTTTGCGGCGATGGCGGCACGGGATCATACACGCAGGAAGACCGCGCGCAGATGCCGGAATATTTTTCATCTCTTGACCGCTTCGTCGAAGAGGGATATCCTATGATAATCGGCGAGTGCGGCGTGGTAAGCCCTAAAAAGGAGGGCGTAATCCAGTGGCTAAACGATATGTTTACGCTGAGCGTAAAATATCACGCGACGCCGTGCCTGTGGGAGACCGGGCAGTATTTTGACCGCAAGACGGGAAATATGCTTTATAAGGACGTGGCGGACTACTACAATCTTATAAACGGAGCGCAGGGATATGCCGACATGACGGCTACCACGTCGGGAGCCGCTTCCGCGGCCGAAAGCGCGGACGTAGCGGACGTTACGGGCATGACTCCTGTTTGGAGCTGGACAGGCAAATGGTATAAAAACAGTGGAGCCAATACCGTGGGCGACGACAAGTTTTTGGAAAACGGCGGAACGGTAGTCGACGCAACGATGGGAGACACGCTTCCGCTCTTTGTGCCGGAAAGCAAGGTAGAGGGCGGCGACGCGTCGTCCATTGAGTTCAACAACTGGGGATATCAGGCGTTTATAAAGCTTGATGTCGCCAAATACAAAAATCCGGCCATCCTGTTTACTTTCCTTGACGGCACCGCGGTGGAGGACAACGTAGGCGCGGCGCAGCTTGGCAACGCGGCCTCGGCGGAATATTCGGACGAGCTTGATTTTGCGTTCGACAAGTTTAACGGCAAGGCCATTGTGCTTAGCGGCGATCTGGCGCCGTCCGAGAGCGAGCCATACCTTAGCGTTTCATTTGGAAACCAGCCAATCGTGACGGGAATATATATCTACGACTTAGGCTGATTGCGATAATTTTACGCGAAAAACATAAAAAAAGAGGATGGATATTATGAGGAGACGATTAAAAAGGGCGGTAAGCGCGGCTCTTGCCGCGTCCCTGACAGTAGCCTTGGCGGCGGGCGGGCCGCAAAAGAGGGCGGATGCGGCGGAGGCGTTTACGGCCTCGCTTGTGCAAAACAACAGCCTTATTTTTGAGGGAGACGAAAACGGCGTAGTGGGTACCCCGTTGACTATCGATCCGACTCAGTCGGGCGAATATACGATAACCGCCACCGCCCAGGGAGATGTGGACGACCTTTTGACCGAAGCGAAATATATAGGCATAGAAACAAGCCTTGAGGCGCTTCCTACAGATTTTTCCATGGAAGGCGTTTCAATCAAGGTCGACGACGCGGAATATGACTGGTCGGGAGCGTCCCTTTATACGCTAAGCGGCGGGGTGCGGCTTGGCGTAGTAAACAATTACGTTGGGCCTAAAAACGCGGAGGAATTTGCCCTGGCAAATCCGCTGTGCAGAAACGTAAACGGCACCTGGGTGTCAAAAGAGCCGGTGCCCGTGTATGCCAAGCAGATCGTGACGTTTACCTTTAAGGTGACGGCCGGCGCTAAGGAGCCCGCGGATCCGTCCGGGAATAAAGACGGCGCAAATCCCGTGAAACGGCTAAAGGCCGCGAAGGGAAGCGTGTCGGTAAAAGTCGGCAAGATGACGAAGGTCGAGGTTGCCATTACGGCGGAGGACAATGAGAAAAAGACCACGGACGATGTGACGGCGACGGTATCAAATAAAAAGATTGCCAAAGCAAGCGTCTCCGCGGTAAAGCCCGGAAAGGCGACGATAAAGATAAAGGGCGTAAAGAAGGGCGCCGCGAAGCTTACCGTGAAGGCGGGCAAAAAAAAGGCCGTAATAAAGATTAAGGTCAAGTAGATGTCGCCGCGTTTATGGCGATATTGACGGATTGGAGCCTTGTACGCATGTAAATGTGCATAAAAAAATATGCGATTTAAAAGCATGTTTATGCACACGTAAGGGGGGGGCGATGCTATACTGTTACTTGTAAACCCCAATACATTATATAGTTTTTGCTACACCCCATAAGTAACAAAAATACCTTCTCCAAAAGAGGAAGCGCGTCAACGCGCTTCCTCTTTTACTTTCCATGCGTCTTTCCCGTCGGGCGCCAAATCCATTGACCTATGAATGTTCAAATGATATAATGTAAAGCGTAAATCGGCGCGGCGGCGTCGGACAAAAAGCGAGGAAGGGCGGATATATGGGACTACTGCAGGAGTGGAGAAACTACGCCTATGGAGTCGATGCGGATTCCAAGGCGGGCAAGGCCATATGGGATAAATATTTTAAAATGGAAAAGGCCGTTTACGAAAAGATTCTTGCCGAGCCAGAAAAAATCGTAAGCGGAACGATAAAGGAGCTGGCGGATGGCTACGGCATGGACGTCATGCATATGATGGGGTTTGTGGATGGCATTAACGACAGCTTAAAGGAGCCTTTGCCGATCGAGGAGATGGAAGAGGACAGTCCGGTTGAGCTTGACATTGATTTTGAAAAGCTCTACTACAACATGGTCGAGGCCAAGGCCGACTGGCTTTACGAGCTCCCGGCGTGGGATTTTATACTTTCGCCCGAGAGGAGGCGCGAGCTTTATAAGGATCAGAAGAGGTCGGGCATTGTTGTCAAGGGGAAAAAAGTTGGCAGAAACGACCCGTGTCCGTGCGGAAGCGGCAAGAAGTATAAGAAATGCTGCGGAGCGAACGTCTGACGGCGGGCACGCGCGGCAAAAAAACGTCCTTATAAGCGGCGCGGAGGTGTGCGATGGCTGTTAGCAATGTAGATTATGAGCAGAGGATGAAACGGTACAAGGCCCTGTTTCGCGTGCCGGAGGACATGGTTCTTTTCTTCGACGCGGACGGCAGGATATGCGAGAGAAATTCTGTTGTTTCAAGTCAGTTAGGCTATGGGGACGACGAGGAGATATATATACAGGACATCCTTCATTCGTGCGTGAAGTCTGAAAACGGTCGGATAGTCTTTGAAGAGGTCGGCTCGGACGAAGGCGTGGAGACCGTGGCGTATAGAAAAAACAACACCTGCATCACGGTGAAGGCGTATTTGTTTTTACTGGACGAGGACACCGGATGCTACGGAATGTGCAGCATACACAACATAGGCATGTTAAAAGAGACGGCCAAAGAGCTTGTTTCGGCCAAGGTTGAGATGGAGGAGGCGCACAAGGAGCGCAACGAGCTTGTGTCAAACGTTACGCACGAGCTTAGGACGCCCGTGAACGGCGTCATGGGTCTGGTGCAGAATCTTTTGGAGACCGAGCTTACTCCGGAGCAGAGGGAGTCCCTGCTTATAATCAACCAGTGCTGCAGGAACATGATAAACATAATAAATGACATATTGGACTTTTCAAAGCTCCAATCGGGCAAGTTCACAATAGAAAACAGGAAGTTTAGCTTCCATGAAATGATGAACAACCTTGTCAAGGTAAACGCGCCGCAGATAGAGTCGAAGGGCCTAAAGTTCATATGCAACGTTTCAAACGACATACCCGACATGGTTGTGGGCGACGAGTTAAGGCTTACGCAGGTGCTCAACAACCTTTTGTCGAATGCCATAAAATTTACATCGGCCGGCCAGATTGCCGTAAACGTCGTAAAGACCGCGGAAACGGAAGAGGACATCGAGATTTTCTTTATGGTCATGGATACGGGAATAGGGATAGCCGAAAACGAGATGGACAAGCTGTTTAAAAGCTTTTCCCAGGTAGACGCCTCGATTACCAGGCGCTTCGGAGGCACGGGCCTCGGGCTTAGCATAGTAAAGAGCCTGGTGGAGATGATGGGCGGGGACGTGAAGGTGGAAAGCGTGAAAGGCAAGGGAAGCACTTTTTCCTTTTCCGTACGCCTAAAGAGGCCGCTTGCCGAGGCGGACGAGGAGGAGCCGGAGCGGGATGGGCAGGAGGAAAACGCCTATTCGTTCAATTTCGGAAACTTTTCGCTTGACGACGAGGAAGAGGACGGGGAGCTTTACGTCTTGGGATCGGATGAAAATATAAAAGAGATAGGCGAGAACATGGAGAAGCTCGTCATATGCATCGAGATGGAAAACTGGGAGCGCGCCAACGCGTTCGCGGAAAACATCAAGACGCTTGTCGCGTCGGACGCGATGAATCTGAAACGCAAGGCCTTCAGGCTTCAGATGACGGTCAGGAAGGGGGATCACGAGGCCGCCATAAAGCAGTACGAGGAGCTTAAAGAGGCGATAGACGAATTTATGGCCGAAAGGGAATGAAGCGGCGGTGCCTAAACGGAGAAGGCGGTGATGAACATGGCAATGGCGAACGCGGACAAGCAGCCGAACATCCTCATTGTGGACGACGTGTCCACAAATCTTGTAATTCTGTCCGAGATGATAAAATCCGTAGGATATACACCCAGGCCCGTGATAAGCGTGAAGCAGGCGCAGGCGGCGATAAGCCAGAAGATGCCCCAGCTTATTTTGCTTGACGTGTCGATGCCCGATGTGGACGGCTTTGAGTTCTGTTCCATGTTGAAAGCCGACGTAAAGACGAGGGACATACCCATAATATTTATATCCGCCCTGGATTCGGTAGAGGACAAGATAAAGGGATTTAAGCTTGGCGCCGTCGACTACATCGCGAAGCCGTTTGAAAAGGAAGAGGTTACTCTTAGGGTCAATACCCACATAAAAGTCTACAAGATGCAGCAGGAGCTTGAGGCCTACAACAAAAAGCTGCACAAGATGATAAATTCGCAGGTGCAAAGGATTACGGAGGAGCAAAAGAACGTGTTCTACGCGCTGGCAAGCCTTCTCGAATCCAGGTACGACAACGACAAGGGCCATCTGGGAGTGCTTGGCACAAACTGCAGGCTGCTCGCGTTAGGGCTGCAGCTTTCTCCGAAGTTTGACAAAGAAGTAACGAATAGCTTCGTTGACTGTATAGAGCTGGCGTCTCAGCTGCACGACATCGGAAATTTTGCGATAAGGGACAGCATAATTTTAAAAGAGGGCAAACTCAGCGACGAAGAATGGAAGATAATAAAGACGCATACGGAAATAGGCGCCACCCATCTGGAGGAGATATACAAAAAGGAAGACAGGAACGAGCTTGTAAACATGGCGATTGACATTGCCAGGTACCACCATGAAAACTGGGACGGAACGGGGTATCCATACGGCCTTAAGGGCGAAGAGATACCGATTTCGGCGCGCATTATGGCGATAATAGACGTCTATGACGCGCTAAACCACGACAAGCGCTATAGGAGGGCGTATTCAAACAGCGACAGTTTGAAAATAATGCAGTCGGAGGCGGGGAAGAGGTTTGACCCCGACATGATCGAGATTTTCAACAAGGTGCAGAAGCAGATACATTATACGTAAAAAGCGGGGGAGATAAGTCATTTATGGATTCTATGGTTGAGATTTTTTACGAAGAGGGCAGCGCCTTGATTGGCGAGCTGCGCGAAGCCATAAGCGAGTATGAGGACGACGACGCGTACGACATTGATTTTGTAAAAAAGGTGTTTCGCGCGATACATACCCTAAAGGCCGACTCCACAATGATGCTTTTGGATCCCATAGCCGCGCTGAGCAGGACGTTCGAGAGCCTGCTGTATTTTTACAGGAACAATAAAATCGAAATTACGGACAAAGCCGGTTTTGACAAATTGCTAAACGGCTATATCGGCTTCGTTTCAGACGAGATGGAAAAGCTCGTGAAGGGAGAGCCGCTGTTTGAGGGACATACGGAGCTTGAGGTAAAGATAAAGGATTATACGGAAAGGGCAAAGGCCGAATACAAGGACAAGTCTCCAAGCGAGGATTTTGGGCGCGGGACGGAAGAGGCGGATTCGGAGCCTGACGTGTACATACGCGGCAAGAGGCAGGTATATTATATTCCAAGCGCCTCGGGGGACGTCGAAAAAAAGGCGGCTAAGGACGGGGACGCTAAAAAAGAAGAGCCTAAAAAGCCGTTTGAGTCAAAGAACGAAAACGTTGTTTTGGTAAAGCAGAAGGACATAGACGCCGTATACACGGCAATCAGGCATTACAATCTGCTTTTGACCGATATAGAGAAAAGGTTTGACGGAGACGAGCCGGTTGAGGTGGCGCACGCAGATTTGGTCAAATTTAACGATATAGGCATGGAGCTGTCAAACGTCGTAGAAAGGCTTACGAAAACCGACTTTTCCGCCATGGCCAAGAAGATGGAGCTTTTGGTGGATGAAATGTCTAAGAGCCTAAAAAAACCTGTCAAGCTTAACGTGATGGGAGAGGACACGCTTGTAGACAAGTCCAAGCGGGAAAAGATTTCAAGCGCTCTTGTACACGTCATAAGGAACGCGGTGGATCATGGGATAGAGGACATGGAGACGCGGGAGGAGATGGGCAAGCCGCCTATGGGCATGATAAGGCTTACGTTTTCCGGCGCGGACGGAAAGATTGAGATAACGGTCGAGGACGACGGGGCGGGCGTCGACAAGAAGGCCGTTTTAAAAAGCGCCGCCAAACACAAACTGCTTAAAAAGCCCGCGGAACAATATACCGACGAGGAGATACTGGGCCTGCTCGCGGCGAGCGGCGTAAGCACGACGGAGCATCCGAACGACTATTCGGGGCGCGGCGTTGGCATGGACGTGATAAACCATAATATAAATTCCCTTGGCGGTACGCTAAAGATAAAGACGAGGGAAGGAGTGGGCACGAAAGTCTCAATGATTATATAATAAAAAAAGGGTTTCTGCAGTAGCGTTTGCAGAAACCCCGTTCTATCCCGGCTTTCGCCGAAAAAGGAGGCTATATTAGCTGCATCTGCACGTCCTTGGTCAGGACGTCCTTATAGCTGAAGGAAATTGTGTGAACGGCGTCGTCGAACTTATTCTCGACCTGGATGAGGAATATGCTCGGATAAGTCTCGAATATGATGCCCTCTGTCACGTCAATCTTATGTCTGCCGCGGTTCGCGCGAACCTTTACTCTGTTGCCTATGTTTTTGTCAACGGACTTCTTTACTTTGATTATATCTGCTTGGCTCATTTTTCACCTGTTCCTTTCGTTGCATATAGTAAGATGAATCTGCTGTATCTTTTGACGCAATTCTGCCCCTGCATTAGCAATAGTTTATCACAAATTCACTAAAAAGTCAATCATCGAAATTCACAAAGCGAAAAAATTTATAAACCACAAGTGATAATGTCTCAATAAACCACAAGAGAAAATGTCTCAGCAA
>CAZTVO010000076.1:0-9915 GCA_964617075.1 uncultured Jutongia sp.
TTTTCCCGGGCTGGCAGCATTCTATCGATACAGTGTCGGAATTTCTTTTATTTGACGCGTACGCAATCTCATTTAAGGGAATGCACTGCACAATGTCGCCGTCAAGGCCTATTATATAGTGGCTGCTCACCTTATTTTCGCTAAGATCCGGCTCGGCTTTGCGGCTTTCAAAATAATTCCTGTTTGCCTTTGCGTCAGTCCCCGGGTTCGCCGTGTAATGGACGACTATGCCCTTTATGGATTTAAGCTCGATCCCTGGCCTTGAATTGGCGTTTTTTGTAAGAAGCATTTCCTTTATCTTTGGCCGCTTCACATCGTACATCGCGTAGTCGATTCCACCGGCTCCGCCATTAGTTTTGGGCGAATCGTCCTTATTTTTTAAATATCCTACAGCCGCGTACAAACCCGCCAAAACCGCAATGGCCGCCGCGGCCGCGGCCAAGGATATCGCGATCGGTTTTTTTATTTTTTTCTTCCCGGCCATTTTTAATATCTTCTAGTCGTCCGCGACGCTGTAGTTTGGAGCTTCCTTTGTGATATGTATGTCATGCGGATGGCTTTCCCTAAGAGCCGCGGCCGAAATCTTGACAAACTGGCCTGTTTCCTGAAGGGTCCTTATATCGGGCGCTCCGCAGTATCCCATGCCGGAACGTATGCCGCCCATAAGCTGGAATACCGTATCTTCCACTGTGCCTTTATACGCGACCCTTCCTTCCACTCCCTCGGGCACAAGCTTTTTCGCGTCGGATTGAAAATATCTGTCCTTGCTTCCATTTTCCATTGCCGCTATGGAGCCCATGCCCCGGTATACCTTGTATTTGCGGCCCTGGAACAGCTCAAACGTTCCAGGACTTTCATCGCAGCCCGCGAATATGCTGCCCATCATGCACACGCTCGCGCCAGCCGCTATGGCTTTTGTCATATCTCCGGAATATTTTATGCCGCCATCGGCAATAACCGGAATGTCATATTTTTTGGCGGCCTCGTAACAGTCCATAATTGCGGTAATCTGGGGTACGCCTATTCCCGCGACTACACGCGTGGTGCAAATCGAACCCGGGCCTATTCCTACCTTCACGCAGTCGGCGCCGGCTTTTATAAGATCCTTAGCCGCCGCCCCCGTCGCGACGTTGCCCGCTATAATTTGCAGATCCGGATACGCGTCCCTTACCATCTTGACCGCCCTAAGCACATTCGCGCTGTGCCCGTGCGCCGTGTCTATTACAATGCAGTCCACATGCTTTGCCACAAGGGCGTCGACGCGCTCCAAAATATTTGCGGTCGCCCCTACGGCCGCTCCGCATAAAAGCCTTCCCTGCGAGTCTTTCGCCGCAAGGGGATATTTTATCTGCTTCTCAATATCCTTTATAGTGATAAGCCCCGTAAGGTTGCCTTCGTCGTCTACGAGCGGAAGCTTTTCCTTTCGCGACTTGGCAAGTATCTTTTTTGCTTCGTCAAGCGTAATGCCCTGATGTGCCGTGATAAGCCCCTCAGATGTCATGGACTCCTTTATTTTCTTTGTGAAATCGGTTTCAAACTTTAAATCGCGGTTGGTAATTATGCCAACAAGCTTCTTTCCCTCCGTAATGGGGACTCCCGAAATCCTAAATTTAGCCATAAGATTATTGGCGTCTTCAAGGGTATTTTCCGCAGATAAATAAAAGGGCTCGGTAATTACGCCGTTTTCCGAACGCTTGACTTTGTCTACCTCGTCCGCCTGAGCCTCAATCGACATATTTTTGTGAATTATGCCTATTCCGCCCTGCCTGGCCATAGCAATCGCCATGCGAAATTCCGTGACGGTATCCATGCCGGCGCTCATCATCGGTATATTTAGCTTGATGGTCTTGGTCAGGTTTGTTTCAAGCGACACCTGGTTTGGAATGACCTCGGAGTACTGCGGAACTAAAAGAACATCGTCAAATGTAATGCCCTCGCCAATAATCTTGCCCATATTATTTATCCTCCTATCTTGCCTTCTGACGTCAACATTTAATCTTGCTCCTGCCCTTATACTTCATATTCTCTATAAGCTTTTCATCGGGAGTAAACTTAATCCTTTCCTGTCCGCCGTCGGAACGCACTATGGCGATAAAATCCCCCTTGCCGTATCCCGACGAAAAATCGGTCAGAGGCAAATTGGCGTATCTGTTAAGTTCCGGATAGTCTATCGGCGCAATCAAGTCTATTTTATCCATATCTGTCCTTTTCTTATGCTTGCGCTTGTTGTCGCCTATTATGCAGTCGAAATCGATCTGGCCGTCAACGAATACATATTCGTACGCGATATTTTTTTTCGGCATGAAAAGTATGATGGCTCCGTCCGCCGCAATCGCCACGAACAAAAAGAGCGGATTCATCAAAAGCATGGCCGCCGCGAGAAGCACAAACAGCAGCACAAAAAGCCCCACCCTTATAAGCGTGCGCTTCAAGGTGGGTTTTGCCTTTACGTATGTTTCCGAGTACAGTTCTTCCATTTTTAACCAAGTCCTTTCGTTTTATGTGGAGCGCGTTAAAATCCGGGAGCGTCCGCCGTATGGATAGCCGCGCGGCAGCCGCTGCCGCCTTTTAAACGCATCGGAAAAGCAAAATCTACGCGCGCCCGCCATCGGCCGTTTTGCCTATCAAGAATGGAAACCTCTTATTTATCATCTCGACTATCGTATATTCGATAAGCAGCAATATGGCAAGTACCGCAAGGCATTCCACGATATATTCGAAATTTCCGACGTTGGGTATATATCCGACCTTTTTCCAGCCTTCAAACGCAACCGTCCTCATCCCGAAAACGGTATGCGTACACATCACTATAAGTGAATTTTTGCCCCAATAGTCAAGAAACGTAAGCTTTATGTGAGACGAAGCGACGTCCAAAAGCATTATCGCACCCGCGCTTCCAATCAGTCCGCTTATGTAGAACAGATAAGGCCGGCTGCCCTCGTCCATGAGATTGAAGTCGACACCGGTATTGATTTGGGAAAGAACAAGATTTATGGCGGAAAGCAGAACCCCCGCGGCAAGCTTCACGTTCATGTCCTCAATCCGCCTGTAGAAAATATAGAAAAGATACCCTGCGCCTATAAACCACGCCGCCGCCAGGCTCTTTCCCGCCGTATTTATAAGCCTCTCAAGTATTCCGTAGGCCAATCCTGAGCCCATCGCGCCCGACAGCGCGTCAGTGCATATGTTGGCAAGCGTTACCGCAAAAACCCCAAATACCGCGTACAGCGCCTTGACAGCGCAGCCAGCCCTTACTAGGGCAAAGAAAACTATTTCCCCAATAAAAAGCGTGGGAATGAACCACATGGAATTTATGCCCTTCAAAAAAACGGCGTCAAGGGCATTTACGGCAAATACCGAAAAAACCTCGCCTGCGGAGCCATGCTTCAAAAAAGCGCAAAGAGTCTTAAACGCCGCGCCTCCCGCGCTGAAAATACAGTATGGAACTACAAGACTTTTTATAATTCTGCCTGTAAACTCCTTAAAATCGCGCTCCAGAACGGAACCTGAATATGACATCAAAAAACCAGATATTATGTAGAATATCGAGACTTTAAACGAGGACATGAAACAGTCGACAGGATTTGCTATCTTCGTTATGTGTCCAAGCGCGATCATAAGTATGCTAAGCCCTTTTGCCGCGTCTACATACGCAATCCGCTCTTTCATGGCAGAATCTGCTCCTTTGCAAAAGCGGTAATTCATACCCCTTTTTGTTATTAGACCATTCTAAAACAAAACATTGCATAATTCAAGATTTTTTTATGCGAAGCGCGCCATAAAAAAGACGGGAGACGCGCGAAGATGCAGATGCACCCCCGCGGCGTCCCCCGCCTTTTTCGCCGCCGCGCAGCCTGGCGGCAAACGTTATTTTTTGCTGTTACATCATTCCCATATTCGCTCCGCCGCCCGCAGGCATCGCAGGAGCCTCTTCCTTTATGGTAGACACTACCGATTCCGTGGTAAGAAGCGTAGACGCAACGCTTGTCGCGTTCTGAAGCGCGCTCCTTGTGACCTTGACGGGATCGACGATGCCAGCCTTTACCATGTCGGAATACTCTTCTGTGAGCACGTTAAAGCCCATGCCCTCTTCTGACTCGCGCACGTTGTTTACTATTACGGCTCCCTCAAGTCCGGCATTGCCCGCGATAGTCATCAAAGGCGCCTCGAGAGCCTTTAGAAGAATATTGGCTCCGGTCTTTTCATCTCCCTCAAGAGTCGACGCAAGTTTTTCGACTTCCTTTGAGGCATGGATGTACGCGGATCCGCCGCCCGCTATGATTCCTTCCTCCACGGCAGCCCTCGTAGCGGCCAGAGCGTCCTCCATGCGAAGCTTCGCCTCCTGCATCTCGGTTTCGGTAGCCGCGCCGACGCGGATTACGGCAACTCCGCCGGCAAGCTTCGCAAGCCTCTCCTGGAGCTTTTCCTTGTCGAAGTCGGACGTCGTCTCGCCTATCTGCGTCTTGATCTGCGCAATCCTTGCGGAAATAGCGTCCTTGTCGCCTGCGCCGTCCACTATGACGGTATTTTCCTTCTGCACCTTAACTGACTTGGCGCGTCCAAGCTGATCGAGGGTGGCGTCCTTAAGGTCAAGTCCAACCTCCTCGGAGATTACAGTGCCGCCCGTAAGAATGGCTATGTCCTCAAGCATTTCCTTCCTTCTGTCGCCATAGCCCGGAGCTTTGACCGCCACTACGTTAAACGTTCCCCTCAGCTTGTTGATTACAAGAGTCGTAAGAGCCTCGCCCTCGACGTCCTCAGCGATAATCAAAAGCTTCGCGCTGCTTTGCACTACCTGCTCCAAAAGAGGCAGAATCTCTTGAATATTGGAAATCTTCTTGTCTGTAATGAGTATGTAAGGATTGTCGAGATTTGCCTCCATCTTGTCCATATCCGTCGCCATGTACGCCGATACGTACCCCCTGTCGAACTGCATTCCCTCGACAAGATCAAGCTCGGTCATCATGGTCTTTGACTCTTCAATGGTTATGACGCCATCGTTTGAAACTTTCTCCATCGCGTCCGCAACCATCTCTCCGACCGACTCGTCGCCCGCCGAAATTGAGGCAACCTTCGCAATCTGATCCCTTCCGTTCACCTTAGAGCCCATAGACGCTATAGACTTGACCGCGCAGTCGCACGCCTTCTTCATGCCTTTGCGCAGAATAATCGGATTGGCGCCCGCGGCGAGGTTTTTCATGCCCTCGTTTACCATCGCCTGAGCGAGGACCGTAGCTGTCGTGGTTCCGTCGCCCGCCACATCGTTAGTCTTTGTGGCAACTTCCTTAACGAGCTGCGCGCCCATATTCTCAAAGCCGTCCTCAAGCTCAATGTCCTTGGCGATCGTAACGCCGTCGTTCGTGATAAGAGGAGCGCCGTAGGACTTGTCAAGAACAACGTTCCTTCCCTTTGGTCCTAGCGTAACCTTTACAGTATCGGCAAGCTTGTTGACGCCCGTCTCAAGCGTCGCCCTTGCCTCCGCGCCGAATTTAATCTCTTTTGCCATAATTATTATTCCTCCATTCTTATTATCGGATATGTCGAGGCATCAATGTGCCGCGTTTCGCCGCCTAGTCCTCCACCTTCGCAACTATGTCGTTTTGACGAACGACTATGTACTCCTCGTCGTCAAGCTTGACCTCCGTGCCTGAATATTTTGAATAGATGACCTTGTCGCCAACGCTCACCTGCATGACGACCTCCTTGCCGTCGACCACGCCGCCTGGGCCGACCGCGATTACTTCGGCCTGCTGAGGCTTCTCCTGCGCGTTGCCTGGAAGAACTATTCCCGATTTGGTGGTTTCTTCAGCTTCAAACTGCTTTAAAACGACCCTGTCTCCTAATGGTGATAACTTCATAATGTATGTCCTCCTTTTTCAAACTCTTTTACTAGCACTCGTTTTGTTTGAGTGCTAACCATGACCATAATATATTGCATTTGGGAATTTTGTGCAATAGGCTTGAAGCCGGATTCTGTCCATAAAATAGAAATTCTAAGCCTTTTTCTTCTTTTTTCTCTTTTTTTCTAACTATTTCTAATTTTCATGCCTTTATGAGCGCGCACAACGGCCGCGCGCAAAAAAAAAGCCGCCCGACGGGAAAACCCCGCCGAGCGGCCCGCGCCCGTCCCCGGTCTACTTTTTGCCCTCGTTTATAAGCTCTTTTATGTCTCGCGCCTTGTCCTTTATGCGCTCGCTTGCCTCTCTGGACGTAAGTATCTTGGAAACGTGCCTGCTTGCCTCCTCAAATTTCCCAATCCGCCTTGCAAGATCGGCCATGATATAGGTAACCGTCAGCTCGTCCATTCCGCACATAGGAAAATCCTCGTTTGAAAAGGCGGTCGAAAAGCCGTCGTACGCGTTTTCGATGAGGGAACGCTCCTCTTTCGCGCACTCGCCCGCAACCTTTTCGTAGTCAGGCAAACTTTTGTCCAGCGATTCCGCCTTTCCTCGGTAGAGCCACGCCGTTTTAAGGCACGTATAAGCCTTCTCGCTAGTTTTGGCCTTTTTGACTACCGCGTTGGCAAGCGCGAGCTGATGGCGCTCTATGGCGTCGTCGTACGTATATGTCGCGCCCGCGGGCGGAAGCCCTTTGAAATTGTTTGAAATGTTGTTCTTTATCAAATCAGACTGCGCGTCCGTGACGTATTTGAAATACCTGCTGAGCGCGGCATATCCGCACTTCGGGCACGCTATCGCGTCATATTTCAAAGAATCGACCGGCTGATGCTTGGGACGCAGGTCGGTATCCTGCGAAACAAGCTTTACCCTGCCCGTGCGGATCATTTTTGACGTAAACTCGGCGCCGCACACCGGACACTCGTAGCTTTTGTCGAAAAGCAGCTCCTCCTCCTTTACCTGCGGCTTTGCCGAAGCCTGGCGGTCGGAAGCTCCATTCGCGTCGTCCTTCTTCGCAGATTCCTCAAAAACCTCCATCTTTTCAAGCTTTCCAAGCCCAAACTTCTCAAGTCCGGAAAATAAACTCATCTTAATTCCTCCTTATTCTGGTCGATATGAACTCTTTAATGAAACAATTCTGTTAAATACCAAATGATCCTTCGACGAATTCTTCGAATCAACGCAAAAATACCCGTGCCTTACAAATTGGAAGCTGGCCGGCGCCTCGGCCTGCGACAGAGCCGGCTCGACGTAGCTGTTTTCCATTACAGTCAGCGAATTGGGATTTATATTGATCTCGCCGTCCTCGCCGTACACTCCCTTTTTTTCATCCACAATATTTTCATACAGCCGCACCTCCGCCTTTTTAGCGGAATCGGCGCATACCCAGTGGATGGTTCCCTTGACCTTTCTGGCGTTAAAGCCGCTTCCGCTCCTGGTGGCCGGATCGTATGTGCAGTACACTTTGCTTACCGCTCCGTCTTCATCGACGTCATATCCGGTGCATTTGACAAAATAGGCCCCCATAAGCCTCACTTCGTTTCCAGGATACAGCCTGAAATATTTGCGCGGAGGGTCTATCTTAAAATCTTCCCTGTCGATATAAAGCTCCCTTCCGAAGGGAACCTTGCGCGTGCCCATCTCCTCGTTCTCGGGATTGTTCGGCACGTCCAGATATTCAATCTCGTTCTCGGGATAATTCGTAATGACAAGCTTTACCGGATCAAGCACGGCCATCATCCTTAGGCTCTTTGGCTTTAAATCCTCCCTAATGCAATACTCCAGCATCGCGTAGTCGGAGGAGCTTTGCGCTTTGGAAACGCCCGAAAGCTCCATAAACATACGTATTGACTCGGGCGTAAAGCCGCGCCTCCTAAGCGCCGCTATGGTAACAAGCCTAGGGTCGTCCCAGCCGTCCACCGTGCCGTCCTCGACAAGCTTTTTTATATATCTTTTGCCGGTCACCACGTTGGTAAGATACAGCTTCGCGAACTCTATCTGCTTTGGCGGATGCTCAAACTCAAGCTCGCGCACCACCCAGTCGTAGAGCGGCCTGTGATCCTCAAATTCCAGCGTGCAGATGGAATGGGTGACGCCCTCTACGGCGTCCTCTATCGGGTGGGCGAAATCATACATTGGGTATATGCACCAGCTGTCGCCCGTGTTGTGGTGTCCGCTTCTGGCGACTCTGTACAAAATCGGGTCGCGCATGTTTATGTTTGGGGACGCCATGTCTATCTTGGCGCGCAGCACTTTTGAGCCATCCTCGAACTCGCCTTCGCGCATGCGCCTAAAGAGGTCAAGATTTTCCTCAACCGAACGGTTCCTGTACGGGCTGTCCCTGCCGGGCTCTTTTAGGGTTCCCCTGTATTCCCTAATCTCATCGGGAGAAAGGTCGCACACGAAAGCCTTGCCTTTTTTTATAAGCTTTATGGCGCAGTCGTACATTACGTCGAAATACTCCGACGCGTAAAAAATCATGTCGGAATCCAAATCGCCGCATATCCACCGGACGTCCTCTATGATTGAATCTACAAATTCCGATTTTTCCTTCATGGGATTCGTGTCGTCAAACCTCAAATGGAAAACGCCGCCATACTCTTTGGCAATCCCGGAGTTTAATATAATCGACTTAGCGTGGCCTATGTGCAGGTAGCCGTTCGGCTCCGGCGGAAACCTGGTAACCACCTTCTCGCATCTTCCCTGTGCAATGTCTTTGTCAATTATATTTTCTATGAAATTGCGCGATACGGCGCCGCTGGCGCCCGCCGTGCCTTCCGCCTTATCAAATGGACCGCTCAAATTTATTCTTCCTCCATTCCTGTTTCTTTCGCGCCGCCGCAAAACGGGAAGTCCACGCCAATCCCAAATCATTGTAGCATACTATATTGAAATATAAAAGCACAAATTTTTATCGGCATGTCCCTTCCACGCGCAAAAAGGAGCGAAGGAAAATTTTTTTCCTTCGCCCCTTTTTTATTTGAACTTATGCCCTCCCAACCTAAACTTGGCGCCTCTAAGCGTCACGCTGAAAAAGTAGAATCCGCGCATGTTCTTTGTCTTTCCTCTGTATGTGATGGCACGCTGTCCAGAGAGCACTTTTCTTGCCGCCTTCATGCAGCTTTTCCACTGTCTTGAGCGGGTTTTTCCCGCGTCATATTCCGCGAGCTTCTTTTTAAGCATCCCGTTTCTTACCGGCGAAAACTGCCCCCTCTGGTACAAAACCTTTTTAATGGTATCGGGATACCTGTCCGACTTGACCCTGTTCATTATAACAATCCCTACCGCGATCTTTCCCTGGAAAGGCTCTCCGCCCGCCTCGCAATTGATTATGCTTGACATAAGCCTAAGGCTTGCGCTGCCTTTAACCGCCTTTTGGGATTTTTTATTAGACTTTTGGCTTTTTCCTCCCTTAGCTTTTGACGGCTCATTTTTTTGTCCGTCATCCCCGGCGTCAGACGCGTCGTCCAAATCGTCTGCTTTTTCAGGCTCCGCTTCGGCGTCGGCAGGCGGCGCCTGCTCCTCTTTTGCGTCCGAAACATTTTCATCCGCCGCGTAAGCGGCGGCCTCTTCCTGTGAATAAACGTCGGCGTCGGCAAACGCCGGCCTTGCGCAGAACAAAGCAAGGGCAAGCGCGGCAGGCGCCGCCATCGCGAGTTTTTTTAGAATCATATAAACCTCCTGATATCAAAACCCGGATTGAAAGACGCGCCAAAGTCGGTACGGCGGCAATCCTAGAGAAAGGTTTTGAAACATTTTTTAAAACACTCTTTAACATTTGTGTAATAAATTATACCATTCCACAATTCGATTTCAACCCCGTTTAGCCCCAAAAAAATTTTTCAGCAGATTAAAGGTCAAATATGCTGTGCATTTTAGATAATTTCAGACAAATATTCGAGGTTTTCATGGGCAAAATTGCCTATGTTTTCATGCGCAGCGTAAAAAATATGCAACTTAAATGCAAATCTGTTACAAAATAGTTAAAATTTTTTATAGCATTCACAAAATTTAAGAC
>CAZTVO010000077.1:0-9725 GCA_964617075.1 uncultured Jutongia sp.
TTCTTCAAATTCCGCGACGCTTCCCGCCGCGTAATAAATATTGTCCCGTATGTCCACGCGCCTTTTTACGCTTTTCGTATTCTTTTCTATTTCAATTTTATCAAGGGAAAGAAAACCTTTAAGCTTCCCGCTTAAAAACGCGTCGTCCGAAAGCGCGCTCCCTTTTCCGGGCTTTAACGCCGCAAGGTAGTCGCACGCCGCAAGCGCCGACATCGACGGCGCAGCGTCGTCCGACAAAAACGTGAAATCCCTTACAACAATCTCGTCGTTCAACTGGGCATTTATCTTTTCAATCATGACGCGCGGCTCGTCGGCCTTGTCAAGAGCAACATCCAGATATTCGGCGTCGCTGCTTAGCCCCACTCCCAAAGGAGACGCAAACGACATGACCGGATGCGGCGAAAAACCCTTGCTAAGAGAGGCCTTAACGCCCGCCCTGCGAAAGGCCCTTTGAAAATATCTCATTACATCAAGATGCCCGATAAAACGCATTGTTCCCGTTTTTGAAAATTTAATCCTGGCCTTCACCCCTGCCGTCCTCCACACATATGCCGCATTTAAATCGTGCCGCGCCGCATCCCGCGCATTTGACCCTGCAGTTTTGCGTAGTCTCTTGTGCCTTTGACTTTTTATATTCGTCAAATAAAAAATCCTTCGTAACTCCGATATCTATGAAATCCCAAGGAAAAAGCTCGTCCTCTCCCCTCTCCCTCGCGGTATAAAATTCCATTTCAAGGCCGCATTCCTCAAAAGCCTTAACCCATTTCTCATATCTGAAATGCTCCGACCACGCGTCAAAAATACACCCGCTTTCGTATGCCCGCCTTACAACTTTGGAAAGACGCCTGTCTCCCCTCGCCAAAACTCCCTCTATTTCCGACATGGCCGCGTCATGGCAATTGTACTTGATGCATTTGCCGTGAGGCTGTCCATTTATCTTTTTTAGCAAAAAATCGCGCTTGCCGTCAATCTGCTCCATGGTGTCCATAGAAGACCATTGAAACGGCGTAAAAGGCTTTGGCACGAAAACGGACGTACTTGCCACTATGCCGGGCCTTTTGGCCCGCTTTTCGTTTGAGGCCGCGTAAAACTCCCCGGCAATCTTATCTGAAAGACTTGCTATTCCCTCCACGTCGTCATAAGTTTCCCCCGGCAGCCCAAGCATAAAATACAGCTTGACGCGGCTCCACCCCGCCTTAAAAGCTTCCCTCGCGCCATTTAAAATGTCATCTTCCCCAAGGCCTTTGTTAATCGCGTCGCGCATGCGCTGCGTACCCGCCTCGGGCGCGAACGTTATGCTGCTTTTCCTTACGTCCTGAACTTTCGACATTACGTCCAGCGCGAAAGCGTCTATTCGAAGCGAAGGAAGCGAAATGTTTACGCCCTCGCCGCCAAACCTTTCAATAAGCCAATACACCAGCTCCGGCAGCTTTTCATAATCGTTTGAGCTTAGCGAACTTAAAGAGATTTCATCGTATCCAGTCGATTTAATAATCTCTTCCGCCTTCTTCTTTAAAAAATCCAAACTTCTTGCCCTTATCGGGCGATAAAGCATGCCCGCCTGGCAAAATCGGCACCCCCTTATGCATCCCCTCTGTATTTCAAGTACGGCCCTTTCCTGAGTCGCCTTGACGTACGGAACGAGCGGCTTTGACGGATAAAACGTATCCGACATGTCAGACACTGTCTGCTTTAAAACCTTTGCGGGCGCTTCGGAAACAGTCGGCTCAAACGAACAAAGAACGCCGTTAATATCGTACCCCGGCTCATAGAAGGCGGGAACGTAGATTCCAGGAATTTTTGCGGCCGACTTAAGAAAGGACGTCCTGTCCGCGCCAGTCCTTTTCCATTCCTTGTATCTATCCATCAATTCAAAATATACGGTTTCCCCGTCGCCTATGTAAAATATATCGAAAAAATCGGCGACAGGCTCCGGATTGTAGGCACACGGGCCACCGCCTATCACAAAAGGCTCGTCCATGCCCCTCTCGGCCGCGTACAGCGCGATTCCCGACAAATCAAGTATTTGAAGCACGTTTGTGTAGCACATTTCATATTGCAGGGTAATGCCCAAAAAATCAAAATCCCTTACATTGTCCTGGCTCTCCAGCGCAAACAAAAGGATATTCTCCCTTTTCATGATGCCGTGCAGATCCGGCCATGGAGAATACGTCCTTTCGCAATAAACGTCGTCCCGCCTGTTGAGCATATCGTATATTATTTGAATTCCCAGATGGGACATGCCGATTTCATACACGTCCGGGAAGCACATGCAGAAGCGTATGTCCACGCTTTCCGGGTCTTTTTCCACCATATTTGTCTCCCCGCCGATATACCTCGCGGGCTTTTCTATGGACAAAAGGACGTCGTCGCTTAGCGCCAGTCTTCTCATAATCAATCTCCGGATTTATTCCATCCATCCAATCTCGGGATATTCGTTGCATTTATCCCTCGTAAGCAGATTTTTTATCGCCTCGGTTGCGGGAAGATCTTCAAAAAGCACTTTATTCACCTGCTCCACTATGGGCATGGAAACGCCGTACTTTTTTGAAAGCCTGTATGCCGCTTTTGCCGAGTAGACGCCCTCCACGACCTGATTTACCTCATCCATGGCCTCCTTCATTGTCTTTCCCCGTCCTATAAGACATCCCGCGTTATGATTTCGGCTATGCGTGGATGTGCAAGTCACTATCAAATCTCCGATGCCCGACAGGCCGCAAAACGTTTCGAGTTTTCCGCCCATGGCAACGCCAAGCCGCGCTATCTCGGCAATGCCCCTTGTTATAAGCGCGGCCTTGGTATTGTCTCCAAACCCTAAACCGTCGCACACGCCCGCGGCAAGCGCAATCACGTTTTTTATGGCTCCGCCAAGCTCTATCCCTATAATGTCCGGACTTATATATACTCTGAATGTATCATTCATAAATATTTCCTGTACCGCGGACGCCGTATCCTCATTTTGGGCTCCTACCACTACGGTAGTAGGCATGCCTATGGACACCTCCTCCGCATGGCTTGGCCCGGAAAGCACGCCGACGTCCACATTGGGCATTTCGTCCAATATAATGTCGCGAAGCGTCATCAAGGTAGACTCTTCTATACCCTTTGCCACATTTACAATACGCTGGCCGTCCGGCACAAACGCCGCCGCCTTTCTCGCGGTGTCCCTGACATATGGCGACGCGACTGAAAACACAATAAGATCATATCCGACGCACGCTTCCTTTAAATCATCGACTATCTCAACCGATGGCGGAAGCTTCACTCCAGGAAGCCTGTCCTTGTGTTCGCGGTATTTTCTTAGCATGTCGATTTCGGACTCAACCGCCGACCACATGGCAACCTCATGGCCATTCTTGGCAAGCATTACCGCCAACGCGGTGCCCCAGCTGCCCGCTCCCAAAAAACTGACCTTACTCATTTTCTTCCTCCAAATCATTCCTCTTTTTTCCGCCAAGCTTATTTTCGGTGCCGCGCACAAGCCTCACAATATTTTGTCTGTGCTGAAAATACGCAAGGGCGGTAAAAACAAGGCTTACCGCCATCATATGCGCGAACATCGCGTCGCCACGATAAAATAAAACGGTGTTCGCGGGTATATACCACGCCACAAAAAGCGACCCTAAAGAAACATATTTTGAAATAGCCACAACCGCGACAAATATGGCAAGGCCTATGGGCACGACAATCGGATGCGCGGTTGAAAAAACAACAGCCGCCGTAACGACAATCCCCTTTCCGCCCCTGAATTTCAAATAAAATGGATAATTATGCCCTAAAACGACGCCAAGCCCCATGTACAAGCATGGAAGATACCAGCCATCAGACGAACAAATAGCAAATCTAAAAACGAATATGGGAACGGCGGCTTTGATAAAATCTCCTAAAAAAGTAATAATGGCGGGGACTTTCCCCAAAATACGGAGGACATTTGTGGCTCCGGCGCTGCCGCTGCCGCTGTTTCTTATGTCCATATGGAAAAACTTCCCCACTATATATCCGCTTGAGATGCATCCGAAAAAATATCCGACAATAAGGCAAGGCAAATTTTCAAGCATGTCAAACCTCCTATTTTTCCCTCCGCTCGCGTATTATGAACTTTAAAGGAGTTCCCGAAAACCCAAAAGCCTCCCTTAACTTATTTTCCAGATAGCGTATATAGGAAAAATGCATAAGCTTTTTATCATTCACGAAGACGACGAACGTCGGCGGCTTTATTCCGACTTGCGTCATATAATAGACCTTAAGCCTGCGCCCCTTGTCGGACGGCGGCTGCTGCAGCGCGAGAGCTTCGGCCAGTATCTCGTTCAAGACGCCGGTCGAGATGCGAAGCGAATGGTTTTGAACCACAACGTCTATTACGTCAAAAAGCTTTTTAAAACGCTGGCCGGTAAGTGCCGATATAAAAACTATTTCGGCATACGGCAAAAATGAAAGTACCTCTCTTATCCTTTTCGTATATTTTTTTACCGTGCCGTTGTCCTTCTCGATGGCATCCCATTTATTGACGGCTATAACCATGCCCCTGCCACGGTCGTGGGCAATGCCCGCGATTTTTGCGTCCTGTTCGGTCACGCCTTCCTCCGCGTCGATGACAAGCACCGCCACATCCGCCCTCTCAACGGCTGAAACGGCGCGGAGTATGCTGTACCGTTCAATTTCCTCCTTAATTCTGCTTTTGCGCCTAAGCCCCGCGGTATCAATAAATACGTATTCCCTGCCCTGCCAGACGACGGACGCGTCTATGGCGTCCCTAGTGGTGCCGGCCACATCCGAGACGATAACCCTGTTCTCGCCTAAAATCTTATTTATAATCGACGATTTGCCTACGTTAGGCTTCCCTACAATAGCAACCCTCGGCCTGTCGTCATACTCTTCTTCGCCGCCTTTGGCAAAAAGCGACGTCACGGCGTCAAGCATCTCGCCAATGCCCAATTTCCCAATGGAAGAAACGGGATACGGATCGCCTATCCCCAAATTGTAAAATTCGTATACATAAGGCATGTATTTATCAAAATTGTCAACTTTGTTTACGACAAGCACCGTTTTTTTATTGGCCCTGCGCAGCATGTCCGCAACTTTGAAATCGGCGTCCGTCAGGCCCTGCCGCACGTCCGTTACCAAAACCGCCACGTCGGCCATGTCGATTGCCATCTGAGCCTGCTCGCGCATATCCCTAAACATCTGATCGTCCGTTTCGGGCTCTATGCCCCCGGTGTCCATTATCGTAAATGTGTAGTCAAGCCATGAGGCGTCCGCGTATATCCTGTCCCTAGTGACTCCCGGAGTATCCTTAACTATGGCTATCCTCGCGCCGGCCACCATATTAAAAAGAGTGGACTTGCCCACATTCGGGCGGCCGACGATAGCGACTATCGGTTTGCTCATTATCCGTCTACCTCTTTTACCCGGCCCGCGAGAAACTTCTTCACGTTTGAGTAATTGATTTCGTTATTGATGATTACTTCCGCCGTCGCTCCGTAATATTCCTTAAACAAATCGTCAAGCGCGATTTCATCATCGACCTTATATTCCTCCAGATACTTGCCAAGGACTTTTTCGTATTGCGAATCCTCTATCTTGAGGTTTTCCTTTTCGGCGATAGCCTCAAATATCAGCCTCTTGCCCAAATCCTCTTTCGCGCTTCCGTCCACCTGCCTGTCAAAATCTTCCGACGTCATTCCCATGGCGTCCAAATAAGAGTCTATATCCGAACCCATCGTCTTAAGGTAATACGTGATGGGCGTCACATACTGCGTTTTGACGTCCTCAAGCCTTTCCTTAGGATAGTCCTTTATCTTGGACCGGTCGTAGACATATTCCCACGCCATATCCTCTACAACGCCGCTCCTGACATATTTAGCGTAGTCGGCGGCGGTGTTTTTATATCCGTCTTCAAAATCCTTGAAATTTTTCTCCACAAACTCGTCAGTAAGCTTTGGCCACTTGGCCTTGTAATTGATTGTAACGGTAAAGACCGCGGGCTTTCCCTCAAGCTCTTCATTCTGCGGATAGCTTTTGGGAAAATTTACATTTATGTCGCAGGTCTTTCCAATGCTCTTTCCTATGAGCGCGTCCTCAAAGCCGTCGATAAACGAGTTCGAACCGATCTCCAAATCGTATCCGTCAGGCGTATCCTCTTTGGTGCAGGAACCGCCGTCAAACTTTTTGCCGTCTATCTTTCCAACGTAGTATATGTTTACTACGTCGCCCGATTTCACCTTTCCTTTTTTAAGCTTGCCGTATTTGCCTGTTTTTTTTATGTTCGACGCAATCTGTGACTCCGTACGTGAATCGACGTCTTTTGATTTAAGCTCGATCGACGAATATCCTCCGATGCTTACGTAATCCGCGTAATTTATATCCTCAATGGCGGCGCCGTCGGACGCGTCCCCGCTTGAGGACGATGCGCTTTCGGATTTTTTTGCGTTTGAAGAATCCGCGCTTGAGGCATCGTCCTTTGAGGAACATCCCGTAACAAAAAAAGCCATTGCGGCGCAAAGCGCAAGAGTCAAAAATCTAATATTTATTCTCAAAACAATTCCTCCAATGTGTTTATCAAAGCGCTTTTTCCTCAAGGCTTCTACTTCTGAGACGTCTGCTCTTTAACAATTTCGGCCGCTTTTAAAAGCGCGTCCCCCACACCCGAAGGATTCGCGCCGCCGGCTTGAGCCATATTTGGCCGGCCTCCGCCCCCGCCTCCAATGAGCGGAGCAATTTCTTTTATAAGGTTTCCAGCGTGCACGCCCTTTTTCACCGCGCCGTCGGACGCCATCGCGACGACGACGGCCTTTCCGCCGGATTCGGAGGCAAGAACCACGACGTCCGCCCCAAACTCGCCCTTAAGCCTGTCGCCTAAATTTCTAAGGCCGCCCATGTCCGTGCCTGGCGCGTCCATGGCAAGCATCCTCACGCCGTTTATTTCTTGAATCTTGTCTTTCGCGCCATCCGCCGCCTTGTTCGCGATCTTGGCTTTAAGCTTTTCGTTTTCGCTTTTTAACTCCCTTATCTCATCCCGCATCCCGAGGATTTTATCGGCAAGCTTTCCAGGCTCCGCTTTCGCGGCGTCCGACGCGCGCCTAAGATCGCCTTCGGCCTCTTCGTAATACCTTATGAGGCCGTCGCCCGTAAGCGCCTCGATACGCCGCACTCCCGCGGCCACCCCGCTTTCAGAAATTATCTTCATGCGCGAAATCGCGCTTGTGTTGGAAACGTGGGTTCCTCCGCAAAGCTCGGCGCTAAAATCGCCCATTCTAACCACCCTTACCTCTTCTCCGTATTTTTCCCCAAAGAGAGCGGTGGCTCCGCTTTTTTTTGCGTCCTCAAGACTCATTATGTCGGTACGCACGTCAAGCCCCTTAGCAATTTCCTCATTTACGATGCCCTCCGTCTTTTTTATTTCTTCAGGCGTCATTGCCGAAAAATGAGAAAAATCAAAACGCAGCCTGTCCGCGTCCACGTAGGAGCCCGCCTGTTCGACGTGCGATCCCAAAACAAGCTGCAGCGCCTTTTGAAGAAGATGCGTCGCGCTATGGTTTTTTGCCGTAGACAGGCGCCTGTCCGCGTCCACCTCCAGCCTGACCTCATCTCCCGCCCGAATTACGCCGCGTTCAACTTTTCCGATATGACCCGTCTTGTTGCCCGGAAGCTTTATGACGTCGTCTACCCTAAATACGGCGCCGTCCGCCTCTATTACGCCCGTATCCGCCTGCTGTCCGCCCATAGTGGCGTAAAAAGGGGTCTTTTTTGTAACTATCGCGCCAAAATCTCCCTCCGCAAGCGCCTGCACCTGCTCGTCCCCCGCGGTAAGCGCGGCCGCCTCCGAACAATCGCAAAGCCTGTCGTAGCCGGTAAACTCCGTAGAAAGCGACGCGTCAAGCTGCTGATACACCGTCTCCTCCGCGCCCATGTAGTTGGTGGTCTTGCGCGCCCTGCGCGCCTTTTGCCTCTGCTCTTTCATGGCCGCGTCAAATCCCGCCCCGTCAACTGAAAGCCCGTCTTCCTCAAGTATTTCCTTTGTAAGATCGAGCGGAAATCCGTATGTGTCGTAAAGCTTAAACGCGTCATCTCCTGAAAGTTCGTCCTTTCCATCCGCGGACAGATTCTCCCGCATCTCGTTTAAAATGCTAAGACCCTGATCTATAGTCCTGTCAAACTTATCCTCCTCCTGCTCAAGGACATTTAAAATAAAGTCCTTCTTCTCCTCAAGTTCGGAATATCCTTCTTTTGATTCGTTTATGACGGCCCGCGCAAGCTCGGCCATAAACCCAGAGCCTATGCCAAGCTTTCTGCCATGCCGCACGGCGCGGCGTATCAGACGCCTAAGCACGTATCCCCTTCCCTCGTTCGAAGGCATTATGCCGTCGGAAATCATAAATGTCGAAGATCTTATGTGATCTGTTATGAGACGAATTGAAACGTCTTTTTCCTCATCGTCGCGGTAGCCTACGCCCGCGAGAAGGCAGACCTTGTCGCGAATCGCCTTCATCGTGTCTATGTCAAATACGGAATCAACCCCCTGCACGACCGTCGCGAGACGCTCCAGGCCCATTCCGGTATCTATATTTTTATTGTCAAGCTCTGTATAATTTCCATGTCCATCGCCGTCAAACTGCGTAAATACGTTATTCCAAACCTCCATAAACCTGTCGCAGTCACAGCCCACTTTACAGTCGGGCTTTCCGCATCCGTACTCTTCGCCCCTGTCGTAATATATCTCCGAACAAGGGCCGCAAGGGCCCGCCCCATGCTCCCAAAAATTGTCGCACTCGCCATTTTCATCGCGAAAAAAGCGCGTAACCTTTTCAGGCGGCACTCCAATTTCCTTCGTCCATATGTCAAACGCCTCTTCGTCCTCGCCGTATATAGACGGGTACAGCCTCTCGGGCTCCATGCCCAAAACGTCGGTCAAAAACTCCCACGACCATGAAATCGCCTCGCGCTTAAAGTAGTCGCCAAAAGAAAAATTTCCAAGCATCTCGAAAAAAGTCAGATGCCTGGCCGTCTTTCCCACATTCTCAATATCGCCCGTACGTACGCACTTCTGGCAGGTGGCCACGCGCCTGCTTGGCGGAATCTCCTGCCCCGTAAAGTACGGCTTTAACGGCGCCATCCCCGCGTTTATAAGCAGCAGGCTGGCATCATTGTGCGGAACAAGCGAAAAGCTCTTCATCACCAGATGCCCCTTCTTCTCAAAAAAATCAAGATACATTTTACGAAGTTCGTTTACCCCGCGCTTTACCATTTCAATCCCCTCTTTGATGCGCCGATTTGCGCGTGTGGACAGCCGCCGCGCCTATATATTTACGCCATTTCAAGCTTTTCTAATTATATGTGAATGATTTATGCATGTCAACAATTTTTGCCGCATTTTGTCCCCGTGCCCGCGCTGTCTTCCGGCTTTTTCCATTGACAAAAATTGAACAATCATTTGACAAATAAAATTATTACATTTGCCTTTGGGATTTGACCAAGCTATGTTTGGAGGCCTTAAGACAGCATGAAGCACAATAAAAGCAAAATAATAAAAATTTTAAAAAAATCCGTATATAACGTAAATGTTCAATATGAGGACTGGCTTAAGTCGAAGGCTTTAAGCATTTCCCAGCCTTATATCGACGGAAAAAGCTATATGTCCAACATATCAAAGCAGTCCTTTCTCCCCTCGGACGTCAGCAGGAGAAAGGATATGGTCATATTAAAGATACTTGACGAAAAGACGTATA
>CAZTVO010000078.1:0-9719 GCA_964617075.1 uncultured Jutongia sp.
TACAGTAAGGAAATCGTGTATGAAAAAAGTTGCCAACGATTACTTGACAGTGACCGTCGCGCCCGCTCCGAAATTTTTGTTGGTAAAAATACCTTTATATGATATACTCTAACCATGCATCGGCAATCTTTACGTGCGCTCCGCAAACGAGCGAGACGTCTGGATTTCCGGCTTTTTAAATTTTACCTCGCGTCTGCTCTTGGATGCGATGCTGGGAGGCACGAAATGAAGGGAATTATTCTTGCCGGAGGATCCGGCACAAGGCTCTATCCTCTTACTATGGTTACTTCTAAGCAGCTTCTGCCGGTTTATGACAAGCCCATGATTTATTATCCGCTCTCCACTCTTATGCTTGCGGGAATACGTGAAATACTGATTATTTCCACTCCAACGGACATTGACAACTTTAAACGCCTGCTAGGCGATGGAAGCGGCCTTGGCATACAGCTCCAATATAAGGTGCAGCCGTCGCCCGACGGACTCGCGCAGGCGTTTATAATCGGCGAAGATTTCATTGCCAAAGATTCCTGCGCGATGGTTTTAGGAGACAATATCTTTTATGGAAGCGGCCTCGGGAAGCATCTTTGCGACGCCGCGGCAAAAAAAAGAGGCGCCACGATTTTTGGCTATTATGTAGACGATCCGACGCGGTTCGGCATAGTAGAATTCGACGATGACGGAAAAGCCATATCGCTTGAGGAAAAGCCCCAAAACCCCAAGTCGAATTATTGCGTCACGGGACTTTATTTTTATGATTCCACTGTGGTCGACAAGGCAAAAAAAGTCAAGCCTTCCGCGCGCGGCGAACTCGAGATTACGGATCTAAACAGGATGTATCTTGACGAGGACGCGCTGGACGTGGTCACGCTTGGCCGCGGGTACGCATGGCTTGACGCCGGCACCGTCGACGCGTTGGCGGATGCCACCGAATTCGTCAAAGTCATTGAAAATCGACAAGGCATAAAAATTTCGGCGATTGAAGAAATCGCATACAAAAATAAATGGATTACAAGAGAAAAACTTCTTGAAGCGGCCGCCCTTTACGGCAAGTCCGCGTATGGCAGACATTTGCAGCAGGTAGCGGGCGGAAAAATCAAGTATTGACGTGGAGGATTTGCTGATGAATATCATAGTAACAGGCGGCGCGGGCTTTATAGGCGGAAATTTCTGCCACTATATGACTAAAAAATATCCAAACGACTTGATAATATGCGTCGACAAACTTACCTACGCTGGAAATATGGAAACGCTCGCGCCTATTTTAGACAGGCCTAATTTCAAATTTTTTAAGGCCGACATCGCGAACCGCGATGCCATATATAATATATTCGAGGAAGAAAAACCCGATGCCGTAATCAATTTCGCGGCCGAAAGCCACGTGGACCGCTCTATAGAGGATCCCGAGGTGTTTTTGCGCACAAACATAATAGGCACAAGCGTCATGCTCGACGCGTGCCGCAAATATGGTATCGGACGGTTCCACCAGGTGTCAACGGACGAGGTTTACGGGGATCTGCCGCTTGATAGAAAGGATCTCTTCTTTACGGAATCTACGCCCATCCATGCCAGCAGTCCCTACTCGGCGTCAAAGGCGTCCGCCGATCTGCTAGTGCAGGCGTATTCTAGAACTTACGGCCTGCCATGCACCATTTCAAGATGCTCAAACAACTATGGTCCTTATCATTTTCCTGAAAAATTCATACCGCTGTCCATTGTAAACATTCTCAAAGGCAAAAAAATCCCGGTGTACGGCAATGGCGACAATGTGCGCGACTGGCTGTACGTAGAAGACCACTGCAAGGCGATAGACCTGATTCTTCGCAGCGGCGCTCCTGGAGAAGTATACAATATCGGAGGCCATAACGAAAAATCAAATTTGGAAGTTGTTAAAATCATCCTTGAAGAGCTTGAAAAATCCGAGGAATTTATCGAATACGTACCCGACAGGCCAGGGCATGACAGGCGCTATGCCATAGACCCCGCAAAAATACGCGGCGAACTTGGATGGACTCCCGAAACCTCTTTTGAGGAAGGCATTAAAAAAACTGTCGGCTGGTATCTTGAAAACAGGGGATGGTGGGAACGCATAATCGCGGGCGAGTATAAGGACTATTACGAAAAAATGTACAAAAACCGACAGCGGCGCGTGTAGGCCGACTTTGCTATTAAAGGCGTTCATAAAAGGGAGCGGACAGCTTTGACAAAAAAAATTGCAGACGCGCCGTCGCACATAAAAATACGCGGCGGACGGGTACACAACCTAAAAAATATAGACTTAGACATTCCCCTCAATCGGATTGTCGGAATTGCCGGCGTCTCAGGCTCGGGAAAATCCTCCCTTGCGCTGGGCATTCTTTACGCGGAAGGATCAAGAAGATATCTGGAATCCCTATCTACATATACAAGAAGGCGAATGACAGGCGCCGCCGCGGCGGACGTCGACGAAGTTCTCTACGTTCCCGCATCGCTTGCCCTCCGCCAGCGTCCCGCCGTTCCCGGCATACGTTCTACCTTTGGAACCGGAACGGAGCTTCTAAACAGCCTTCGCCTAATGTTTTCACGCCTGTCCAGCCACAAATGTCCAAACGGCCACTATGTGCCACCAACGCTAAACGTCGCCGCCGAAAAAGAAATCGTCTGCCCAATATGCGGCAAAATCGTAGAGCCTCCAAGCGCCGAGGAGCTTTCTTTTAACAGTGCCGGGGCCTGCAGGCGCTGCGATGGAACCGGAACTATACGAAAAGTCGATGAAAGCACGCTGGTGCCGGACGATTCCCTAACTATAGACGAAGGCGCCGTCGCGCCATGGCAGACCCTTATGTGGTCGCTCATGAAGGACATCGCCAGGGAAATGGGCGTGCGGACGGACGTGCCTTTTAGGGATTTGACAAAAAAAGAAAAAGACATAGTTTTTCACGGTCCCGCCGTCAAAAAAAATATCATATATCAAAATAAAACAAGCGGGGCGGCGGGCGATATGGACTTCACATACTTTAACGCCACATATACGGTGGAAAACGCGCTTTCAAAAGTCAAGGACGAAAAAGGCATGAAGCGTGTGGAAAAATTTCTGCGACAGAGCGTATGCCCGGAATGCGGAGGAACAAGGCTTTCTGAAAGAGCCAGAGATCCGCGCCTGCGTGAAATTTCACTTGCGGACGCCTGCATGATGAACCTTGCGGACTTGACTGAATGGGTAAATGGCGTACCAGACTCTCTGCCAAAAGAAATGCGCCCGATGGCGGAAAGTATTTGCGATTCCTTCAGGCATTCCGCGAAGCGGCTTATGGATCTGGGGCTTTCCTACCTGACGCTTGACAGGGAAGCCTCTACCCTTTCTACCGGTGAGCGGCAGCGCATGCAGCTTGCGCGCGCTGTCAGAAACCGCACGACGGGCGTCCTTTACGTCCTGGACGAGCCAACTATCGGGCTGCATCCCGCAAATATAGAGGGAATTTATGGCGTCATGCGGGATCTTGTAGCCGATGGCAATTCTGTAGTTTTAGTCGACCACGATGTGAACATCCTAAAGAGCGCGGACTGGATTATAGAAATGGGACCGGGTGCCGGAGCAAATGGGGGCAAAGTAGTCGCGCAGGGAACGCCGTCTGAAATTAAGGACAATCCCTCGTCCCAAATAGGCCGCTTCTTTTCCGAAAAATTTACTGCGGCCAGAACCAGGGCGGTCAAATCGGAATTGTTTAGCTGTGGCGCGATACATATGGAAACATCAAAAATACACACCGTAAAGCCGCTTAAAATCGACATTCCGAAAGGCAGGCTTACTGTCGTGACCGGAGTTTCCGGATCCGGCAAGACTACCATGGTCTTAGAGAGCCTGGCTCCCGGACTTGAAAAACAGATAGCGGGCGAAAAACTGCCGGAACACGTAAAAAAAATCTCAGCAAAAGACATAGGGCGCGTCAAGCTCATTGACGCGTCGCCAATTGGAATAAACGTTCGCTCCACAGTCGCGACCTACTCAAACGTGCACGACGCGCTGCGCAAAGCCTACTCAAAAACTCCCGGCGCGAAAAAACGTGGATTTAAAGCCGGGGATTTTTCCTACAACACCGGAAATCTGCGATGTCCGGCGTGCGACGGCACCGGCTGCGTAGTCCTCGACGTGCAGTTTCTCCCCGATGTCGACATCCCATGTCCGGAATGCGGCGGATCGCGATATTCAAAGGAAGCGTACCAAATCAAACGAACGCCTAAAGATGGCGGCGACGGCTATTCCCTTCCCGAGATTATGGATATGAGCGTAGAAGATGCCGTCACGGCCTGCTCCGACATTCCAATTGTAAAAAAACGGCTGGAAGTGCTAAAGGAATTAGGTCTTGGCTATCTTACGCTCGGCGAACAAACGCCGGGCCTGTCGGGCGGCGAGGCGCAGCGGCTCAAACTCGCGGGCGAGATGGGAAAAAGCCGAAAAGACTCTCTCTTTATTTTTGACGAGCCGACTATCGGGCTGCACCCCCTCGACGTGTGGACGCTTCTACAAATCTTTGACGCTCTGACAAAAAGCGGCGCGACGGTTATCGCAATAGAACACGACCTTGACGTCATCCGAAACGCCGACTACGTAATTGACATGGGACCGGGCGGCGGAGAACTTGGCGGCGAAATAGTCGCCCGCGGAACGCCTGAAGACGTCGCGGCCTGTGCTGAAAGCGCAACCGGGCGCTTTATTAAGGAAAGTATCCCAAATTAGCATAAAAAAAAACAAAAAAATAATCAAAAAAGCTGCCTGGCGTCAATTTCGCCCGGGCAGCATATGCGCTCTTCTTTACATCTCGTCCGTCATCGAATAAAAAAAGTCCACAACCTGTCTAATCGCGTACACGGTATCCCGCTGGTATACGGTTTCCTTCTCCAATTCATGCGCCACATTGTTCACGCTAAAAGCCGTTTCCAAAATATTGTCAAGCGTCTCGCAAAGCGAACTAAATGCCGCGTCCTTTTCTTCATCGGAACCGCTTTTCATCACCTCCGCACTCTCGCGCGCGTCATTGAGAAAAGATACTATTTTATCTGTAATATTTATCGTGTCAAACGACATCTGCTCAAGATTATTTAATGTATTCTCCATACGCTCCAGAATATGCTCGGTGTCCACCTCGGTTTCCCGCATTTCCATTAAATTACCTCCAATAATTCATATATGCTGCCAATGCCCGTAAGCTGCATGCCGCTTAGGCCATCGCCGCGTATATTTAGCCGGCTCGCATTTGCCTTTGGCATGATGCACCTCTTAAATCCAAGCTTTGCGGCTTCCGTCACGCGCCGTTCCGAAAAATTAACCGCGCGTACCTCGCCGACAAGCCCCACCTCGCCAAAACAGACCGTACCGCCGTCAAAAGCACGGCCTCTGTAGCTTGAAAGAAGCGCCGCCACAATCGCCATATCGAGTGCCGGCTCATTTATTCGCATTCCGCCTGCCACGTTTATGTACGCGTCGTAGTTTCCAAGACGCACGCCCAGCCTCTTTTCGACAACCGCCATTAAAAGATTGACCCTGTTATAGTCGGTCCCCGCGGCCGTCCGCCTGGGCATATTAAAATTCGTCCGACATACAAGAGCCTGAACTTCGACCAATATGGGCCTTGTTCCCTCTATGGAACACGCAACCACGGAACCGGGCTCTCCCTCGGGTTTGCCCTGCAGCATATATTCGGAAGGATTGGCCACTTCCCTAAGGCCGTCCGAATGCATCTCAAACACGCCTATCTCATTCGTCGATCCAAATCTGTTCTTAGCTCCCCTTAAAAACCTGTAAGCCGCTCCGCCATCGCCCTCAAAATAGAGGACGACGTCCACCATATGCTCAAGAGCCTTCGGACCCGCGACCATTCCTTCCTTTGTAACATGGCCGACTATAAATATAGAAATTGGGAGGCTCTTGGCAAGATGCATAAAAACATCCGTCGCCTCCCTTATCTGGCTTATGCTTCCGGGCGCGGATCCCACATTTTCGCTTGACATGGTCTGTATGGAATCAATAACCGCCGCGTAATAAGATCCCGCGGCTATCGCCTCCGCGACGGCGTCCAAATCCGTTTCGCACAGCAGCGAAATGTTGCCGTTAAAGTTTCCAAGCCTTTCCGCGCGAATTTTTACCTGACTTGGCGACTCCTCTCCGGACACGTATAAAATCTTTTTCCCCGATTCAGCCAAAAGCCGGCACATCTGCAAAAGGAGGGTTGACTTGCCGATGCCGGGGTCGCCTCCTAGCAGCACGAGCGAGCCGGCGACTATTCCGCCGCCAAGCACCCTGTCAAGTTCCGCGATGCCGGTAGAAGTCCTCTCGTTTTCGTCAATCTTTACGTATTCAAGCTTTTGAGGCACCGCCTTTGCGGCGGCGCGGCGCACCACATCCGGCGCGCCGCCGGACGCCGGCCCTTCCACGAAAGTGTCCCATTCCCGACATCCTGGACACTGTCCTAGCCATTTTGAGGACTCAAACCCGCACTCCCTGCAGAAAAAAACCGTCTTTTTCTTCACTTTTGACATATCAAAGCTTTACAACCCTGACTTCGGAAACCTGTCCTGGATTCAGCTCAAGGCTCAATACAAGCTTGCCCCCAAGATTTGTCTTCATCTTTCCGACATTTGTTCCGTCTATGTACACTTTGTAGTCCTTTTCAGGCTCAAGCTCCAAAGTGACGGACGCGTCGGCAGGTCCTTCCACGTTGAACCTGGTTTCCGTTTCGGCCGACTTCATGCCGGTAACGACAGTCCCGGGCACGGACTCATAAACAAAAAGGCCGTTCTTCTCAAGCTTGGTGATTTCCTTAAACGTCTTTACCTTATACAAATCGCCCTCAAATTCAAAATCTGACAGCTTCTGTTTGGAGTCAAGCTCATAATTTCCAAAGCTCAATGTCCCATTGGCTTCCTTGCGAATCAATTCTTTTATTACTGCCATCCTCTTTCCTCCCTATGCGTTTAAAAGAACCTGCACCACGCCATTTTTTATAGGATACCATAAACCGCTTTTTTTTTCTACTGTCTTTCCGTTGAAAAAACCATCTTTTCATCGACGCAGTCCACGACGACGCCGTCTCCCGCCTTTATATCTCCCGTAAGGATCCTGTCGGCTATGGCGTCCTCAATCTTTGACTGGATGGCCCTCCTTATGGGCCTCGCGCCGTAAGTCTTGTCAAAGCCGCTTTTCGCAATATGCTCTATGGCCGCGTCTTTAACATCCAATGTTATCTGCATCTGCGCTTTTGTCCTTTCATTCAGGCTCTTTATAAGTATTCTCGTTATTTCCTTGACGTCGTCCCTGGTAAGCATCCTAAACACAAGCACCTCGTCTATTCTATTTATAAATTCGGGCTTAAATATCCGCTTAACCTCCTCCATGACGCTTTCCTTCATCCGGCTGTAGTCCGCCTCGTCGTCTTCCCCAACGCCAAAGCCCAGCCGCCTCGGCGAAACTATCTGCTGCGCTCCGGCGTTCGACGTCATTATTATGATCGTGTTTTTAAAGCTCACCTTTCTTCCCTGGGCATCCGTTACATGACCATCCTCAAGTATCTGCAGCAAAATATTAAATACATCGACATGCGCCTTCTCGATTTCATCAAAAAGTATCACCGAATAAGGATGCCTCCTGACTTTTTCGCTAAGCTGCCCTCCATCCTCGTAACCAACGTATCCGGGAGGGGAACCTATCATTTTCGAAACGCTATGTTTTTCCATGTATTCGGACATGTCGACTCTTATTATTTCATTCTCCTTGCCAAACACGGCCTCCGCGAGAGCCTTTGAAAGCTCTGTCTTTCCAACGCCTGTAGGCCCAAGGAAAAGAAACGACCCTATCGGCCTAGCGGGATCCTTTAGGCCGGTACGCCCGCGCCTCACCGCCCTTGAAACGGCCCCAACCGCCTCGTCCTGTCCGACGACCCTCTTGTGCAAAACCTCCTCAAGATTTTTTAGACGTTCAATTTCCTCTTCCCGAACTTTTTGCACGGGTATCTTCGTCCAGTCCGCTACAACGGCCGCAACCTCATTTTCAGTAACCTGCGTCGTCGTTTTTCCGCGCTCGTCCTCCATTTGCCTGCGAAGAACCCTTATACGCGATGAAATGTCCTCCTGCCTGTGCTTTATCTCGCCCGCGCGGCCATAGTCCTCGTTTTTTATCGCCTCTTCCTTTTCCCTGTCGTCAAGCATCATCTCGTCCTCAAGCTGTCTTAGTTCAGGCGACGGAAGGCTTGCGGCAAGACACGCCCTTGCCGCGGCCTCGTCTATCGCGTCAATGGCCTTGTCGGGAAGAAACCTGTCGTTTACATAACGCTCCGTCATCTTTACCGCGCCAACTATTGCCGAATCGTCTATCTTTACGCCATGATGCTCTTCATAGCGGGATTTTAAGCCTTTTAATATCTCTATCGCCTCGCCCTCGTCCGGCTCGTGTACGTCGACAGGCTGGAAGCGCCTTTCCAGCGCCGCATCCTTTTCGATATACTTTCTGTACTCCTCCCTTGTCGTGGCTCCTATAAGCTGTATCTCTCCCCTGGCAAGAAAAGGCTTTAAAATATTTGCCGCGTCTATGGCGCCTTCGGCGCCGCCGGCTCCTATTATTGTATGTATCTCGTCTATGAAAAGCAGTACGTTTCCGGACTGCATGGCCTCCTTTAGCGAACGCTTGATGCGCTCCTCAAACTCGCCGCGGTACTTTGAACCCGCCACCATGCCGGAAAGGTCGAGCGTAAGCACTCTTTTATTCTGCACCGATTCAGGCATGTCGCCCGACGCGATTTTTTGAGCAAGCCCCTCGACAACGGCCGTCTTGCCAACGCCCGGATCTCCGATAAGGCAGGGGTTGTTTTTGGTGCGCCTGCTTAATATCTCCACAAGCCGCATAATCTCCCTGTCGCGTCCAATCACGGGGTCAAGCTTCCCCGCCCTGGCGTATTCGGTAAGATCCCTGCTGTATTGGTCAAGCATTGGCGTCTGCGACTTCGATCCTCTTCGTCCCTTTTGCATCATATACTCGTTTTTCGCGCCGTTTACATCCTGCCCAGTGGCGGTAAGCAGATCTATATATATCTTTTGCACATTAACCCCTTTGGTATTTAACAGCCGGACGGCCATGCAGTCAGATTCCTTTAAAAGGGCTATAAGTATATGTTCTGTTCCCGCGGACGAAATGCCAAACCTTTCCGCCTCCCCTACGCTTTTATCTATTATATCCCTTGCTTTTGGCGTAAACTCCGCGTCCTCGACGGCGACGGCGTTCCCGCCCATAGTTTCCTCTATGAGCTGCTTTATCATGTCCGCCTCTATGCCGTTTGCAAGCAAAACTTCCATGGCCACCCCTTTGGTCTTTAAGAGCCCCAAGAGGATATGCTCCGTCCCAACGTAATTATGTCCAAGCGATTCCGCCGCCTTGCGAGCGTTTTCGAGCGCCTTTTCCGCGCTCTTCGTAAAGCGTCTTTGCATATCCGTCCCTCCAAATAATCAATCTAAAATTTATCGTCAAACGCGCGACCCTGCCACGCGTGCCTGCTTCTCCAGTCGTCGCCGTCCTTTTTTCCCACGCCGTCTTCTTCCTTGGCGTAAAGATCCTCCCCGACAAGGCTTTCCTTTTCGGAAGAAGAACCGTATTTGTCAAAAATTTGCTTCTCGTCCCGCGTCGGCGAAACATCTGCCGAAACGTCGGATTTTAAAACCTGCGCAAGATCGTCGCCGTCCATTCCCTTAAAATGCAT
>CAZTVO010000079.1:0-9589 GCA_964617075.1 uncultured Jutongia sp.
GGCGAGTCTACGGGCCTTTCCGCCTTTTGGGTGCTGTTCTCGATTCTGTTTTTCGGGGGCATCTGGGGGGTGCTTGGCATGTTGGTAGGATGTCCTATGTTTGCCGTAATATATCGCGTTATAAAGGATTTTGTGGAGATGCGGCTCGGACGGAAGGAGCTTTTGACGGATACGGACGACTACCTTGACTTAAAAGATATAGAAGTGACGGATTCCGGCGTCGAGTATCTCAAGTTTTCCGACGACGAGATTAACGGAAAAAGAAAGAAAGGCAAAAGCGGCGCGTTGGGAGCCGTTTCGAAAAAGATTGGGCTTCTTAAAGACGGTGCGGTAAGGCTTGCCAAAAAATCGGGCGGCGGCAAAGATTGACTTTAGAGCGGGCGGCGCGGTATGAGCGGCGCCCGCCTCGCCTTGACTAATCAGGGACTTTATATTAAAATCATAAGGCTAAGTTGCGGTATTGCCCGTTTTTTGTTTTGCGCGCGGCGTCTGCTATGGAGCGCGGGAGGATGCAATGATTAAAAGCATGACCGGATATGGGAGGTTTGAGGCTTCGGAAAGGGATTACAGGGTTAGCGTCGAGATAAAGTCGGTCAATCATAAATATTGCGACATAAACATAAAGATGCCGGCCAGATTTGGCGAATTTGAAAACGATATAAGGAAGACGGCAAAGCAGTACGCGGAGCGCGGAAAGATCGACGTTTACGTAAGTTTTGAAGATTACTCTGAAAGCAGGACCCTCGTAAGGTACAGAAGCGACGTGGCCAGGGGATATATGGACGCCATTTCGGCCGCGGCCGACGAATTCGGAGTAAAGCCTCTGGCCGAGGCGACGTCTTTGCTTATGTTTCCAGGCGTCGTTTCGCTTGAGGAGGCGCCTGAGGATACCGGCAGGATATTTGGCATAGTCGATGCGTCGCTGCGCAAGGCGTGCGAGATGTTTGCGCGCTCCCGCGAAAAGGAAGGAGCCGTTTTGCGCGACGATATTTTGCGCAAGCTTGACCGCGTTTTGGAGCTTGTGGGCGAGATAGAGCTGCGTTCGCCGCAGATTGTCGGCGAATATCGAAAGCGTCTTTCAAGCAAGGTTTTGGAGCTTTTGGGCGACAGAAAGATCGACGATGGCGTTCTCGCGACGGAGATTGCAATCTTCGCGGATAAACTATGTGTTGACGAGGAAACAGTAAGGCTAAGGAGCCACGCGAAAAATATGAGGGAAACTCTTGACGCGGGAGAGTCGGTTGGGCGCAAGCTGGATTTCATAGCGCAGGAAATGAACAGGGAAGCGAATACCATTCTTTCAAAGGCGGGCGACATGAGCGTTTCCGAAACGGCCATCGAATTAAAGACCGAGGTTGAAAAGATACGCGAACAGGTTCAAAATATCGAGTGAAAGATGGAAAAAAGTCTATGCTGGTCAACATTGGATTTGGAAATATCATAAATATGGATAAAGTAGTGGGAATAATAAAGGCCGACGCCGCTCCCATAAAGCGCCTGGTGCAGACGGCAAAGGACGCCAATCTTGCCATAGACGCGACGTGCGGCAGAAAGACGAAATGCGTTCTGGTGATGGACAGCGGGCATATAGTGCTTTCGGCACTCCTTTCCGAGACCATAGAAAACAGGGTGGAGGAGGCTTCGTCGGCGGAAAGGGGTATCGAGGATGTCCAGTAGGAGGGGAATAATAGCCGTCATATCGGGTTTTTCGGGCGCCGGCAAAGGAACGATAGTAAACCAGCTCGTGCAAAAGCATGGATATTCGGTTTCGATTTCGGCCACTACAAGAAAGCCGCGAAAGGGCGAGACGGATGGAGTGGATTATTTTTTTAAGACGACTGAAGAGTTCGAGCGGATGATTGCTGAAAATAAATTGATAGAATACGCGAATTATGTCGGGAACTACTATGGGACTCCAAGAGATTACGTTGTGGAGCGTCTTGAAAGCGGCGCGGACGTCCTGCTTGAGATAGAGATGCAGGGGGCTTTGCAGGTAAGAAAGAATTTTCCGGAGGCGTCCCTGATATTTGTGACGCCGCCTGATGCCGCCACATTGAAAAAAAGGCTTATGAAGCGCGGCACGGAAGGAATGGATGTTATTGAAAAAAGGCTTAAGAGGGCGGTTGAGGAATGCGCCTATATGCGGGAGTACGATTACATAATGATAAACGATGATTTGGATGAGTGCGTCGACGATATGCATAAACTGCTGCAGTCGCTCCATTATGCGAGAAAAAACCGTGAGTGGCTTATTGAGGAAATTGCCGCAAGCTTTGAAAAGTTATTGGCGGATTTATGAAAATCAGCTGATTTGAAAGGAGATTTTTAGTATGTTGCATCCATCTTATACCGATTTGATGGAATTGGTGAACGGCGAGGCCGAGTCGGACGAGGATCCGGTTGTAAACAGCCGCTACTCGATAGTGCTTGCCACATCGAAGAGGGCCAGACAGATCATAGACGGTGCCCGCACGATGGTAGACGCGAAATGTCCAAAGCCGCTTTCAATAGCCATCGATGAACTTTATAATTCCAAGATAAGGATCCTTAGCGAAGAGGAAGCGGCCGAGGTTGAGGCCAAAAAGGCTGCTGAGCAGCGTGCTTTGGAGGAGGCCGAGGAGCAGGAAGAAGAGGACGGATTTGAGGAGCCGGAGGATGCGGGCGGCGATGGCGAGTGAGCATAGATAAAAAATAAAGGTGATTGTTGTATTATGGAAAAGGAATATGAAAATGTCGGCGAAGGCGAAAGCGATGCCAAGGAGGGGGAGAACGCGCCTGATTTGGAGGGCGGCGAGCCTGACGAACAGGCTTTGCGAAGGAAAAAGATTTTTGGCGGCGTCGTCGAATTATGCATTTATGTCGCCATTATAATTCTTTGCGTCACGTTCGTGCCGAAATATGTGATGCAGCGAACCATAGTAGACGGAACGTCGATGCTTGACACGCTTAAGAACGGCGAAAATCTTTTAGTTGAGAAATTTACTTATCATTTTGTAGATCCCGAAAGATTCGACATAATCGTTTTTTATCCGCATGGCCGCGACAGCGACGACTATTACATAAAGAGGGTAATTGGGCTTCCTGGCGAGACTGTGCAGATAAAGGGCGAGGATATTTATATAGACGACAAAAAACTTGACGAGGATTACGGAAAGGATCCGATTTCAGATCCGGGCATAGCGTCTAGGCCGCTCAAATTGGGAGAGGATGAGTTCTTCGTTCTAGGCGACAACAGGGAGGTGAGCGAAGACAGCAGATTTGAGGAAGTAGGACCGGTTAAGAGGGTCAATATAGAAGGAAAGGCGATTTTAAGAATATATCCGCTGTCGGAATTTGGAACAGTCGACTGACGCTTTTGGGCGCGTCGGCGTGGAAAAGAGGGACCAAGATGAAGGATATAAATGCCAGGATAGCGTTTTATGCGTGTCTTATCGTCATTATGTCCGCGTCGGTGGCTTCAGTCGGCATAGCGAAGCTTGTCGCGAACAATGGAGCAAAGGCCGCGGCCAGCAACGACGTCGAGGCCGGCGAGCTTAAATTTACAAAGACTGTCGACTCGCTCGCCGCGGGAAGCAGATGCCAATTCAAGGCGGCGGGGGGCGGGGACGTTTCCTGGTCGGTGTCGGATAAAAGATGCGCGGCCGTCAGCCAAAGCGGCGTGCTTTTTGGGAAGCGCGCGGGAAGCACGGTTGTCTTAGCAAAGAGCGGAGAAAGCGTTGTTTCGCATGAAGTGGCGATCGTGGGAAAAAAGAAGATAGCCATAGACGCGGGGCACCAGTCGCGCGCCGATACGTCGACCGAACCCATGGGGCCAGGCTCGTCTGTCCGAAAGGCGAAGGTGGCGGGAGGCGCGGTGGGCGCGGCCACGAAAACGCCGGAATACAAGCTCACGCTTAAGGTCGCGAAAAAGCTGCGCGCCAAGCTTCTCGCAAGGGGATATGACGTATATATGATAAGGACTAAAAATAACGTGAATATTAGCAACAAAAAAAGGGCTGTAATGGCGAATAAAAGCGGTGCCGACGTCTATATAAGGATTCATGCCGACGGCTCTTCTTCATCAAGCGTTTCCGGCGCCAGCGCCCTATATCCGTCAAAATCCAATCCTTTTGTCGCGTCTTTAAGCCGCAAGTCGCTTAGGCTCTCCAAGATGGTCTTGAGCAGATACTGCGCAAAGACGGGCATAAAAAACAGGGGATGCGTAAAGAGGGACGACCTTACCGGAACGAATTGGAGCAAGGTGCCGGTTACGCTTATCGAGATGGGTTTTTTGAGCAACGGCGCGGAGGATCGGAAGATGCAAAACGACAATTTCCAGAAGAGGATGGCCGGAGGGCTTGCCGATGGAATAGACGCTTACTTTGGGTACAATTAAAAAGACATCAATAATGTTTAAATTGTTATTGATTTAATGGCGTTTGTTTTTGTTGTGTGGCGTTAATACGTCAGATAGGAGTATTGAGATGGAAGGTTTAATTAACATGATGGAAGAGACGGTTCTTGACAAGATCGACCAGCTTTGGCCGCAGACCAATTACTGTAAATGCGATCAGTGCAAGCTTGACATAGCGGCCTACGCGCTGAACCGTCTTCCGCCAAAATATGTGCATTCGCTGGCCGGAACGCTCATACATCGATTTGACGTCTCTACTACGCAGATGGACGCCGAAATATCCGCGTGCGTGTACAATGCCATAATGCGCATAGGAGAAGAGCCGAAGTGCGACGCCAGCAAGAAAAAGGACGGACAGCCGCAGCAGTCGTGATTGTGAAATCGATTTTGCGCAAGGCGCCAAAATGTAAAGAGCCACAGAAAACAGCGGCTTTATCGCGTTTTTTGTGGCATTTTTATCAATATCCGTTTTTAAAAAGAGGCAATGGGCAGGAATGGCGATTACGGAAGAAACAATAGAAATACCTTTGGAGCATGAAAGGAACATATTTGGAAATTTTGACATAAATATAAAAAAAATTGAGAAGACTCTCAATGTTACTATGGTGGCAAGAGACGGGAAAATAAAGCTTATAGGGGCGCCTGCGGACGTGCGGCAGGCGGGAAGCGTTCTTTCAAAGCTTTTAGAGCTTTCAAAGAGGGGCAATACAATTACTGAACAGAACATCAATTACATTTTGTCGCTTGCCATTGAACATAGGGAGGGCGAGGCTGTGGAGCTTGACTCGGACGTTGTTTGCCGCACCGTTCAGGGAAAGCCCATTAAGCCTAAGACGTCGGGACAGAAGGAATATGTGGATCTTATTCGCCGTAAGATGATAGTTTTTGGCATAGGGCCGGCCGGTACCGGAAAAACGTATCTTGCCATGGCGATGGCCATTGACGCGTTCAAAAAAGACGAGGTGGGAAAAATTATTTTGACGCGTCCGGCGATAGAGGCGGGCGAAAAGCTAGGTTTTTTGCCAGGGGATCTGCAAAGCAAGGTGGATCCATACCTTCGGCCCCTGTACGACGCGTTGTACCAGATAATGGGCGCGGACGCCTATACGCGCAACGCGGAGAAAGGGTTGATTGAGGTGGCGCCTCTCGCGTATATGAGGGGACGCACGCTTGACAATTCGTTCATAATACTTGACGAAGCCCAGAATACGACACCCGCGCAGATGAAGATGTTTCTTACTCGGGTGGGTTTTGGCTCAAAGGTCGTAGTGACGGGGGACTTGACGCAAAAGGATCTTGCTCCGGACGCGAGATCTGGCCTTGAGCATGCCCTGGCCGTTCTTGCGAATGTGGAGGAGATTGGATTCGCGTATCTTACTGAAAGCGACGTAGTGCGCCATCCGCTGGTGCAGCGCATCGTAATGGCGTATGACGAATATGAAAAAAAGCAGATGCTTAGGCGCGAGGCGAAGGCCAAAAAAGCGTCGGGAAAAGACAAAAGAAGGCCGTCCAAAAAATAGAGGCATGTTCCATTTTAAGCCCCGCCCTTGCGGCAGGCACCGTATTTGTTTTGAAAGTGAAGGGCGGTATTAGACAAAAACGCCATGAGGGGGTGTTTTATATAGTGTGCGTACGCGGATTGAATATAATCCGCGTAAATATTTAGCGAAGGATAAGATGCCGTTATGACCATAAATATTGAAAATGAATCCGGGGAGGAATTTGATTTTGACTGCGAAAAGCTGCTAAAGAAGGTCGTTTTAAAGGCCCTGGAGCGGGAGAAGTGTCCGTATGAATGTGAGGTAAATATAATTTTTACGGACGATGACGGGATACGGGATTTAAATAGAGATTACAGGAATCTTGACGTGCCTACTGACGTCTTGTCGTTTTCGATGGCGGAGTACAAGGCCCCGGCCGACTTTTCTGAATTGGAGGACGACGGAGTGAAGATGGACTGCTTCAATCCCGATACAAATGAGCTTGTTTTGGGAGACATCGTGATTTCGGTCGAGCGCGCCATGGAGCAGGCGGCCGAATACGGTCATTCTCTAAAAAGGGAGATATGCTTTCTGACAGCGCACAGCATCCTTCATTTAATCGGATACGACCATATGGACGACGAAGGGAGGATTGATATGGAGGAGAGGCAGGAAGCCGTTCTTGAGGAGCTCGGAATAACCAGGGATTAGGAGGAGGACGCGCATGGGAAATTCAAAAGAGGGCTCCGCAGGCAAATTTCTCAAACAGGGAACGATACTTGCCATAGCGTCTATAATGGTGAGGATGATTGGAATGATTTACCGCATCCCCATGGCGAATATTATAGGCGATGAGGGAAATGGCATATATTCCGCTGCATTTGAAATTTACAACATTCTTCTTGTGATATCCTCATACGGCATGCCGATGGCCGTATCAAAGATGGTGTCGGCCAGGTGCGTACAGAGAAGATATAAAAGCGCCTACAAAATTTTCAGACACGCGATGGCGGTTTCTTTTTTTACCGGCGGCGCCGCCGCGCTGTTTGTGTATTTTGGCGCCGACATGCTTGAGGAAAGGTTTTTCTCAAGGTACGCGGGCATTGCGATTCCCCTTAAGGTGCTTGCGCCTACAATTTTTATTGTTGCTATAATGGGCACGCTTAGGGGCTTGTTTCAGGGACGCGCGACTATGCTTCCGACGGCTGTGTCGCAAATTTTTGAGCAAGTGGTAAACGCGGTCGTAAGCATCGCGGCAGCGTATTCCTTTATGAGGGCGCACAGCGCGTCGGACCGAATGTCCGCGTGGGGCGCGGCGGGCGGCACGATGGGCACCTGCATGGGCGCGGCGGCGGCGCTTGCCATCCTTGTGGCCATATATTTTATGTATAGGCCGTTAATGAAGAAGCAGGAGAGGCGCGACAAGTCCCGTAGGACGCTCTCCACCGCGCAGACTTATAAAACAATTGCCGTTACGGTGATTCCTATAATTTTAAGCCAGACGGTATACCAATTGAGCGGCATAGCGGACGTGGCGCTGTTTGGGGGCATCATGGAGATGAAGGGCGCTTCCGCCAGGGAGGTGAGCACGATGCAGGGCATATACAGCACGAAGTACAGGCTTTTAGTGAGCGTGCCCATAGCCGTGTCAACATCCATAGCGTCGTCGATGATACCAAGCGTGGTGACTTCGTTTGCGGCGGGAGATTTGGCCGGAGTAAGGAGCAAGGCCGCTATGGCGGTAAAATTTAATATGATTATTGCTTTTCCGTCCGCGATGGGGCTTGCCGTACTGGCATATCCGATTTTAAAGCTTCTTTTCCCTGGTTCCGATTTTTATACCGGAGGAATGATGCTTATAACCGGCTCGACATGCATTATTTTCTACGCGCTTTCAACTGTGACAAGCGGCATACTGCAAAGCGTTGACAGGATGGTTCTGCCAATCCTTCACTCGCTTGTTTCTTTGATAGTGCATATAATTTTTGTGGGGCTTTTGCTCGCGTATACCGATATGGGAATATTCGCGCTTGTAGCGGGCAACGTCACGTATCCGCTTCTTGTGTGCGTTTTGAACGCAAGATCGGTAAGAAAAAGCATAGGCTACAGGCAGGAGGCTACGAAAAGCTTCTGCGTTCCGCTTCTGTCCTCATTTGTGATGGGCATGGCGGCGGCGGGGACGTATTGCCTTTTTTTTGTGCTGACGCACAGAATTTACATAGCGATATTTCCTGCGCTTATAGCGGCGGTATTCGTTTATTTTGTTTTAGTATTAAAGCTTCAGGGGCTTAACAGAAGCGAGCTGTATAATTTCCCGTTTGGCCGGAAGATGTCCGCGTTTGCGGACAGGCTGCATCTGCTCAAGTCCTGACGCGTACGTAATTATTGCCCGCAAACACATTTTATTCACACCTTCATCACAATCGCTACATAATCGAAGGCTAATATATAACCATAGCGGGCGGCTTTTGGCGGCCGCTATGGCGGAGGGCAGCGAGATGCGCTGCGATTTGACGAAGGGGGAGATTGTTATGACAGTGAAAAAATTTTTGAGGGGCGCGGCTTGCGCGGCGGTATTTGGCATTATCGGCGGGATAAGTTTTGAAGGGGTCGTCCGCACGTCCGATGCCCTTTTTGGCGCAAATCGGTCTTTGGAGGACTCTCAAAAAGAGTCAAAAGACGTCGATACGGTCGACGCCGCGTCGACCGTAAGCGTGTCGGACGGCTCGTCAAACGGGGTATCCGACATAGCGCAGGACGTTCTTCCGTCGATAGTCGCGATTGACGTCACGGCCACGGAAACGAAGACGGATATTTTTGGACGGACATATTCTCAAGACTCGCAGGGAAGCGGCTCGGGCATCATAGTAGGCAAGGATGATAAAAATTTATATATCGCCACGAACAATCACGTGGTCGACGACGCAAAAAGCGTTTCGATAAAATTTAACGACGACGGAGTATGCCGGGCGAGCGTAAAAGGAACGGATTCGACGTCGGATCTCGCGGTCGTGGAAGTGGATTTAGACGACATTTCAAGCGACACTATGAAAAATATAAAGGTCGCGCAGCTGGGAGATTCAGACAGCATAAAAGTCGGAGCGCAGGCCATAGCGATTGGAAACGCGCTTGGCTACGGCACATCCGTCACTGTTGGATACATAAGCGCGAAAGACAGGGAAGTTCAGGGCGAGGATGAAAACATGAAGCTTTTGCAGACAGACGCCGCTATAAATCCCGGCAACAGCGGCGGCGCCCTGGTTGACGAAAATGGAGCCGTGATAGGAATAAATTCCGCGAAATATTCGGACACGAGCGTGGAGGGCATGGGTTTTGCCATACCGATAAACGCCGCGAAGCCCATTATAAACAGCATTGTAAAGTCGGAAGCGCCGTCGGAAGGCGAGGCCGCCTACCTTGGCATTAGAGGCGTTGACGTCGAGGCGGAATACGCGCAGTACTACAATATGCCCGAGGGAATATTTGTAAGCGAGGCCGAAAAAAGCGCGCCGGCTGGAAGCGCCGGCATACAAAAGGGCGACATTATCGTCAAGTTCGACAAGATGGATGTCAAGACGATGGACGGGCTTCAAGACAAGCTCGCGCTGCACAAGGCGGGAGATAAGGTCGAGGTAACGATAAAAAGGGCCGACAACGGGGACTACGTCGAAAAAACGTTTACGGTGACGCTTGGAAAGAGGGCCGACGCCATAGA
>CAZTVO010000080.1:0-9341 GCA_964617075.1 uncultured Jutongia sp.
TCAAAAATCAAGGACGGATTAAGAAAGTAGGGAAACCAAGTCCACCTTCCAAGCAAAAACTGAAAAAAGTAAAACAAAATCAGGGGAATGGCTGCCGCCGCGCTTTTATCAGGAACAAAAACCGAAAAAATAAGCGCGCTTAAAGCATAAAACGCGAATCTCAACCCGCATATGCCGCAAAAAATAAAAGAATAAGAAAAAAATCTGCCATCCTCTATAAGCTCGCTGTTGCTGCCCGTCCAATCTCCCGCGCCATCTGGAAAAAGCGTGGTGCCAAACAAAAAAACCAGCGCGGCCATGCTCGCCATTTCCGAGAGAAAACCGCAAAAAAAAGCGGAAACACCCGTGCGTGCAGTGCAGGCAAACGCATACTTCACTTTCCCCATGCGCAAAACTCTTGGATAAACGGCATTATCTCTGTAATCCTCCGCGAAAAGTCCCGATGACGTCAACGCGCAAAGGCACATCCCCACGTACTTTAGCAGACCGGAGCCTCGACTGTAGACAAGAACGTAGAGGGCGCTTGTCTGATATCCGTCGCCGCTCCTTAATGTATCCCCGACAAAGGGATCGGAAAGGGCGTCCGCAATGTTAAACGCCGTCGACAAAAATACTGCAAGAAAAAAAAACGGATTTAAAAGCCATCTTTTCAATTCAGGCATAAACATACGCGTGCGGATTTTTTTCATGTTCTTTTTTTCCATGATAATCCCTCACAATATGCGTTCGCCCGTAAAGGCGTCAAAAACAAAACGCACCCGCGTGTTATTTACGTATGAGGTCACCATCCAGAACGGATTTATTGACGGCTGTATCTCCCCATCCGCGTAATCGGTAAAATACGCGGCGTAAACAATTCTCACGTCATTGATAATCACTGGCGATGTAACGAACTGCTGCTCGTAATCCTCCTTTACTTGACGCATTACTTCATTGGGATCAATTATTTTTTCAGCCTTCTTGTAAACTTCTCCCGGCTTTCTAATACAGCCGAAAAAAAATTGTTCTATGCCGTTTTTCGAAACAGCTACGTACTTTTCCGGCTCATGCAGGCCGTCCAGAAGATTCTTATCATATAAAATATATTTATCCATTATTTTGCCGTAGCTCTCGCCGGGCTTTACTTCATAACGCAAACTAATCTTATGGTACGGAAATCCATCTATATCGTCATAAAAAAAATACGTGCACCTCTCTTCGTCGGGCGCGTCAAATATTGAATTGCCGCTTATTTTATTAAGCTTTTTTGTCGACTCTTCCGTCACCGGAACGCATTCCCAATAATCGTTCAATTTTACTCCAGTTATCTTTTCTACAAATTTTTTTATTTCCCTTCCTTTTTTCTCTTTGTCAATAAAGGGAACGTCAAAATCCCCGTAATCGCTTATTCTCTCCGGAACCTGAAAATCAACGCCCATCTGCTCGTCATAAGACGTCAGGTCAATGTAGGGCGAACGCAGCTGGTTTTCATCATATTTATAATAATCGCCGCCCCTGTACCACGACAGCTCAAACTTATATTCTTTTCCTTTATCCGATACGATGTCTTTTATCAGCCTCAATTCGCCATCGCCATCGAGAAATTCCGTTTTAAATTTGCCATCTTTAATCCAATCGCCCACCTCATCTGATAGAATATCCATAACTTCTGAGATACTTTTCCCAAAAAAGCATGGATTTTTCTCAAAATCTTTTATATCTTTTATGTTTTTCGTTTCCCAATAGGCATCCATATAATATTTTTTAAGCCCTCGTCTATACTTGGATTTAGGCGTGATATCCGCATCCACTTTCACATTTTCCATCAAATCAAATTTCGCATGTCCATTCTTTTTTTCCTGATCCGTAAACTCTGTTCGGTACATGCCGCTTGATGAATTCTGGCTGCTTTTTTCCGATGAACAGCCGCATAATGCAATCGAGGCAAAAATCAAGGCGGCAGCCAATTTTTTCAAATTTCCCATTCTCGGCGCCCTCCAAATGCATAGTGGCGCCGGAGATTTTTATATACGGCTCTTCGCGGCATATTTAAAAATCTCCGACAGCACAAATTATAAACAAATTATAAATTTCAATTATGAATCTTTTTATTATCCAAGATCCATATCATAATCCACATCTACTTCAGAACTTTGAGAACTTATGTTTAACGTTAAGCAAATAAAATACTTCTCTCCTTTTACCCCCATTCCAGAAATATATGGTATCGACTGAGTTTCCTTTCTAGTTAGTGCCCTAAAGCTGGCTCCTTTAGACGATACTCTTGTGCCGTCCTTATTCTTCAGATAAGCGTTAACAGTATCATTGTAGCCTACTTTCGTGTACATGGTCATCTCTGCATCTGCGTCCTTTACGCCCTTAACGCCATAAGCCAGCACATCCACTGGCTTATCTCTTTCCAGATGCGTATAATAACCACCTTGACTTCTAATCTCGTCAACATTGCCATTCACGTCCACTTCCGATGCATATGCGCTTTCTCCTACCAAAAATGCCGCTGCCAATACAACCGCAGCAAATTTCTTCACTATGCTAGATATCTCTTTTTTCATTATCAATCCCTCCTATAAAACAGTTTGCTTTTTTATGCCCGACGCTATGCGTTTACGATTTTTGCAAAATCGGCCTTAAGAGACGCGCCTCCAATAAGCCCGCCGTCGATGTCGGGCTTTTCAAGGAGCTGCGCGGCATTGCCAGCGTTCATCGATCCGCCGTATTGAATGCGTACGGCCTCCGCCGCGTCGGCGCCGTAGATTTGTGATATGCAGTCGCGGATGCCCCCGCATACTTCCTGCGCCTGATCGGCCGTAGCCGTCCTGCCCGTACCGATTGCCCAAATCGGCTCATACGCAATCACAACCCGCTTTACCTGCTCAGACGATATTCCCGCGAGGTCGGATTTAATCTGAAGCCGAATCCAATCCATAGTTACGCCAAGCTCCCTTTGCTCAAGCGACTCCCCGCAGCACAAAATCGGCGTAAGTCCCGCCTCAAATGCCTTTTTAACCTTCTTGTTCAATAACGCGTCGTCCTCTTTGAAGTAGTCGCGGCGTTCGGAATGGCCGATAATTACGTACTTTGCCCCGGCATCCTTAAGCATTGCCGCGGAGATTTCTCCCGTGTAGGCGCCGCTTTCCTCAAAGTACATATTCTGCGCGCCAACTTCGACGTTCGTGCCCTTTACGGCCTCGGCTACCGGAACAATATCAATGGCCGGCACGCAATAGACTACGTCCACGCCGTCGTTTTTTACCAAATCCTTCAACTCGTCAACCAAAGCGAGTGCCTCGCTTGGAGTCTTGTTCATTTTCCAGTTGCCCGCAATAATTCTTCTCCTTGCCATCCAAAAACCTCCTTGATTATTTGTCGTCGGCAGCAGCTACGCCGGGAAGCTCCTTGCCCTCAAGAAATTCGAGAGAGGCGCCGCCGCCCGTCGAAATATGCGTCATCTTATCCCCAAAGCCCAGCTGGTTCACCGCGGCCGCGCTGTCGCCTCCGCCAATGATTGTCGTAGCTCCGTCAAGATCCGACATCGCCTTGGCAACCTCAATAGTGCCCTTCGCAAAATTAGGCATTTCAAAACATCCCATAGGCCCGTTCCAGACAACTGTTTTTGCGCCCTTGATCGCGTCTGAAAAAAGCTTGGACGTTTCAGGCCCGATGTCTAACCCCTGCATATCGGCAGGTATCTCGCCGCGTCCTACCGTTCTGTAATTGGCGTCGTTTGAAAAACTGTCGGCCGCCACGGTGTCGATAGGAATAAGCAGCTTAACGCCTTTTTCCTCAGCCTTTTTTTCCATGTCAAGCGCGTACTGCTTGTAATCCTCCTCAAGAAGCGAGCCGCCAACCTCTTCCCCATGAGCCGCCATAAACGTATACGCCATGCCGCCTCCGATAATAAGGGTATCCACCTTGTCGAGAAGATTGTTTATGACAGAAATTTTTGACGAAACCTTTGCTCCTCCCAAAATCGCGACAAAAGGCCTGGTAGGATTGTTTACGGCATTGCCAAGGAAATCAATCTCCTTTTGCATAAGATATCCAACCGCGCAGTCGCCGTCGACAAATTCGGTTACGCCAACATTCGAGCAGTGCGCCCTGTGCGCGGTGCCAAACGCGTCGTCCACGTAAACGTCGCAAAGAGACGCCAGCTCCTTTGAGAAAGCCTCTCCGTTTTTCGTCTCCTCCGCCCTGTAACGGGTGTTCTCAAGTAAAATGACGTCTCCTTCCTTCATGGCGGCCACGGCGGCCTTCGCGTTGTCTCCAACTACATTCGCGTCTGCCGCAAATTTAACGTCGCGGCCCAAAAGCTCCGACAGCCGTTTAGCAACCGGAGCCAGCGAAAGCTCAGGCTTTGGCTCCCCCTTAGGCTTTCCCAAATGCGAGCAAAGAATCACCTTTCCTCCGTCGGATATGAGTTTTTTAATAGTCGGCAGCGCCGCCACAAGACGATTTTCGTCGGTAATCTTTCCATCCTGGAGCGGAACGTTGAAATCGCATCTTACCAAAACTTTTTTTCCCTTAACGTCGATATCGTCGACAGTCTTCTTATTTAACATATATACCTCTTTCTGCGCACGTAAACATGATACGCTGTCATAAGGCGTGCCGGCAATCCGTGCGCGGATCCCCTCGCAACGCGTACGGGTCCGGCCCAACAAAAGGCCGGACCCGCATATGGATCGTAATTTAAATATTTTCCTTGATGCCGCAAAAAATTATGCCAATTCTGAGAAGTACTTAATCGTCCTTACCATCTGCGACGTGTAGGAATTTTCGTTGTCATACCATGAAACCACCTGAACCTCGTACTGTCCGTCGGCGATTTTTGAAACCATGGTCTGTGTAGCGTCAAAAAGTGAGCCATATCTCATGCCGATTACGTCTGAAGAGACAATCTCGTCGTCGTTGTAGCCGAACGATTCGTTTGAAGCGGCTTTCATAGCCGCGTTTATGCCGTCAACGGTTATGTCGCTGCCCTTTACTACCGCCGTTAAAATAGTAGTAGACCCGGTAGGAGTAGGAACGCGCTGGGCTGAACCGATAAGCTTTCCGTTAAGCTCTGGAATGACAAGTCCAATCGCCTTAGCCGCTCCAGTGCTGTTAGGCACAATGTTTATGGCTGCCGCGCGCGACCTCCTTAAATCGCCTTTCCTCTGCGGGCCGTCAAGAGTCATCTGATCGCCCGTGTACGCGTGGATCGTAACCATTATTCCGGACTGGATTTCCGCGTACTTGTTGAGTGCGTCGGCCATAGGAGCCAGACAATTCGTCGTGCATGACGCCGCTGAAATGATGGTGTCGTCAGGCTTTAGCGTCTTGTGGTTCGTGTTGAATACTATTGTAGGAAGATCGTTTCCCGCAGGCGCGGAAATAACGACCTTGCGCGCTCCGGCGTTGATATGGGCCTGCGCCTTTTCCTTGGAAGTATAAAAGCCTGAGCATTCAAGAACCACGTCGACGCCAAGATCGCCCCATGGACAGTTGTTGGCGTCCGGGAACGCGTAAATCTTGATTTCCCTGCCGTCAACCGTGATTGAATCATCGCCCGCCGTAACCGTATCGGCCTTTTCATACTTTCCCTGAGACGAATCATACTTCAAAAGATGGGCAAGCATCTTAGGGCTTGTCAAATCGTTGATAGCCACTACTTCATAGCCTTCCGCGCCAAACATCTGCCTGAACGCAAGACGTCCAATGCGTCCAAAACCGTTGATTGCAACTTTAACTGCCATGTTCAAAATTCCTCCTAAAAATAAAATTTATACTATGCAGGCTTATCCTTCGGAAAAACCTGACAGAATACACGTTCCACATCCCCGCATATAAAAAGCTCCAAATATTATTGTAACCAATTCATAATGAAATTTCAAGATGAATTTTGTAAATTATTGGCCAAAGAAGAAATATCGCTCATGTCAAGGCAGACTGTCCGGCCCTTTTTTAGCGACTCATCCACAAGAATGGTGCGCTGATTGGACGAGCCCTTGAAAGGAAGGCTTAAATCCTTCTTTTCTATAACAAATTCACCGTCCACCAAAACGTCTATATACGAAATAAGCTCTCTTGTCTCAGGCCAGTCGTTCATCATTCGCCCGACTACATCCTCATCGAAGTCGTATCCTGTAAAGCACCATATGTCTTTTTTAGGATATATCCGATCGACCTCCCTAAGAAGCGGCAGCAGCCCTTTTTGATTCTGCCTCTCAAGGGGCTCGCCTCCAAGAAGAGTCAATCCCTTGACATAATCCGGCTCCATGCATTCTATAATCATGTCTATAGTTTCTTTTGTAAATGGGCTGCCGTAATCAAAATCCCATGTCTCGGGATTAAAGCACTCGCGACAATGATGGGTACAGCCGCTGACAAACAAAGAGACGCGCACCCCCGGCCCGTTTGCCACGTCGCACTTTTTTATTTGCGCATAGTTCATCGCGTCCTCCATATCCCGCCAAGTCGGCCGCCTGTCATTTCGCGATGCGCGCGGCGTCCTTTGACAAACTCATTATATTGTCTATTTCCTCAGTGGAAACCCCCGTATATTCAGCAAGTTCCATCCTGCTTGGCAGCCTTTCCAGCTCCTGCGCCATAAATTTGGCAGCCTCATGCAAAAGGTTGGCCTTAGCAAGCACCGCGTCCTCCCAATCGCTGCGTTCAAAGGCATAGTCAAGCATATCCCTAATAGCCGCGTCTATTTCCGCGTCAATCGCGGCATGAACGGCGATGCAGTCAACCAAGCCGTCATCAGTATAATATCTTTCCGAATTTTTTTCAACAATGGAGACCCCGGAGAGCAGGCCAACGTTTCCCTGCGCTATTACGTCGTCGATGGAAACCGTATTTTTTATGGCGGCGCATCGCCTTTTATACTTGGACGCACGATTCATTACATACGTCAATTTGCTTTCTATCAGCTTATTTTTCGCGCTGGCGTCGCCTTTTAAAAAAGCCTCTATAATCTTTGACAGGCCCTCTTCATCCGGCAGTTTCAGGTTTCCTATTTCATTTCTGTATATTCTCCTGTTGCCCTCGGCCCTTTTCTTCGCGTAATCTTTTTCACTGTTTTCATCCTCTGTCCGGTTCGTCGCGTCTCCCGCCATGGCCTCCATATCCGAAGCATCCGGCCTAAACGCGTATCCCTCCACATTAACGCCCTTTAGGCTAAGATAGCGGCATATGGCGTCAAGCTTTGCAGCGTCCCATATGACAATGTCACATGGGACGCTGTCACGTTTTGTTCCGCCAAAATCTACGCCGCTTAAATAATTTTTTATCTCATTTGTGGAAATCCTGCCCCCTTGCTGAGAGGCGATGAACCTTATCTCGTCAAGAATCTCCAAAAACTCGCTTTCTTCACGCATTCGTATAATGTTCCTTTCACACGTTTTCAATCATGGCCGCAAACGCCATGTCGATAAAATATGCCGACATGGACACTGATTCCAAAACATCAAACAGGCAGACGCCCTTCATCCGGGCAATCTGCCTGCAATATTTAGGCTACACCCCACGCAGCCGCAATATCCATATTTTAAGCCAAATTCACACCGATAAAACAGCGGCGCAAAGTCAAATTATTTAAGCGTAATTTTGAATGAAACGGAAAGGCTCTTCTTGAACGCGAACTTCTCAGGAGCCGCGCAAGGATCATCCTTCGTTCCGCCGGTGCCATAGGTGTTGTAGATCTCAAGACGGTACTTGTTGTTTTTCTGATTCTTCTCAAGATATCCCTGTGCCAGCTTGGCGGACTTAATCTTTACTTTCTTGCCGTCAACTTTGATTACGACATTGCTGATTTTAACTTTGTTCGGCTTGTAGTCCTTCATAAGGTCCACGACGTCGATGCAGAACACGGCGGCCTTTTCAATCTTTGCGTCCGGGTTCTCAAGCTGGCTGCGCTGAACTGAAAGAGTAACCTTCTGCGCGCCTTTTTTGTTCTTTATCGTCTTGGTGTTTATGGTATTTTTGTCTTCCATTCCGCATTGAACGTCCCATGACTCGTCCGCGTACATAAGGTAGGTCTTATACGACTTCGCCTTTGCGTCGGCGCTCCTGTCGGCAACCGCCAGGCCGGCGACAAGAATGGCGAAAGCCAGCGCGATTGATACGCTCTTTTTGAAAGTCTTTGTAAATTTCATGATTCTCATTCCTCCATTTTTAATTATTTAAATTTAATGGTGTACGTAACTTTAATGCTTTTCTTTGGCATCGAATACTTGAACTTGGGAACCTTGTCATTCCATGTATTGATAACCTGAATCTGCGTAAAATCCGCCTCCTCGCCCGAAGCGGGGGTCAGCACGCCCTTTTTAAAGGTCTTGACCTTTTTCCCGTCAAAAAATACTGAAACATTCGTAACGGCGACCTTTTTTACCATTGAGCCTGGGATGTCAGTGTCGACGAACAGCGAATTAAAAGTCCCGTCGTTTCCGATGACGTCGGCCTTAAGGCCCGTGAGCGACACGGAATATTTCTTGGCCTTTTTGGACTTCTTCATCTTGACGTCCACAAACTTGGCCTTCCCCGCCGACGAACTTAACTTATTCGTCGTATTTTGAAGCTCACTGGAAAACTTCGCGTCGTCATGCGAATTCCTAAACGTCCACTGTCCCGTCGCCATACACAGGTACGCCTTGTAGGACGATGCCGCATCGGCCCTTTTCTGCGCGGGAACAACGGCCGTCGCCGCCGCGGTCAGCGCGAAAACAAGGACGAATGACAATGCTTTTTTGACAGTTTTGCTTAATTTCATAATATCCCTCCTCTAACATTTATGGATTTTAAACAGCAGCACCCGCGGGTATATGTGGATGTTGACCGCTCAATACGGTTAATGATACTACATTTTGGGCAATTTTTCTACTTTGAAAACAAGAAGCTTTTTACACGCAAAATAAGAGATTGCCAATCCTTCAAGGCCGTCACCTTGCTATTATGTCGGCGACTTCCGCTATATAAAGCGTATGGTAATCCTTGTCGGAATAAAACTTTTCGTCTATGCCCTCGTCAAAGAAATCATCCGGTTCAAGTTTCGTAGCGGACATCACCCTGCATATAAGCGCCAAATCCGCCTCGTCTATAAACGGAACGCCGTCATGGCAGTTTATCTGTACGCCCGCCTCCTTTATCTTGTCCTCGTTGCGTCCGGACACGGTTCCCAAAAATTTCATGAGCTTGCGGTACTTTTCCTTTAAAAAGCTTAGCGAAAACATCCCCTCCCGGTCTATGAACTCCTTTGTAAACCTGCTCTGTCTCACAACTATGAAAGCCGCGTCTTTTCCCCACATCTGTCCCAGCGCGCCCCACGACGCCGTCATGGTATTTGCCTTGTCCTCAGTGCC
>CAZTVO010000081.1:0-9297 GCA_964617075.1 uncultured Jutongia sp.
GTTTCCGGGAATAACGGCCTTTACGTCTCCATATTCTCCATCAAGACGCGTCTTTCTAATCGATATTCTATGTCCGTCGAGCGAAACAAGCCTAAACTCCGAACCATGAATCTCAAAAAGCTCGCCTGTCATTATTTTCGCGTTTTCATTGTCGGATATTGAAAAAATAGTCTGCCTAATCATTTCCTTTAGACAAAACTGTGAAACGGAAATTTTTCTCTCCCTATGAATTTGAGGAAGAAACGGAAACTCTTCGACAGAATTTAGGGCAATGTCAAAATTTCCCTTTCCGCTTTTTATATTAAGTCCTTCCTCGTTTGAACTTATTCTTACGTCGTCCGACGATAGTTTTCTTACTACCTCGAAAAAAAACTTAGCGTTTACGGCGACGGCTCCCTCCTGTTTTATCTCTCCTTCTATGACGGTTTCAACGCCGATTTCGAGATTGTTGGCAATAAGCTTTATTTTTCCTTCTTTCACCTCGATTACCATGCATTCGAGTATGGGCATTGTCGTTTTGCCGGATACGGCTTTTAAGGCAATATTGATTCCATCCAATAATTTTGACTTGTCGCATATTATGTCCATTGTGCATAACTCCTTTCTAGATTTGAATGGAAAAGCAAAATAAATAAATTAAATAATTTCAGTATCAGCCGCAGAAGGGGCTGTTAAAAAGTTGAAACCCGCTAAAAAACCTTAATTTTGCGGTACAAAACGCGTTCAACAACCGTTTGGACAACCAAAAAAATGATGTTTATTACGGCCGTTTTTTCGACATGGCGCCGTGCCGAAAAAAAAGCGAAGTGAAATATCATCAAAAAATGTTTATATGTCAATTAAAAATCAACATCAGTCGGGATTGATTTTTTTATTCAGGGCGTCGATGGTTTTTGCCAGTTCTCCATCGTTATCTTCCCTAAGCTTTGATTCTACGGCTTCAATACTGTGAAGTATCGTGGAATGGTGCCTGTTGCCCAGCTTTTTTCCTATCTCAACAAGAGAAGAGCCTACGTGTTCTCTGCAAAGATATATGCATATGTGCCTTGGAAAAGCTATGCTTGAATTTCTTTTTGACGACAATATGTCGTCTACGGTGATTCCAAAGTGGTCCGCGACTGTTTCCACTATATATTCTATAGTAACCTGCCTCTTTCGGTTTGGATCTATCATGTCCGCCAAAGCTTCCTTCGCCAGATCAAGATTGATTTCCCTGTTGCACAGGTTTGAAAAGGAAATGACTTTTATTATCGCTCCCTGAAGTTCTCTTATGTTTGACGTGATGTTGGTGGCGATATAGTCAAGTATCGAATCGTCTATTATGAAATTTTCTTCAGAGACTTTTTTCCTTAGTATGGCCATCCTTGTTTCGTAGTCAGGAATTTTTATGTCTACTGTAAGCCCCATTTCAAAGCGGGAGCGCAGCCTCTCCTCTAACATAGTCATTGTCGAAGGATGCTTGTCGCTTGATATTACTATCTGCTTCTGAGACTCATACAAATGGTTAAAAGTATGGAAAAACTCAAGCTGAGTCGCGTCTTTTCCAATTATGAACTGAATGTCGTCTATCAATAGGACGTCGACGTTTCTATATTTGGCCCTGAAATCCTGGCGCGCCGTCGAGTGTTCGTTTTTGCTGTCGCGCACAGCGTCAACTATTTCATTAGTAAATGTTTCGCTTGTTACGTATATCACTTTTTTGCTTTTGTCATTTTCAAGAATATAGTTAGCAATGGCATGCATGAGGTGGGTTTTTCCAAGTCCCGGACCGCCGTATATGAATAGGGGATTGTAGGTGTCGCCGGGTTCCTCCGCGACTTTAAGCGACGCGGCGTGCGCGTAATTGTTGTTTTCGCCGACTATGAACGTGTCGAATGTGTAATTAGGATTTATGGAAGGATTAAGCCGCATTCTTTTAATTTCTTTTTCATGCGAGCCGCCGCTTTTTGCCTCAAGCGCCGCAAGGGAAATATATGAAATGTCATAATGTACGCCTGTAAGCTCCTCAATGGAGACTGACAGGAGGCTGCCATATTTTTTTTCTATGAAAGATTTGCTGTTGCCGATGCTTGAGTCGTCTATCAATATTGTGAGCTTAGCGCCTTCTATCGAATAAATGCTTAGTATTTTTATGAAAGTGCGGAATGAAACATCTGTGATGTCGTAGTTTACCTTCATGTATTCCAGTATCTCGTCCCATCTTTGGTAGAGTTCGTCTTCCAAAATCCATACCTCGTTTCCAGGCTCCAAACTATACGCCAAAAAATAAAAAACCTTTATCGGCCGCAGACAAAATTGAATTGGCTGGCAGATTTAGACAACATGCCACGCTTATGCATTCTATACCAAAAAAGGTTAAATTACAAGTGAAACGGGGTTAAAATGAAATTTATTCATGTGAGAAAACAAAATGTTTCATTGTTTGATGTTAAAATGTTGAAAACTTGACGGCCATCGGGCTGTCAACATTTTATCGACACCAAATGGCCACATGTTTAAATAGCGCACATATGTCAAAAAATGACAGAAATTGGCAAAAAAGTTGATAATGTGGAAAAAAATGTGGAAAACCGCAAAATCATTTCCACAAAACTTTGTGTTATAAACAATTTTTGCACATTTTGTTTATAACTTTTCGAAGAACAAGTCTTTTCTCTACCAAAGTAGATGTTAAAGAACAGCACATGGAATAAAAGCAGCGTTCTATGTTGGTATACTGTGGATTTTTTAAATCTCACATTGTAGAATGAATTTTTTTTGGATGTATTCTTTCATATTATAATCCGTTGGCAAAATGCGAGTGTTTTAAAGATTTAAATATGCACAGGATAAAAATGTGAATAACTTTGTTGATAAATTGTCAAATGTTTTTGCAAAAAAGCCAAATAGGCCTGTTTGACCGCTTGCATTAAATTTAAAACAAGTGTATACTTTTTACATATGGCGATAATAATATCATCGAATAGCGGTGAGCATATGGACAGATACGCTTCTGAGAAGGACTTGCTTGACAGAATTGACGAGCTGTCGGAAGAAAATGCCAATCTTAGAATTTTAGTCAAAAGGCTTTATGAGGATAAATGCAGGCTTGAAAAAAAACATAAAATCAGCAGTTTTCTCGGGCTTGTTTTTATCGCGCTTGGAGCGGTCATGTTCACGGCGCTGCTGTACGGCGAATATAAGGATTATCGCAGTGCCCGCAGAGTAAGGGATCTGCAGGAGCAGAAAACTTCCGCGTACGGGGGTACGTACGATATGTCTGAATCGGACATACTGCCCGAATACAGAAAGATGTATAAGGAAAATTCCGATTTGGTCGGCTGGATAGTGATTGGAGGCACCGATGTAAATTATCCTGTCGTGCAAAGCAAGGTATGGCAGGAATATTACCTAAACCACAACTTTGACGGTGAGAAGGACGATTCGGGGTCTCTGTTTGCGGATGCGCGAAATGACGTCTTTACCCCGGACGACAATATAATCATATACGGCCATAATATGAAAAACGGGTCGATGTTTGGAACGCTAAAGCTTTACCTGGACAAAAATTATTACAGCGGGCATAAGATCATATCTTTTGATACGCTTTATGAGAGGCGCGCCTATAAAATAGCGGCCGTGGGGCTGTCTAAAGCGTCGGGCGCAGATTCGGGCGGGTTTAAATATTATAATTTTTTAAACGCCGACGATGAAAAATCGTTCAAAAAGTACGCCGACGGCATCAAAAAGATTGAGGCATATGAAACAGGCGTGCCACTGGAATATGGAGACAAGCTTATTACGTTGTCCACGTGCAGCAGCGCATGGGAGGATGGGAGACTGTTCATAGTGGCTAAGGAGGTTGAAGATGAAGTTGATTAAAAAGAGCATGACAATTTTTGCGGCCATTGCGTTTTTCGCGCTTGCGGTGCCGGCGAAGATGGCGGGGGCTACCGGAGTGGAGGAGCAGACTGTTTCGGTGACGTACGATCTGGTTGGCGTAACGGCCTCTTCTATGGAAACCCAGGTGCCGTTGGGAAGCGCGATGAATATAGAATTTACGCCGCAGGACGGATACGATCTTCCGGAAGACGTCACGGTCGAGATTGCCGGGGCGGAGCTGTCGGACGGATATACGTATGAAAACGGGGTTCTGGTAGTCGACGAGGTGTACGGCGACATGGTTATTAGGGCTTATGGCGTCAATGTCGACGACGCGGAGTCGGAAGTATACAGCATTACATATGATCTGTATAAAGTTACGGCAAGCAAGCAGGACGGAAACGTAAGCGCGGGCTCCGAATACAGGGTAAAGCTTGAGGCGGACAGCGGATTTTCCCTTAAAAGCTCCAACGTCGCAGTTTCCGTAAATGGCGGATATATGGATGGAGGATATTCGTTTGACGACGGCGTTCTTGTGATAGATTCTGTGGACGGGGACATACTTATAGAAGCGATAGCCGAGCCTAAGGATTCGGGAAGCGGATCTGAAAGCGGCGGTTCCGGCAAAAAAGGGGAAAGCGGCGGCAATTCGGGCGGCGTAAAGGCGCCTAGCGGTTCCACATCCAATTCAAAATCCGCGCAGGCACTTTCACAGACGGGCGGAAGCGCGAGAGATTATACAACTGGCTCCTATGTGGCTCCAAAGACGGGAGATGGGCTTGATATACGTTTTTATGGCGCGTTCGCGCTGTTTGCGGCGGGCATCGGACTTGTCGTGATTGGAAGACGGAGGCGCATGTAGGGTAAAAGGCGCGTTTGCGCGTACAGGCCTTTTGAGGTTTAAAATCATTGGTTTTGGCATGGCGGATTTTTTACGCGAAAGTCCGCCATGTTTTTTTATTGGTTTTGAATTGGATCTTTACGACTTGCGGGAGTGGAGATGAATGAAAAATTCGACTTAAAGAAATCTTTTAGAATAAAAAAAGCCCTCACTTAGCGCATGAAGCGCCAAACGAGAACCTTTATGCGCCTCCAGGGGCTCGAACCCTGGACACCCTGATTAAGAGTCAGGTGCTCTGCCAGCTGAGCTAGAAGCGCGTGCCGCAAACGAAACGCCCACATGCCGCCGCGCTGGCAACAAAAGGCATCTCAAAGCAACAAGCCCATTATAGCAATGTTGAGAATGAAATGCAAGATTTTTTTTGCGAAACTGTAGAGTTTTTAATGCTTGATTTTTTGCGTTTCATAAGCTGCAGTGGCAGCGTAAAGAAGTTGGAGTTGACATGGCGCCCTGTTCGTTTATAATATTGTTATGCGTGTTGGCGTTTTATGATGGATTTTGTATAGATGAGGTATGGGACATGGAAAGCCAGTATATAATTAAGGGCGGCAGGCCTTTGTGCGGGGAGGTTGCCATAAGCGGCGCGAAAAACGCGGCACTTGGCATTCTTGCGGCGGCCATTATGACGGATGAGGCCGTTGTGATAGACAATATTCCGGACGTAAGGGATATAAACGTATTGCTAGAGGCAATAGAGGGAATCGGCGCCACGGTAAACAGGATAAGCCCGCATATGGTAAGGATCAACGGCAGCACGATAGACGATTTTACCATAGATTACGAGTCCATACGAAAGATACGCGCGTCCTACTATCTTTTGGGAGCGCTTTTGGGCAAATATCACAAGGCAAATGTCGCGCTTCCGGGAGGATGCGACATAGGCAGCCGCCCGATAGATCAGCATTTAAAGGGATTTCGGGCCCTTGGAGCTACCGTGAATATAGAATACGGCATGATTAACACGTTTGCCGAAAAGCTTGTAAGCAACCATATTTATCTTGACGTTGTTTCAGTGGGCGCGACTATAAACATTATGCTCGCGTCGTGTATGGCCGAGGGGCGTACTATAATTGAAAATGCCGCGAAGGAGCCCCATATAGTCGATGTGGCAAATTTTTTAAACAGCATGGGAGCCGATATTAAGGGCGCCGGCACGGACAAGATAAGGATAAACGGCGTAGACAGGCTTCATTCCAGCGAATATTCGATTATACCCGATCAGATAGAAGCTGGCACGTTTATGGTGGCTGCCGCGGCGACTAGGGGGGACGTTCTCATAAAAAACGTGATCCCTAGGCATTTGGAGGCAATATCTGTCAAGCTGATAGAAATCGGGGCGTCAGTCGAGGAATTTGACGACGCGGTAAGAGTATCGTGTAATAGCAGGCTTTTGCACACGCAGATCAAGACTCTTCCATACCCCGGCTTTCCTACGGATATGCAGCCGCAGATTGCGACGCTTTTGGCGCTTTCCTCGGGAACAAGCACCGTTACCGAAAGTATTTTTGAAAACAGGTTCAAGTATGTCGACGAATTGTCCCGCATGGGGGCTTCCATAAAAGTGGAGGGAAATGTGGCCATAATAGAGGGGGTCGATGGATTTACAGGAGCTTCGATAACAGCTCCCGATCTGCGGGCCGGCGCGGCATTAGTCGTCGCGGGTCTTGTGGCGGACGGATACACCACAATAGATTCGATTCATTATATAGAGCGTGGATATGAAAGTTTTGACGCGAAAATGACGGCGCTTGGCGCGCATATAGAAAAAATACCTGTTGACGACGAACGGGCGGTTCAAAAGTTCAAATTAAAAGTGAGTTGACATTTTGATGTTTTTTAATAGGTATGATAGCACGGGCGATGTTATCATACTTTTTTTACAATAAAAAAAATTTTTACGGATTCTTATCGCGTCATTTTTAAGCGAAGGGAGGGTAAAATCATATCTAAACCAATAAAGGACTATTACAAAATATTGGAAGTGCATTGCGACGCCTCTCCCGACGTAATAAAGGCGGCATATAAAAAACTTTGCGCGCTTTATCATCCCGACGCCAGCAAAAATCCAAATGAAGACGCGAGAATGATGGAGATAAACGAAGCATATCGCGTGCTTGGCAACGGCGAGAGCAGGGCGCAATACCATAAAAAGTGGCTTTCGCATTTTACCGACAGGTCGGATTTTGTTTATTCTGTAGAATATTTAAACAGAGGCGTTTTAAGCCTCTCGCCCAAAGGCGTCCTTGACAGCTTTTTTCATGGGATGCTTAAAAAAAATTGGGACAGCGCCTACGCGTGTCTGACCGCGGAAGATCAGGAGAGGGTGTCGTTAAAGCAGTTTATAGCCTGGCGCGACGCCGTCAGTTCGTGCTATGAAATGCAGGACTATCGAATACAGCCATATCGGACCTATAATAGATCTAGAATCGAGGATACCGTATATCCAAGCGTCGCTGAATTTGCGGTTACGATAAACGACATGGATCTGCAGACGTCAAAAATTGAGCAGAATATATCGCACAAGTATGTGGCGTATGACGGTTCTTCGTGGAAGGTGTGCCTGGGGATGCATTCGGTAAAGCAGTCGACTTTAAAATTTAAGCTTTTAGCGCAGCGCAGGCAGAATTACGACCCTTTGGCAATATATAAAAGCGCGGTTTCACATACGGATCCGCTTACCGGGCTGTTAAGCGAATCGGGTTTTTATGACGATACATTTAAAGAAGTAGAACGTCACAAAAGATATGGCAATCCTTTGTCTTTTGTCGCTATGCAGATTACATGCGACAGCCCCGACAGGGAGGTGCCTTGTCTTTGCCGGTGCGCGAGCATAATACGCGCCAACTCAAGAATAAACGACGTCATAGGGCGTTTTGGAAATAATCTTATAGTCTGCCTTTTGGTGGAAACCACGCAGGAGGAGGCAATGCTTGCGGTTGATAAATACGTGGAAGCGATAAGGCAGAGGCAGACTGAGCAGTTTGCCATAAATATAGCGATAATGCAGTATGACAGGCGAAATACGTTGGAAGAGGCCGTTTTTGCGGTATGTTCCGACGCGAGCAGGCATAAAAACACAATAAAAATAATGAAGTCTAATTTTTAAACGTATAAGCCGCAGGCAAAAGTTGAATGGAGGAGTGCGGATATGGACAACGGACGCAGCATAAAAAAGCCAAAGTTTTTTTTAATGTGCATTTTGGCCGTATTGGCTTTAAGCATTTTTCTCGGCGCGCCGTCGGTGGACGCGAAAAATAAAAAAGCGGCCAAAAAGACGGCTTTGAGCGTCAAAAGCAAGACTATATATGTAAATGGAAAATATACGATTCCATTGAAAAACAAAAAGAAGAAGGCGACCTATTTCTTTACGTCCGTCAAAACGCAGATTGCCAAGGTCAATTCCAAGGGAGCCATAACCGGCGTGGGAAGGGGAAGCACTTCCATAAAGGTAAGATACAAGCTGAATGGCAAGTTCCACTCCGTCGGCAAGTTTAAGGTAACCGTGAAGAAGTCGACTTTAAAATCGGAATACGAGTCTTTAAGCATGCTTACCGGAAATACGATAAGTCCGGACGAATATTTAAATAACGCAAACCCTGACGCTTCCTATCTTATAACAAGTTCGATGTCGTCCGTGGCAAAGTCGGACGGCGACGGAGTCGTTACGGCGGCAAAGGCCGGCCGCACCGCGCTTTCCATACACGAGATATATAACAAAAAAAGCCGTACGATAGGATCCATAGCGCTTTCCGTCACCGGCACGTCCGTCAAGTACGATGAAATAAAGATGGCATACGGCTCGCGCCTAAGCAGGGACGCTTTTCTTGAGGACGTGGTGTCCACGTCAAAGTACTCGTATATTTCAAGCAACGAAAGCCTTGTGTACGCGTCCGGCGCCGATCTTGCCTCGGCAAGAGGTTCGGGAGAACAGTCGTGCGAGGTGGCCGTCGAGGAGACTATGGCGAACAAATATACGCGAAAGATAGGCTCCTTTAAAGTAGTGCTGACAGACGCGCCGTTCGTGTCATATGAAAATCAGGATCTTTCAATTGGCATAGGCGAGCAGATTTCCGTCGGCAATGGAATAAATGTTACAAATAAGGTTTCGGGCGCGTCTTATATGCTTACTCCGGCCGACGCCTCTATTCTTCAGCCGGCGGCGAGCGCGACGCCAACGCCTTATCCAGGCGTAACGCCATATCCGGGCGCGTCGGGTGCTCCAAGCGCGACGCCTTATCCGTCCGCTTCGCCAAGTGCGTCGCCAGGGCCCGTAACAGTGGCTGTTTCATCGGAAAAGCTTGAGGGCATAAATTACGGCTCGACTACCGTTTCGATAGTTCAGACTTACAAGGACGGTTCTTCCAGCACGCTTCCAGAGATTATAAACGTGAGCGTAAACGCCGCGTACATAAGTTCCGAGCTTACGCAGTCCGGGCTTTCATTGACTGTGGGAGGAGATACGTACAATAAATATCCGGTCGAATGCAGAAACAGGAAAAACGATGTCTCTAGCTGCAATTGCTACTTATATGGCC
>CAZTVO010000082.1:0-9256 GCA_964617075.1 uncultured Jutongia sp.
GACGAGGAAGCAGGCAATCTGTGGGAATGGGGAACAGGAGACGGATCAGTATTATAGGGTAACGGAAGGTGGGGACTGGCTGATTTTTCCGTACGACGCTGATTTCAGAGATACAGATTTTTGAGGACAGCCAGCCCAACGGCTCAAATCCATGAAATTTAAGCTCCCCATTAAATGTTTTTTGCTGTCATGACTGCAAAAACCGAAATCAGGATGCCTTTGCATAAATCTTATTATACAATTCCCTTGATTTTATGGTATCATATTATAGCGAGCGTATTCTGAAAGGTGTTTTTTAATATGAAAATGACGTTGCCCGAAGATGTTTCATACATTATAGGTACCCTTGAAAAGGCGGGACATCAGGCGTACGCGGTTGGGGGCTGCGTAAGGGACGTCATGCTGGGAAGAAAGCCTAAAGATTGGGACATAACGACGTCGGCAAAGCCGAATGAAATAAAGGCGCAGTTTAAAAGGACTGTCGACACGGGAATAAAGCATGGAACGGTCACTGTTTTAATCGGCGGCACGGGATATGAGGTGACGACTTACAGGATTGACGGGGAGTACGAAGACGGACGGCATCCGAAGAGCGTGGAGTTTACCGACAAGCTGAGCCTCGATTTAATGCGCCGCGATTTTACCATAAATGCCATGGCGTATAGCGACAGACGCGGCCTTGTCGACGAATTTGGAGGGGCACGCGACGTTAAAGACGGCATAATACGCTGCGTTGGCGACGCGAGGCTGCGTTTTGGCGAGGATGCCCTAAGGATGCTTAGGGCTGTAAGGTTTTCCGGTCAATTGGGGTTTAAGATTGAGGAGGAAACCGGGCGTGCCATAACGGAGATGGCGCAATCGATTCAAAAGATAAGCGCGGAGAGGATACGGGAAGAGCTTTCGAAGCTAGTTGTATCTAAAAATTCGGGGCAGATAAGAGAAGCATACCGCATGGGGATGAGCAGATATTTTTTGCCGGAGCTTGACGGGATGATGGAGGTCGGGCAGAAAAATGTACATCACATATATACGGTGGGCGAACATTGCGTACGGTGCGTTGAAGCAATGAATTCTTTTTTTGAGGGGGGCGCGGAAGAGAAAAGCCGGGGCTGCGCGCCTTCGGGTTTTTTTGACAGAATTGAGGCCGCCGCGGCGGCTTTTGACGATGGAGATCGTCTTATTCTGTGCCTGACGATGCTTCTTCATGACGTGGCGAAGCCAAGCGTTATGACTGTAGACGAGTTCGGCACGGGCCATTTTTACGGCCATCCGCAAAAAGGCGAGGCAATGGCGGGCAATATTTTAAAAAGGCTCGCTTTTGACGGACGCACCGTCTCATTTGTTAAGAAGCTGATAAGGCATCACGACCGCAGGCTAGGAAAGGATCCAAAGGCTGTAAGGCAGACAGCCGCCGAGATAGGCAGGGATGCCATGCCGATGCTTTTTTTGGTGCAGTGCGCCGATATATTGTCGCAAAATCCGTCTACTTTCGAGGAGAAATTCGCAAGGCTTGACGCCGCGATGAATGAATTCGACGCGGCAATAAGTTCAGGGGCACCGCTTTCCATAAGGGAATTGAAAGTAAGCGGAAAAGATATAATGGATGCCGGCGTAAGTCCTGGTCCTGAGCTTGGTGAAATTTTAAGGGAGCTGCTTGAGATAGTATTGGAAGATCCTAAAAAGAATGAAAAAGAAGCGCTTATGGGGTATGTTAGAGGTTTACGACGCAAATAAATCGTTTACCGGACGTTTGCGTTCTGATGGAAGGGAGAGGGAAAGATGGATTTTAATGTTAGATTCGACAAAATGACAAAAGCGATGAAGACGCAGCTTTTTATAGATAATCTGACAATGATTTTTAATCCACAGGCGCTATTCAGCGATGGAACGTCCGCGTACAGGATGCCTCCGGAGCCGCAGATCGACGAGTATGTCAAGATTCGCTTCAGATCGGGCAGGGAAAACGTCGATGCCGTGTATCTTGTCTGCGGCGAAAACAGGCAGCTGATGAATAAAGTTTCAAATGACAGGCTGTTTGACTATTATGAATCGGGGATACAGCTGGGCTCTGAGACGGTTGAATATTATTTCGAGGTGCACAGCGGCCAGATAGTCTGTTATTACAACAGCGTGGGCGTGTGCAGCGGAGTGGAGCCGTATTATAATTTTTTCATTACGCCTTCTTTCAAGACCCCGGATTGGGCTAAGGGAGCCGTATTTTATCAGATATTCGTCGACCGGTTTTACAATGGAGACCGCACGAACGACGTTGAGGACGACGAGTATGTTTATATAAATGAAGGCACGGACAGGGTAGAGGATTGGCACAAGTATCCGGCGGCAATGGGGGTGCGGGAATTTTACGGCGGCGATATATCGGGCGTCATGCAAAAGCTCGACTATCTGCAAAAACTTGGCGTGGACGCCATATACCTAAATCCGATATTCGTGTCGCCGTCCAATCACAAATACGATATACAGGATTATGATTATGTGGATCCGCATTTTGGCAGGATTGTCAAAGATGAGGGCAGTCTGCTTTCAAGAGGGGATGACGGCGGCATTTTGTGCGACCCTGAGCATCCCAACAAGGATGCGTCGCGCTACATATGCCGCGTCACTGACAAGGAAAACCTTGAGGCGAGCAACGAGCTGTTTGCGGACTTCGTGGCGGAAGTGCATAGGCGGGGCATGAAGGTCATTCTGGATGGAGTATTCAACCACTGTGGCTCGTTCAACAAGTGGCTTGACAGAGAATGCATTTACGAAAATGCCAAGGGATACGAAAAAGGCGCTTTTGTGGCGGAAGACAGTCCATATCATAATTTTTTTAAGTTTTATGAGAGCAGATGGCCGTATAACAGCGTATATGACGGATGGTGGGGACATGACACTCTGCCAAAGCTTAATTATGAGGATTCACCGGCGCTTTTTGAGTACATTATGGAGATTGCCCGCAAATGGGTTTCTCCGCCCTACAACGTGGACGGATGGCGTCTTGACGTTGCGGCGGATTTGGGCCACTCGTCTGAGTATAATCATTTTTTCTGGAGGGAATTTAGAAGGAACGTAAAAGAGGCGAATCCTGACGCCATAATTCTTGCGGAGCATTATGGCGATCCGACGGAGTGGCTTAGGGGGGATCAGTGGGATACCGTAATGAATTACGATGCCTTCATGGAGCCGATAACGTGGTTTCTTACGGGAGTTGAGAAGCATAGCGATGAGGCGCGCGAGGATATGTTTGGCAATGCGGACGCGTTTTTTGGTTCCATGCGCAATTATATGACCAGATTTAATACGCAGTCGCTGCAGGTAGCGATGAACGAGCTGTCAAATCATGACCATTCGAGATTTTTAACGAGGACGAACAGGAAAGTAGGCAGGACGGGTTCGCTAGGTCCGCAGGCGGCGGACGAGGGAGTGGACAAGTCGGTATTTCGGATAGCCGTCATGATGCAGATGACGTGGCCGGGCGCGCCGACGATTTATTATGGAGACGAGGCGGGGCTGTGCGGGTGGACTGATCCCGACAACAGGCGCACGTACCCATGGGGAAGGGAGGATGGCGAGCTTATAGAGTACCACAGAAGCATGATACGCATACATAAGGATTATCAGGTGTTAAAGACGGGATCGATTCTTTTTCTTAACGGCGAGTATCAAAATATAAGCTATGGAAGATTTAACGACGATGAAAAGATTGTCGTTGCTATAAACAGCAGCCAGGAGGAAAAGTCGCTTGACATACCCGTGTGGCGCCTTGGAATAGTGGACAATACGCGCATGGCCAGGCTTATGATTACCACAAGGGACGGGTATTCGGACGAGGCAAAGGTTTACGCGGTAAACAGCGGCATGCTGCATATAGACTGTCCGCCGTCCTCCGGCGTTATTATAAAAGATTTGGCAAATTTGGTCTAAGACGCGTTATAAGGCTTTGAGGAGCATTTCGCCACCAATTGCCATGGCTTTTGAATCGGCTCCGTGTCCTATGTCCCTGGTGGCCGCGACTGGCAGTTTTTTCCCGACGGCGTCCAATATCAACTCTGCCGCGCAGTCGACGCCGCATTCGGCCTCTAGCTGCGTAAAGGTTCCAAGAAGCACGCCGGCGGCGTTGTCAAACGCGCCAAGCTGCCGCAGCTGGCTGAAATAGGATTCCACCTGTTCCACACGGCCGCCGCGAGCCTCAAGCAATAAAATTTTTCCTTTTAAGTCGGGCATAAATTCCGTTCCTGCCAGCTTTAGGAAGCATCTTGCGTTTCCTCCAACGACGGTTCCTTGCATTTCTTTTCCCTGAACGAATTTGTAGTCTATTTCAAATAAATTGTTTTCGTTATCCATGACTGTATCGAAAAAATCCGCGGACTGGCGTTCCTTGTGGCTGCGGATAATATTTCTAATTTGATACAGCACGGACGCGCTGCCTGTTTTCGCGTATATGGCGTTTAGCACTGTCGTAACATCGCTGTATCCCCAGAAGCTTTTATGGCTTTTTTTAATTACGTCATAGTCAAGGAGGGGAAGGACGCCGTTTGAAGCGTCGCCGCCTGAAATGTCAAATATCGCCTTTATTTTATCGTCCATATAAAAATCCATCAAAGCAAGAGCCTTTTGATTCGCGTTGGGCAGGCGAAAGCCCTTTTTGTAAATGTAGGGGCTTAATTTTGGCACAAGTCCGCGCATGGAAAGGGCATCGGTTAAAAGCTCTATTTTTTTATGGCAGTTTTCCTCAAATAAGTCCGAACAGCATACTATCCCTATTTTGTCGCCTTTTTTAAGCATTTTTTCTCCCAAAAATTTGAAGGCCTTGTTCATGAGCGTAAACAAGGCCTTCAAATATGCGGTTATTTATATTTGTCGCGTAAAACAATTACAGCCTTTTCATAAGTTCCTCGCGCTGCGCCTCAAATCCCGGCTTTCCAAGAAGCGCGAACATGTTTTTCTTGTAGCTTTCAACGCCAGGCTGGTTGAATGGATTGACGCCAAGCACATACCCGCTTGTGCCGCAGGCAAATTCGTAAAAATAAAACAGCTGCCCCAAGTAAAATTCGTTCTGCTCGGGAACTTTTATAGTAAGATTTGGCACATTTCCGTCTGTATGCGCGAGCTGCGTGCCTTTCATCGCGCTCTTATTGATAAAATCAAGAGTTTTTCCTTCAAGATAATTTAACCCGTCGAGGTCGTTTGGCTCCCTTTCCATTGTAATGTCAAGAGACGGCTTTTCAAGTTCCATTACCGTTTCAAACATTATGCGGCTTCCGTCCTGTATGAACTGGCCCATGGAATGAAGATCGGTCGTAAGATCTACGGACGCGGGGAAAATGCCCTTTTGATCTTTGCCTTCGCTTTCGCCAAAAAGCTGCTTCCACCATTCGGCTACATAGTGAAACGCCGGCTCGTAGTTGGCCAGTATTTCAACGCTTTTTCCCTTGCGCAGCAAAATGTTTCGCACCGCCGCATATTTGAGCGCGTCGTTTTGCTCGAAATCGGATTCAAGGCAGATCTTTCTCATGGCGGCGGCTCCCTGCATTAGCTTTTCAATGTCAGCGCCGCTTGCCGCGATAGGGAGCAGTCCGACGGCCGTAAGCACGGAGAATCGTCCGCCTATGTCGTCGGGTACCACGAACGAAGCGTAATTTTCCTCGTTCGCGAGATTTTTCAAAGCGCCCTTTGCCCTGTCGGTAGTCGCGTATATTCTTTCGGCGGCGCCTTTTTTACCGTATTTTTTTTCAAGAATGCCCTTAAAAATACGAAACGCGACGGCAGGCTCGGTAGTGGTGCCGGATTTGCTGATTATATTTATCGAGAAGTCCCTGTCGCCGATTACGTCGATAAGCTGCGAAATATACGTTCCGCTCAGATTGTTTCCGCAATAATAGATCTCAGGCGTCTTACGCTTTTCCTTGCCAATGCAGTTGTAAAAGCCGTGCCGCAGGAATTCGATGGCTGCCCTTGCGCCTAGGTACGAGCCGCCGATGCCTATTACCAAGAGCACGTCCGAATCAGATTTTATTTTTTCGGCGGCCTTCTGGATGTTTGCAAATTCTTTTTCATCATAGTCGACGGGAAGGTCGATCCAGCCCAAAAAATCGTTTCCGGCGCCTGTTTTTTTTACGAGGACGTCTTTCGCGTCGTTCGCGATTTTTTTCATTGACTTAATCTCGTCTTCTGAAATGACATTCGATGTCAATGAATAGTCAAACTTCACCTGATCTGCCATAATTCCTCCATTCTGCCGCCATGCGGACGGCCTTTGTTTTTATGTTTTAAAGTTTTCTTATTTACATTCTATACGGTTTCTTTAGCTAAATCAAGGATGTTTTACGCGTTTTGGCCGCATTGGGACGTACGGCGCGGGTGCATGGCTTTTAGGCTTCGAGATTTCCGAACTTTGTAAGGTGCGGAATCCACGCAAGCCTTATGGAGCCGGTAGGCCCGCTTCGCTGTTTTGCGATTATAAGTTCCGCTATGCCCTTATCCTCAGTATCCGGATTATAGTATTCGTCCCTATATAAAAACATCACCATATCCGCGTCCTGTTCTATCGCGCCCGATTCGCGCAAATCGGAGAGAAGGGGTCTTTTGTCCGGACGCTGCTCGACCGCCCTGGAAAGCTGCGATAACGCTATCACAGGCACGTCAAGCTCTCTCGCCATTATTTTTAATGAGCGGGAGATATCGGATATTTCCTGCTGCCTGTTTTCGCTTCTTCTTGACCTTTGGCCGGACATAAGCTGAAGGTAGTCTATTATTATGAGATCGAGGCCGTTTTCAATTTTTAGCTTGCGGCATTTTGAATGAAGCTCCTGCGCCGTTATGCCGGAGGTGTCGTCTATTACGAGATTTGAGTTGCCTATACGCCTGACGCTTTCAACGAGCCTGTCCCAGTCATCGTCTTCGAGGCTGCCTGTCCGCAGCTTCTGGGAGTCCACGTGCGAGTTCATGGAAAGCAGCCGCTTTACAAGCTGCTCCTTGCTCATTTCAAGCGTGAACAGCGCTATCGTGCTTTTGCTGTGGAGCGCGATATATTCCGCGATATTTAGGGCAAAGGCCGTTTTTCCCATAGACGGCCGCGCCGCCAGAAGTATCAGGTCCGAATTTTGAAGCCCGGCCGTTTTGTAGTCTAGATCCCTAAATCCGGTTTCAAGGCCTGTTATATGGCTTTTTTGCTTAGCCGCCCGCTCTATGCCGTCGAGCGTTCTTAAAACTATGTCGCGTATAGGCTCAAATTCGCTTCCGCCGCGTTTTTGGACGATGTCGAAAACGCTTTTTTCCGCTTCGTCCAGTATTTCTTTTATAGGCTGCCTGTCCATGTAGCACGCGTTTGCTATACGTTCTTCGGCCTGTATAAGCTTCCTTAGCATTGACTTTTCCCATACTATTGAAGCGTAGTTTTTTATATTCGCGGACGTTGGAACGCTGTTTAGGAGGCCGCCGATGAATTCCACGCTAGAAAGCTCCGGCGGGAGGTCCCGCTCGCGGATTTTTTCCTGAATCGTGACCGCGTCTATGCCTATGCCGCTTTTGCGCATATTTACCAAAACATCGAAAATTATGCCGTACTGCCCCTGGTAAAAATCGTCCGGGACAAGCATTTCAGATGCCACAAGTATTGCGTCGGAATCCATTATCATGGAGCCGATTACGGCGCGCTCGGCTTCTATGCTGTGCGGCGGAATCCGTTTTATCGCGTCTTCCTGCATCATCTTCCTCCATTTAAAAGCGGCCCTTAGGCCTCTTTGACGGACACTTTGAGGGATGCCGTTACATTTGCGTGGATTTTTATGGCGACATTATACGTTCCGGGGCTTTTAATCGGCGCGTCAAGCGACATTTTCTTTTTGTCGACGTCTACGCCGAGCTGATCTTTTAGCGCCGCCGCAATCTCTTTCGTTGAGACCGATCCAAAGCTCCTTCCGCCCGATCCCGTTTTTATGGATACTGTTACCGTTTTTCCATTAAGCTCCTTTGCAAGCTCTTTTGCCTTGTCCAATTTCTCCTGTGCCGTCTTGGCCTCATGCTGCTTTTGGAGTTTTAGGTTGTTCTTGTTTTGGGCAGTGGCTTCGACTCCCATATTTTTCTTTAACAAAAAATTCCTTGCGTATCCGTCGCTTACGTTTACCAATTCGCCTTTTTTTCCAAGCGACTTGACGTCCTCCAGCAAGATTACTTCCATTTGCGTCATGCCTCCCCTTCATGCGCGACAGCGTCGTCAATCTGTTTTTTAACCGCTTCCTTGGCTTCTTTTACCCCAATGCCCTCAAGCTGCGCGCCGGCCATGTTTATATGGCCTCCGCCGCCCAGCTTTTCCATAAGCGCCTGTACGTTCATTTCGTCTATGGATCTGGCGCTTATATATATCTTGTTTCTGTATTCCGTAAATACGAACGAGGCCTTTACGCCATTTATGTCCAAAAGCGCATTCGCTATTTTGGACGCGAACACGGTGGGCGACTCTATTCCCTCCGCGCTGCTTTCCGCTATCGCGTAGGCGTCTCTGTAAAGTTCCGTGTTCTGGATTGCGGCCGCCTTTACTTTGTATTCTTCTATGTCCTCGCGGAAAATTTTTCTTATGCGTACGGCGTCGGCGCCGCTTTTTCTAAGATACGCCATGGCTTCGAAAGTTCTTACGCCGGTTCTTATAGTGAAGTAGTTGGTGTCGATCATTATTCCGGCGTACATAGCCTCCGCTTCCGCCGGGCGCAGTTTAAGTCCGTTGCCTATATACTGCGAAATTTCTGAAACCATTTCGCACGCGGACGACGCGTAAGGCTCGATATAAAACAGCACGGCTTTGTCTATGGCGTCCCCCGCCTGCCTGTGGTGGTCTATAACGACTACGGACTGCGCCATGTCGATAAGTTCGGGGCATTCCGTATAGCTTCCCCTGTTTACGTCCACTATGACTAGAAGCGTGTTCTCGTCTATAAGCTCGGCCGCCATGTCGCCGCTTATTATCATGTCGTCCTCATACTCTTTTGAGCTGAATCTTTCCTTTATGGGCTTTACGGAGGAGTTTATGTCGCTAAGCACAATATGCGCCTTTCTGTTGAGGGTGCGCACAATGCGGTATATGCCGACCGACGCTCCGAATGAATCCACGTCGCCTATGGAGTGGCCCATGACTATAACTCTTTCTTTGCTTTCTATGAGCTCTTTTAGCGCGTGCGCCTTGACTCTTGCCTTGACGCGCGTATTATTTTCGACCTGGACATTTTTGCCGCCGTAAAACTGCTCCTGGTCGCCGCTTTTT
>CAZTVO010000083.1:0-9197 GCA_964617075.1 uncultured Jutongia sp.
ACTCGGCCGTGAACGTGTCGGCCTTCGTGGCCTTGAAGCTTGTGATAGCTCCCAATGTAGAAGCTGCGTTTTTAAAGGCGCGGCAGGGGCTCTCGCCAGATCCTGCCGCGCCCGCCCGTCAAGCGGCCTTTATTGGAAAATGAATTAAAAACTTTTACGCCAAACGCGCGGTGTTATTATGAAATTTAATATAAAACATTGTGTGTATAAATTGTCCGCGTTACATCTTTAAACGCTATTTTTGCGACATAAGCGCCTCTACTTCCGGGCGATATCCGTACTTAATCATATATTCTATTACAGCACCCTCGACAATTTCCCGTATGGAAATATTTTTTTCATGCGAAAAACAGTTTATAAGCGTAGAGAGGGCTTTTGAAAGATATATGCTTTTGACTTTTTTTGGCCCGGGTATCAGATAGCGTTTTGGCGCCTGGTCGGAGAGGACTGCCTCCGTTTGGCCGGGCGAGGAGATAAGCTCCTTTAGGCGGCTCTCATTTTCATAAAGATAGTTTAAAAGCGGCAGGTATTTGTCAAGAGAGGATGGGCCGCCGCTTTTTTGGGAACGCTGGCTTGGCGGGAGTATTAGGGCGCTTGCCTGCGTCAATTTTTGGCGCGCTACTGTTGGAAGTCGGTTTTTCCCAAAATTGGCCTCATATTGTTTTTCGCTGCTGTTGTAGAACATATTGTTGGCGCACATATACGCGTTCATTTCCGTATAATCGTCAAATCCAAATGACGCGGCGATCTCAACCGGATCGGCATACGCACCTTCCTTTTTAAATTTTTCAGCTATCATCTGCGCGCGGAATGGAACGTTTTTGCCTGTTCGATCCGGCGACTGGCCGGCGTTGGTCAATTTTTTTACATATTTGCCGCCTTTTACGGCGAATCCGCGTCTTCGAAAAAAAGCGTCCATGGAACGCACGCTAGAGTATCCGTATTTTTGATAAATTTCCTCCCTCGTTTTTCCCTGCTCCAATTCTTTCAAAATATTCGATTCAAGATCGCAATTATTTTTTGACCGCGTAATATTTGTCTGCATGTTTTTCTCCCTTAAGCTATGGATTTGTCTGTCGGTTTAAAGATTTAAGCTGAGGCCGCTTTTATTTTAGCGACAATGAATTTATCGATTCCGCCAGCTGCGGCTGTACGGCGTGCAGGTATATGCTGCTGCTTTTTAAATCCGCGTGCCCGAGAAGTTTTTGCAATACGGGCATAGGACAGTTTTTTGCGGCAAGGGCCGTGGCGAAGCTGTGTCTTAGACAGTGCGCGGAAAGCTTTGGATTTAAGCCGGCTTTTATTGCGTATTCATGTATGCATTCGTTTATATACTGGTAGGTTATTTTGCCTGAAGAGGTGGAGAAGAAATTGTCGGTATTTTTATCCGTATTTCTGTATTCGCGAAGATACTCGACAAGTATCGTCCTAAGTTCGTCGTTTATGGGAATGGTTCTGTCTTTTTTTCCTTTTCCGCACACAATGGATATTTCGTTTCTTTCAAAGCTTACGTCCCCTATTTTTAAGGCGCAGACCTCCGATACCCTAAGTCCGGCAAAGCACATTGTAGCGCACGCGGCGTAAATTACGGGCTTGTCTATCGCGGCAAGGAATCGCTTCATTTCGCTTGTGGTCAGGTACAGGCGTTCTTTTTGCTGAACGTGGATATTGTCGAGCTGGGCGGCAAGGTTTTGCTGCGCGTATCCCCTTTTTACGAGAAAGCTGTAGAACGAGCGCAGAGCGACTAAGGCGTTGGCCCTTGTTTTGCCGGAATTTCCCTTTCGCTTTCGATAAGACATGTACTCCTGCAGATGTTCAAGGGAGATGTTTTCGACGATTGCCGGCCCGTTAAATATTTCCTCTTCGAGGTAGCGCGTGAAATCGTTTAGCACGCTTTTATAGTTGCGGATGGTATGCGGGCTGGAGTCCTTGTCGTCTAGAAAATCGATGAAGATGTTGATAGTGTTTGATAGCATCATAAAAATTCGCCTCCTAAATGTATGGTGATAATAATTTTATATCCATTCAGGAGGATTAACGCTAAAAAATTTGGCCGCTGGGGGCGATTTAATCAGAACGCCGCCAACGGCCAAAAACAGGGCCTTGCAGATATTTATTCGTTTTCGATGCTTACGCCCGGGACGTAGCTGCCGATGTCGCCAAGGTAGTTGTCGTCTTCATCCTCATCCTCATCTTCGTCCAGCTGGTTGAAATACTGTTCAAACGCCGCCGCGACGTCCTCAAGCTCCTCATCGTCGTCGATGCCCTCAAACTCAGGGTTTCCGTCCTCGTCTTCCGTATACCTGAAAAGAATAAGCTCATCTTCCGGAAAGTCGTCGCTTGGCTCCGCGGGAAGGACCGCGACGTATTCCTGCGAGAGCTCCTCGATTTCCATGGCGGCGACGACCTCTACGTCAAACGGATCGCCATCTTCCGGGGAAACGGTTACAAGCGTCGTTTCGTCTTCTGAATCGTTAAAAAATAAATCCGTATTTTTGCTGTTCATAAAAAATCCTTTCTGTGACGGGAGGCATCGTGGGCCCTCCGCGTGGTTGAAGTGACAATACTGCCTCAAAAACATTCACACCATGATATCATTCGCCGCGGGCGGCGTCAATGTCTATGGCCTGACGGCCAAGTATCTCGGATAAGCCGTCTATTATGCCCGCCGCGACGCTTGGGCTGTTCATGGTGTAGATATGGATGTGGTTTATCCCGTTTGCGATCAAGTCGATTATCTGATCGGTCGCGTACGCGATTCCGGCCTGACGCATTTTTAAAGGCTCGTCGCCGAACCTGTCGACTATCGCCTTAAATTTTGCGGGCACGCAGCAGCCCGAAAGCTGGATGCTTTTGTCTACCTGGCTTTTTTTCACTATTGGCATTATGCCCGCGATGACGGGAATCAAGATGCCTGCTTCCCTAAGCCTGTATATGTAGTTGTAAAATATCGAATTGTCGAAAAACATCTGCGTCGTGAGAAATTCGCATCCGGCGTCCACCTTTTCCTTGATGTGGGCGATGTCCTCGGATTTGTTGGCGGCTTCGGGATGGCCTTCCGGATAGCACGCGCCGCCTATGCACATGTCCGGAGCGACGCGCCTAATCTCATGCACAAGCTCCGCCGCGTGGCGAAACTGCCCCGGAAGCGGAAATTTGGATTCGTCAGGGATGTCGCCGCGCAGGGCAAGCACGTTTTCGATCCCGGCCTCCCGCATTTTTTTAATCTGTCTTTCCACCGTTTCCCTGGTAGATGAAACGCACGTCAAATGCGCCATGGAGTTTACGCCATATTTGTCTTTTATGTCTTTGGCGATGCTTATCGTATGTTCGCTCGTTCCGCCGCCGGCGCCGTAGGTCACGCTTATGAAGTCGGGCTTTAGGGCCGATATCTGTTCAACGGCCTTGTGGACGCTTTCAAATGCCGTGGTGGTTTTTGGAGGAAACACCTCTAGGGACAGGGTAATTCCGCCGTTTTGCAAAAGAGATGCGATTTTCATTTGTCTGCGAATGCCTCCCGCGTATTTAAATTATCGTTTCAGACAGTATAACCGATAATTATTCGCCGCGCAAGCGGCGGCCGCGCCCGCTTTTAAGGGGAAGCTTGAGGAGCGAAATTAGCGCTCGTATAATTTGAGCGCTAAAAACTCTTGACTTTTTTTTTTTCAGGTATTATCATAGCCAATGTAGATTGTTAGCAGTCTTTTGAGGTGACTGCTAATATAGTACGGATCAACTTTAGATTTTGAGGGAGAGATGAATATGCAGAGCAAAAAAGGCAGCTTGTCAATTGAATCGGAAAATATGTTTCCCATCATAAAAAAGTGGCTTTATTCAGACCATGACATCTTCATAAGGGAGCTTATCTCAAATGGCTGTGACGCCATAACGAAATTAAAGAAGCTTGACGTAATGGGGGAGTATTCTCTTCCCGAAGATTATAAGGCTGAGATTTCCGTGGTCGTGGATCCGGAGGAGAAGACAATTTCGTTTACTGACAACGGTCTTGGAATGACGGACGCGGAGGTTGAGGAATATATCAATCAGGTAGCCTTTTCCGGAGCTACGGACTTCCTTGAAAAGTACAAGGACAAAACGAACGAAGAACAGATAATAGGCCATTTCGGCTTAGGATTTTACTCCGCGTTTATGGTCGCGGACAAGGTGTCCATAGATACGCTTTCATGGAAGGAGGGTGCCGCGCCCGTCCATTGGGAGTCGGAGGGAGGCGTCGACTTTGAAATGTCCGACGGCGAGAAGGAGGGCGTAGGAACTACAATCACGCTCTATCTTTCGGAGGACAGCCTAGAGTTTGCGAACGAGTATAGGGTGCGGGAAGTCCTTGAAAAGTACTGTTCGTTCATGCCCGTTGAGATATTTTTGTCAAAGGCCAACGCGGAGCAAGAGTACGAGACGATAGACAAGGAGGATCTGCGCGAAGACGACGTCGTGGTTGAAACGATAATTGAGGAAGCAAAGACCGAAGAGCGCGAAAACGAGAACGGGGAAAAGGAAGTGGTAGAGGTTTCCCCGCGCAAAGAAAAGGTCAAGATAAACAAGCGTCCCGTTTCAATCAGCGATACGACGCCGCTCTGGATGAAGCATCCGAACGACTGCACCGACGAGGAGTACAAGGAATTTTACAGAAAGGTGTTTAAGGACTACAGGGAGCCTCTGTTCCAGATACATTTGAATATGGACTATCCTTTCAACTTGAAAGGAATACTTTACTTCCCGAAGGTAAATACGGAGTACGACAACCTTGAGGGCGTAATCAAGCTCTACAACAATCAGGTATTTATAGCGGACAACATAAAGGAGGTCATTCCGGAGTTTTTGATGCTTCTAAAGGGTGTCATAGACTGTCCGGATTTGCCGCTTAATGTTTCAAGGAGCGCGCTGCAAAACGACGGGTTCGTTAAAAAGATTTCAGACTACATCACCAAGAAGGTTGCGGACAAGCTCTCCGGAATGTATAAGGTCGAGAGGGAAAATTACGAAAAATACTGGGACGACATCAGCCCGTTTATCAAATACGGCTGCTTAAAGGACGAGAAATTCAGGGAGAAGATGTCCGAATTTATAATATTTAAGGATCTTAACGGCAAGTACATAACGCTGCCCGAATATATTGACGGCGCGAAGGGCGAAGAGGATTCGGATACAAAAGAGGACGCCGCAGAAAATGCCGGCGAGAATGACGAAGCGGAAGAGAATGAAGCGGCGGCAGACGAGGCGGCGGGCGAAGCTGCGGATGGCGCGAAGGAAGAAGCCGCCGACGCGGATGGCGATAAGGACGACGAGGATGAGGAAGAGGAAGAGCCCGCGACGGTCTATTACGTAACCGACATGCAGCAGCAGAGCCAGTATATCAATATGTTTAAGGAGCAGGGACTAAATGCCGTTATTTTAACGCATACGATCGACCAGCCTTTTATATCGCAGCTTGAACAGGGCGATCTTAAAGTGAAGTTTCAGCGCATAGACGCGGATTTAAACGACGCCATGACGGACGGCGGGGCTGAGGAGGAGACGGTTAAGGAACAGACCGAAAAGCTTGGCGCCATATTTAAAAAGGCCCTTGGCAAGGAGAATCTTGAGGTTAAGGTGCAAAAGCTTAAAAACGAGAATATATCTTCCATGATAACCCTTTCCGAGGAGACGAGGCGCATGCAGGACATGATGAAGATGTACGGCGCTGGGGGAGCCGAGGGCGATATGGATATGTTTGGCGGCGGAGAGACGCTTATACTAAATTCATCGAATAAACTTGTTCAATATATTTTGGACAATGAGGACGGCGAGCATACGGATATGTTCTGCAGGCAGCTCTATGATCTCGCGGCGATGGCGAACAAGCCTTTAAGCGCGGACGCGATGACCGAGTTTATATCCAGAAGCAACGAGATAATGCTTCTTTTAGCTTAGAGGCGGAAGATTTTTTGCCCCCCGGCAGCTTCTGAGAACGATTTCACATATTTTGATTGAATTTTTTTTCACGCGGTCGTATGATTGGAAACATAATTTTTGCGCAGCAAGGAGGAAAATTCATGTCAATTAAAGGAAAAACAGAAGATATTGTTGAGAGGCTATATAAGGCGTTTGTCTACGCGTATCCGCCGGTCATGCTCGAGCTTCAAAAGGACGCGCTGACCAATACCGTGCGCCCTACGTCCGAAAAGGCGCCGATAAATCAGTTGATACACGCCGAGGGCACAGCCGGCGCGGAGGATAAATATATCGTGATGCTTAATATGGACACGGTATATTCGCAGGCGTATTTCGATCTGAAAAAGGAGCCGCTTTATTTTCGCAAGCCAAAGGCGGACAGATATACGACGGCACTGTTTTTGGACGCGTATGGAAACGCGGTGGATGTAGTAGGAACCGGCGGCCTTGGCGGAGACGGCGAGGTAAATGCCGTGCTCGTTGGCCCCGATTATCATGGGGAACTGCCGGATGGCCTTGTGCGGATCGACATGCCGACCAATTTGAGCTGGACGCTTATAAGGGTTCTTCTAAAGGATGAGGACGACATCAAAAATGTAAAAGAGATACAGAAAGGATTCGATGTGCGACCGCTGTCCGCGTATGGAAAGGACTACGAATATGAAAAAGGCTCGTACGATCCGGCCAAGGATTACGTTACTTTTGAAAAGATAAACAGCCTAAGCACGCAGGAGTTTTTTGACATTTTCAACTCGATAATAGGCGACAACTTGGGAAACAGCCCAGATGCCGAAATATTGGATCCGGTCGCGGAATATGGGGTCGGAGCGGGCAAAACGTTTGACATCTTTTCCTTCGACGAAGACGTAAGAAACGAACTGAACAAGTTTCATGACCGCATTCTGGCCGATTTTGAGGAAAGCAGCAGAACCGGCGCGTTTGGGGAGCGGCGCGGCAGCTGGATATTCCCAAGAGAGACTTTAGCCAATTTTGGGAAGGAATACGTATACCGCGCGAACGTGGCGTGGGGAGGCATAGGAGCCAATCCTACGTATGTGGCGCTGTATCCTTCTGCCATTGCGGATGAGGAGGGCAAGCCTCTTCATTCCGACAACGACTACGTGTTCCATTTCAGCTCGCTTCCGCCAGTGGACGGTTTCTGGTCTCTGGCCGCGTACGGAACGGACAAGTTTCAAATACCGAATGAGATAGGCAGGTACGGATTAAACGACCGCAGCAAAATAGACTTAAACGAAGACGGATCTTTTGACATATACGTACAGCGCGATCGTCCGTCGGAGGATAAGTTCAACAACTGGATTCCGAGCGGCAGTCAGGGACTTTGCCTTGTTTTGCGGCTGTATCTGCCAAGAAAGGAGATTCTTGACGGAACGTGGGAAATGCCAAAAATAATCAAAAAAAGCCGTTAGGCCTGATGATTTGAAAAACTCTGCGAAAGGAAAAAAATGATATGAAGATGAAAAAGTTGATTATGGCGTGCGCCTTGTCGGCGTTTGCCGCCATTTCTGCGACAGGATGCGCGTCGGGCGAGGGTTCGTCCGATCAGGCGGACAGCGCCGGCGCCGTTTCGTCAAGCGAATCGGCGGCGCCGTCCGAGGCGGCGGGGGCAAAAACTGTGCGCTTCCTTACGCCGGGAACGGGCAGCGACGGCTCGGCTATGATGTCGGAAAACGCGCAGATCGCGCAGTTGAACGGATACTTTGAGGAAGAGCTTGAAAAAGTCGGATACGGCGTCGAATACTACGGCTTTCAAAATCAGGGAGTCGGCGTAAACGAGGCGCTGGCGTCGGGTGAGGGCGACATAGCGGTATACGGCGAGTATCCCGCGCTGACGTATCTGTCCGGAGGAAACGACGGAGTGATAGTTGGAATGGCAAGCTCCAGAAAGCAGCTTGGCATTTTGGCGCAGGACGGAATCAAAAACGTCGCCGATTTAAAGGGGAAGGTTGTGGCCGCCGCCCTGGGCACGAACTCGCAGCAGTATTTGGAAATGGAGCTTAAAAAGAACGGGCTTACGATGGACGACGTGGAGGTTATAAACGCGACCGCGGAGATGCCGTCCCTGTTTACGAGCGGCGACGCGGACGCCATAGTCAACGACGCGCAGATGATGTATTACGTTCAGGACGCCGCGGGTTCCGGAGAGATGATTGCAATAAACGGGGACGATCCGGATACGGCAACGAACTTCTTGGTTGTGGCAAGGAAGGAGTTTTTGGATGAAAATCCGGACGTGCTGGAGCCGGTTATGAACGCCCTAAAGAGGGCAAAGGAGTTTGCGACGGAGGATCCTGACAAGGTATGTCAGCTGCTCGCGGACGCGTCCGGCATGTCAAAGGAAATATTTGACAAGTACTACGGGTTTGACGACACGTTTGAATTTTGGGATCCCGAGCTGAAAGAGGAAAATATTAAATCCATTCAAAAGACCGCCGACTACATGAAGGAAAACGGCTTGATACAGGAAAGCATAAACATAGAAGACTACGTCTGGAAATAAAGGAAGCGGCAGGATATGTCCGCCAAGGGCGGCGCACCAAAAAAAGGTGCGCCGCCCTTGGCTTTTTTAAACCTTTTAACATTATGCAAACGCCATGCCGAATGTTTATTCACCGTGCATTCACAAAGTTCACATAAGGTTAACAATTATTATATTGACTAACGGTCATTTTTGGAATACTATATTTTAGGTAACTGACTGATGGTCATTTATTCATCATGGAATGGAAAAAGAATCACAATAAAACAGAGAGGTGGTAATGCACAAATGATTGCTGTTGGCAAGTGGATTACAAAGCACAAGAATATAATACTGCTGATTTCGGTGCTGTTGCTTGTGCCGTCTGCAGTCGGTTATGTGTCGACAAGGGTAAATTATGACATATTAAGCTACCTTCCCAGCACCCTTGAAACGGTAAAGGGCCAGGACATACTCGTCGACGAGTTCGGAATGGGCGCGTTTTCGATGGTAATAGTCGAGGACATGACGATGAAGGACGCGGCCGATTTGGAAAAGGACATAGAGGGAATAGAGCACGTGACGGACGTGCTGTGGTACGATGACTTTCTCGACATATCTGTTCCCACGGAAATGATGCCAAAGGATCTGCAGGAAGCTTTTTTTAACGGCGACGCGACGATGATGATCGCCCTTTTTGACAATACGACTTCTTCAGATACGACCATGGACGCGATTACCGACATAAGAAATCTAGTAAAGAAAAACG
>CAZTVO010000084.1:0-9165 GCA_964617075.1 uncultured Jutongia sp.
GTCAAAATATCCGCTAAGCATTATCGCCATGATAAGTACGCAGTATATAAAATATTCCGCGCTAAACGGCATAAAAATCAGCGAGCAGGCCACAAACACGGTGACAAAGACTAGCCCGACGCCCCTTTTCTTTCCCTTTGAGAGCGCGCCGTTTACCGCGTATTCCCTCCCGTGGTCCGTCGGCAGAAAACGCGGCAAAAACTTAAGCCCCAAAAAAGTCAGGGCAAAGGCAAAAACCGCCCCCGCCGCCGCTATCTGGCCGCGTCCAAAAAAACCATCTAAAAAACCATGCATCCAAAAAGCCTCCCGCGCCGCGTTAAGGCGCACCCAAAGCCGCTTTACAAAAACCTCACGTCATACACTATGCACTATTTGCAGGACAAAATCAAGCGTGGGAATTATATACGACGCGGGTATCGCTTAAAAAATCGTGCAGCCCGCGCTTCTTTTCGTCTATTCCAATCAAAATATATCCGACAAAAACTATCTTTGACAAAAATCGCCCTACAGTCTCCCTATAGGCTATCTCAAAGAAAGTGGTTCTTCTGTCGTACACGCTTTCCACTCTTATATTAAGCAATTTTTTTCCAAGCGTGGATCCGGTAAAATACGTAAGCAGTATAAAATACATCGCGCTTAGCACATAAAGCAGCATATCTTTTATGGAATAAGAAAATACAATGTCCCTGATTAAAAAGCCGTCGCCGTCTATAAGGGAGAGAAGCCACAGGGGCGCCCTGACCGCCAAAAGCGCCGTCCACACTATCGCAAGGTCTATAAGATACGCGGCCAGACGCGTAAAAAAGCCGGCGTAGGCCACGCCATCCCCCGCGTCACTTTGGAAACTTTGCATAGTATTTAAGCACCCCATTTCCATTATTTTCAACTATGTCGCGCGCGATGTCAGCGTCCGATTTAGGAATAATTGTTTCCGCCGCGCCCAGCAGGCCGTCCACAAATTTTAACATCCTCGTGTCGGGCTCGTAAAAAAGAATGCCTTCATTAAGTCCCGCGGCTTTTACAAAATCCGTTTTAGCGTCGTCGATCGATCCTATTTCATCTATCAGCCCGTTCTCAACGGCCTGCTTAGCGGAGTAGATGCGCCCATCCGCAACCTCCCTTACTAAAGACTCGTCCATGGAGCGGCCGCGTCCCACAACTTCCAGAAACTGGCCGTACGCCTCGTCCACCAGATCCTGCAGGATGTCCCTTTGCTCGTCCGTAAGCTCGGCCCCCGCCGAGCCCATTGCCTTATTTTCGCCGCTCGCTATGTCGATTTCCTCAATGCCTATCTTTTCGTACAGTTTTTCGCAGTTCATCAATGAGACGATCACGCCTATAGACCCTGTCCAGCAGTTCCTGTTGGCGTAGATTTTGTCGGCGGCCATGGATATGTAGTATCCTCCCGAACACGCCTCTTCGGCAAAGTAGGCCCATATCGGACGGCCGGTCCTCTCCTTGTACTCCATAAGCTTTAAATACATCTCGTCGCTTTCGTAAACTGTTCCGCCGGGACTGTCCACATACAAAAAAATTCCCTTGTTGTCATAATCCTTTATCATGTCGTCGACGTAATTGATGTACATATCGTGGTCGTATAAGGAGCCGGACGAAAGCCTTCCCGCGCTGGGCCCTATCTCCCCGTCAATGCCTATTACTCCAACGTATGGCCTTGACGGCAGATCCGCCTTGGCCCCCGTCAACGCGGCGGCGCCCGCCGCCTCATTGACGAACTTTTTGGCAATGACGTCTGTAAACGCGCCCGTCACGCCTACCGCGATAATCGTGGCGCCCGCAATCAATATTCCAACTATCTGTTTCGTCTTCATTTGATGCCTCCTTTATAAGCGCCTCAAATATTGCCTTTAGCACTCGGCCCAAAAACGCAGATGATAAGGCGATAAATAAAATAAAAACGTGCCATATATAACAATACCGATATTTTATATATGGCACATCCTCAGTTTTTCTAAATTTTTTTCACCAGACGGCCTCTAATGACGACGCGGCCTACACATCAACGGCAACTTTCGTCAAATGCCAAATATCATTCGCATATTCCTCGATCGTCCTGTCAGAGGAAAATTTGCCGCTCTTGGCGACGTTTAGCATGGCGGAACGCGCCCACCTCCCCGTATCGCGGTACGCCTCTTCCACTCTTTTTTGCGCCTCGGCATACGCGCGAAAATCCTTGAGTATAAAGTACATATCCGGCCGGCCGCCGGCACCGTCCAGAAGCGAGTTGTATATCTCGCGAAACTCGTCGGGATTTCCCGGCGAATAAGTGCCGTCTACAAGCTGAGTAAGCACGGCGCGTATTTCCGAATCAGTATTGTAAATTTCCCTCGGGTTGTACCCTCCATTCTGCTCAAACTCTATGACCTCGTCTGATGACAGGCCGAAGATGAACGCGTTTTCCTCGCCCACCTCTTCGACTATCTCGACGTTGGCGCCGTCCATGGTACCAAGCGTAAGCGCCCCGTTAAGCATAAATTTCATGTTGCCGGTTCCCGACGCTTCCTTGCTTGCCGTCGATATCTGCTCTGAAACGTCGGCGGCGGCAAAAATTATTTCCGCGTTTGAAACACGGTAATTCTCAATAAACACTACCTTTATCTTGCCGCCGATGCCTTTGTCGTTGTTGACGACGTCGGCCACGCTGTTTATAAGCTTTATTATCGACTTGGCCCTTTCATAACCTGCGGAGGCCTTCGCCCCGAATATAAAAGTCCTCGGATAAAAATCCATCTCGGGATTCTTTTTAAGCTCGTTGTACAGATACATTACGTGCAATATGTTCAAAAGCTGACGCTTGTATTCATGAAGCCGTTTTACCTGCACGTCAAATATAGATCTGGGGTTTACCTCTATGCCGTTATGCTCCTTTATATACTTCGCGAGCCTAAGCTTGTTCTGGTATTTGATATTCATAAATTCCTTACGGCTAAGCTCGTCGTCCACATACGTCGAAAGCTCGTTTATATGGCCAAGGTCCGTAATCCACTCATCGCCTATTTTTCTGGTGACCCAATCGGCAAGCAGAGGATTTCCATGTAGCAAAAACCTCCTCTGCGTTATGCCGTTCGTCTTGTTGTTGAACTTTTCAGGCATCATCTGGTAGAAGTCCTTAAGCTCCTGATTTTTGAGAATTTCGGTGTGAAGCCTCGCGACGCCGTTCACCGAAAAGCTTGCCACGATGGCAAGATGCGCCATCTTTACCTGTCCGTCGTAAATGATGGCCATTCTCTCGACTTTGCCGTAATCGTCCGGATATTCGGACTGGATCCTTATGATAAAGCGCCTGTTTATTTCCTCAATAATTTGATATATCCTCGGAAGGAGCCTTGAGAAAAGCTCCAGAGGCCATTTTTCAAGTGCCTCCGACATGATGGTATGGTTCGTGTACGCGCACGACTTTGTAGTCACGTCCCATGCCTCGTCCCATGAAAGGCCGTAGTCGTCCATAAGTATGCGCATCAGCTCGGCGATGGTAACCGTAGGATGCGTGTCGTTTAGCTGGAAGCAGACCTTTTCATGAAGCTTTCGTATGTCGTCGTGCTTTTCCATATATTTTAGCAGAGCCCTTTGAACGCTCGCGGACACAAAGAAATACTGCTGCTTTAGCCTCAGCTCTTTGCCCGCGATATGATTGTCGTTCGGATAAAGCACTTCGCATATGGTACGCGCGAGATTTTCCTGCTCGACCGCCTTTTGGTAGTCGCCCTTGTCGAATGAATCGAGATTGAACGTGTCGACGGGCTCCGCGTCCCAAATGCGCAGCGTGTTGACGACATTATTTTTATATCCTACTATGGGAAGATCGTACGGCACCGCCCTGACCGACTGGTAGTTTTCTTGAACAAACTTGTCGCGGCCAGATTCGTCCTTTCGTATAGCGACGTATCCGCCGAATTTTACCTCCACGGCGTATTCCGGCCTCTTGATTTCAAATGGATTTCCATATTTTAGCCAATCGTCCGGCTTCTCAACCTGGTATCCGTTTTCAATGCCCTGCTTGAACATGCCGTATTTGTACCTGATGCCGCAGCCGTACGCGGGGTAGCCAAGCGTGGAAAGCGAATCAAGGAAGCATGCCGCAAGGCGGCCAAGTCCGCCGTTGCCAAGCGCCGCGTCCGGCTCCTGATCCTCAATGACGTCCAAATCCATGCCCATTTCCTCGATGGCGTCCTTAATTGCCTTATTCCCTTTAAGGTTAATGATTATGTTGCCAAGCGCGCGTCCAGTTAAAAATTCCATGGAAAGATAATACACGGTCTTTACGTCTTTTTCCTCATATGTCCTATGCGTAGCCATCCATTGGTCTACTATAAAATCCTTTACCGCGTACGACACGGCCTGAAAAAGCTGCTGATTGTCCGCTTCTTTTATGGACTTGCGGAAAAGCACCTTCAAGTAGTCCTCCACTTCCTTTTTGAACTCGTCTTTATTCAATTCTTTCATCAAATAGCCCTCCCTGCCGACATCAAAGCCCTATAACAAAATCAATAGCATTATATAACACAAAAAATCAAAAATCAACGTGGCGGACGCCGTGCCTATCCCTCCATTTTCGCCATTTTGCGTATATTTGCGTCGTTCGCGAAATTGCCAATCTCGTACAAAACAAGCACGTCGTCATATCCGCCCTCTTTCGCCATTTCCATAACCGGACCATTGTAATACCTAAGGTCGAGCATGGTAATCGACGAATAGTCGCCCAGCAAAAAAGGCACGAAGCAGTTCGCGAACGAATCTTTTATCACAAGCAGGCTTTTTTGCGCGCCGCTGTATGTTTTTATATCCACTTTCCCGTAGTTGCCGCCGAAAAAATAGGCATATTTGTCTTTCTTTTTAAGACTTGGCCTATCGTATACGCCTTTGCCCGCGCGGCCGTCAAGCGACACGCTAAGACACTTCGCCTTCGACTCGGATATGGCGTATATTTCATCGGGCTTCGCGCTAAAGTCAAGCGTCTTTGAATAAAGAGTCCCATAAAAGCCGCCGACGACCTTTCCGGGGCTAAACGAACCGTAGGAGTGCTTTTTTAGGCCGGCCCTTAGGCAATACTGTTCATACGCCGCGTAGGCGCCCTGCAGCGTCCAATGGTGGTCGGTTCTAAAAAATATCTGCTGCGAGCTTTTTTGCTGCTCAAACGCGTCCCGCAAATCTATCACATCGGCCGCGCCAAGCATCGCGCCCGCGACATCATATGCCGCGTCCACATCGTAAAACGGCGCGTACGCCGGCAGCTTTTCGTCAAGCACGCGGCCTGCCGGAGGAACAAGCATCACGTACGCCTGCCCGCCTGCCTCCTTCGCGAAATAATCCACATATCTAAGATTTTCTACAAAAGTTTTCTTGGATATGTCGCGATCGGTCGTCTTTGCGATATAATAACCGTCTTTTGCGAAATACACGCCGCCCGCGTCTTTTAATCCCAAAAGCTTTTTTGCCGACGTAGACGCGCCCGCCATAAAATCCCTCATAGGCATCTGGTCGCTTAGCGCCTTTTCCGTCTTTTCCTGAAATTTTCCCGACATGACCCCGTCAAAATCCGCCTTCGGAATTTTTTCCAGGTACCGGTTCTCGTTTTCCGAAAAATCCCTCTGAGGAGGCGCCGCCGCAAAAAGGCCCAAAAGTCCAAGAATCGCGAGCACGACTGCGGAATACGCCTTGTAAGATCCGTTCATCGACACCAAACGCCCCTCCTTTTCTAAAACCTGAAGTATAGAAACGGATTATATCCTCCGCTTATTATAAAGGACAGGCTCGCAAACAGCACGAAAATCGTAAATATCGAAACGATCCAAAAATGCATGGCCTCGCCGTAAAACCGGTCTATGGCCGGGTGCCTTGCCGCAAACGCCGCCTCAAGCTTAAATAGAAAAGCCTTTGGATATTCCGTGGACGCAAGGGCAAGTATTATAAGAAGAAACAGGCTCGTATGCCACTTATAGGCGGAGGCTCCGTTCATAAACGGCACGCCCCATCCGGCCATCGCGGCCAGGTAGCTGCCAAGCCTGTCAATATCCGTGCACGCAAAAATCACCCACCCCAGCGCTATAAAAAAAAGGGCATACGCATGCCTTGCCGCGGACGGGGCTTTTTTAAGCTTTTCCAGCAAAAACCATTTTTCCAAAAGCAGCAGCACAAAATAATAAATTCCCCATATCACAAAATTCCATTGGGCTCCGTGCCAAAAGCCGGTGAGCGTCCATACCGCGAACATATTAAAAACCTGCTTAAAAATGCCCCTGCGGTTGCCGCCCAAAGGTATGTATACGTACTCCTTTAACCACGAACCAAGAGATATGTGCCACCTTCTCCAAAACTCCGTTATGCTTTTCGACTGATACGGATGCGTAAAATTCTCCGGAAAGCTAAACCCAAGCATCTGCCCCATGCCTATCGCCATGTCGGAGTATCCCGAAAAATCAAAATATATCTGAAACGTGTACGCTATTGCTCCAAGCCACGCGAGCGACATGCTCATCTCCGATGACGGTGCCGTGCTTATATCGTTCCAAATCTCTCCGGCCTGATTGGCAAATATCGCCTTCTTTCCAAGTCCGACCGCGAAACGCCAAAGCCCCAAGGCGACATCCTGGCTTGAAATCCTTCTTTTGTCAAGGTCGTCTGCGACATGCTCGTACCTTACAATCGGCCCCGCGACCAGCTGTGGAAACATGCACACGTATGTCGCGAAGCTTATAAAATTCTTCTGCGCCTCGACCCTTCCCCTGTAGACGTCTATGGTATATGACATTGTCTGGAAGGTATAGAAGGATATTCCTATCGGAAGGGCGGCCTTAAACGCGGGAATGGCGCCCGCGCCCATTGAATTGGCAAGATCTATAAAAAAGCCCGCGTACTTAAAGACAAACAGTATTGTCAAATTGCCAACTACAGATGCCGCAAGCACGGCCTTCGCAGCCCTTGGCCTCGCGGCGTCCTTAAGACGCGCTATGGCCCTGCCGTTGCAATAGTCAAAAACCGTTGAAAAAAGCATCACGAATATATATACAGGCTCTCCCCACGCGTAAAAAAGAAGGCTGGCGGCAAGAAGAACGGGATTTCTAAACCTAGCGGGACACAGAAAGTACAGTAAAAACACCGCCGGCATGAACCCGCACAAAAAAACTATACTGCTAAAAACCATCTCAATCCTCCGCCAGCAATGCCAGCTTGCCCACCTGATATGAATTTCTAGTCATTGAAATGTTGTTGACCAAAATTACGTCATCCGCAGCCTTTTGCCTTGCAAGATCTATGATGCTGCCGCCGTAATACCTGTAGTCGACCACGTACATGCGCTGATAATGGTCCGCCAGGAAGGGAACAAGCGCGTTGCCGAAAGACTCCTTTACGACTATGCATGAGGATCCGTCGGACAGCGCCCTGTTTTTTATGACCGTATATGGATTGTCGCTGTCGATGAAGGCACAGTACTTTAGGCCAACGTCGTAGCCGTCAGCGTCTTCTATCACGCGCCCTTTAAAAGTCTCGCCGTCGCTGTTTGTATATTCCAGCGCGAGGCTGTCGTTGCCGACCGGGTAAAATACTTCCATTTCATCTTTTTTTAAACCTTTCAGATCATCCGCGGAGCCGCCGCAGAACGAGCCTAAAAAATCTCCGAACGAAGCTTTTTTGTACGCCGACCGCTCATTAGGCACAATGCCTTTTGCCCCGCAGAACGCGGCGTACGCGTAATAGGCGCCAAGGGCCGTCCAGTGGTGATCCGTCCTAAAATAGACGTACTCACTTCTGTGACGCATGAGCGCGTCGTATGTTAAAACCGCCTTCACGTTGTCGGAAAGCTTTGAATTTATCCTGCGCAGGGCTTTTTGTTGATCGGAGGAGGACACCTCGTCTAGCTTATTGTCCGGAAGCGTCACCCCTATGCTCGTCGGGGCCACCATGCAATAGACGTCGGACGTATTTTTTAGTTTCCCCGCTATGCTGTTTACCGCTTTGGCGTATTTTACGGCCACGTCCTCAACATAGTTGTACTGCTCATACGCGCAGTCCCCCACGGCCACCACTCCCGCCGAAAGCTGCCTGACGTCCTCGTCGGAATAAATTTTTTCATATTCCTCGTTTTTTTCAATACCACCGCGCGCTCCCGCGCCCTCCTCGGGAAGCCTTGATATCTCAATGGAATCGGAGCTTCTTTTTAGGGGCGTGGATACGACCACCCGACCCTTGTGCGGCTTTGCCTTAAAAGCAAGATCCCAAAGCCCGCAGCCGGTCAAGACGGCGCATAAAAAGCCAAGCGACGCCGCGGCGCAAATTCTTTTCCTGTTCATGAAACGGCTCCCATCACTCAAATGCCGCTAAAACCATCTCTTTAGCATTTTGGGCATCATCTGTCACGCATACGGCTATGTAGCATCCGCTCGTTATTATAAGGGCGTCCGATATCTTCTTCGCCTGCTTGGGGATATAGGCGTCGAAGGACTTCCTCGCGTCCTTAAGGTACTGCTCCACTATCCCTCGGTCCGACTCCGCGGTTTTTTCATCGGGAGACGCGACAAGTATCACCTGGTCGGAACAGCTGCCGCTGCCCATATAGAGCAAAAGTTTGGAATCGTTTGACACCTCGACAAGGCCTCTGGCCACCGAATCGTCAATTTTTGAAAGATCCGTCTCAAACTCCACCCTCTGCAGCAGGTTGTCTCCAAGGTTTTCCAAGTCGACCTGCCCGTCCGACGATCCATCGGACGTATCCGCGTCAGGCGCCGAAAAACCGGACGCCTCGCCATATCCAGCGCCATTTACCGCGGACGCCATCTGCGCGAGGCACCAGGCCGACGCGATTATAATAAAAAGGCCCATTAAAAAAACCGTAAAAAAACGGCTGGCTTCCTTTTTGTTCATTCCACCAACTCCAATCATTTCTTTAATCTATCAAAGTCTAATTATACGATTGTTTTTGATGTAAAGTCAATATTTGGGAACGCAAATTCTGTAGGCAGCCTCACTCGTGTGTCCCCAATATTTTTGGCAAAAAGGCTTGCAATATGCCTAAATCTATGCTAGTATAGTCCTTGCCGTCAGCGAGGCGGCAGCGCGCAAAGCGGCTTTTTTTAGAGGCGCGGGTGCGTCGGACGCGCGCCGATGTGGCTCAATTGGCAGAGCAGCTGATTTGTAATCAGCAGGTTATCG
>CAZTVO010000085.1:0-8986 GCA_964617075.1 uncultured Jutongia sp.
TCTCGTTGACTTCTTTAATAAAGACAAAAAGCATTCTCATTGCTTTTTTGAAGTACTGTTGGATTTTTATTTGAGTTTTCCTGGAGCACTTCCTCGTTTTGACACTCCAGAAGCGTCATAATCTGCTTGTCGGTAGAATTTGATTTGCGGACAAGCGCCCTCGAGTACCGGTACGTGATATACTTTCTCGCAACATTGAAGGCGCGTTCGTTCATAATCTGATTTTCAACAAGATCCTGTATTTCCTCGACATTTGGCGCGCGTTTCATGTCGGCGCAAAGCTCTGTGACCTGAGACGTAATTTTGTCTATCTGCCCGTCGGTGAGGCGATCCGAAAGCGTCACTTCATTGTTGGCCTTGCCTATAGCGGAAAGGATTTTAGTCTTGTCAAAAGTTTCTTCGGCGCCGCTTCGTTTAATTATCTTCATATTCCCAATCTCCATTCACGAAATTTTAGCAGACCACAAAGATTAGTGGTCTACAAGACGAATACTACTACATATTGTATGAATTTGCAACAAATATTTAAGCGGCAAAAATGAAAAATATTTAAAAACGCAGTGAAAAACTTTCAACAGGCACTGCTCGGGCAAAAATTTAGACTAATCGTTAGGCTTTCTTTTTTGCCCTATGTCGCCTAGGATGTCTTTTACTTTTGTAGCGGATCTATTTTTAGATATGAGCTTCATGTTCGGGAACGCGTTGAAAATGCGCCTGTTTCCGGTAAATGGATGTTTCTTTTCAAAGGAAGAGTATTTTTCCATATAATTTTTAATGTGCTCCTCAAGACGGTTAAGCTTTAAGTCCTGGCTGTCGCTTTTTTTGATGCTTTTAAGCTTTTGTAGCGTGTTGTCCAGTTTGGCGGATATGTTTAAATTTGGCGCCGACATGGTTTCGGAAAGCGGCTTGCTGCCGATGTCCCGCAGCTGCCTCTCGAGCTCCATACGAAAAGAGTGGAGCGTTTCAAGCTGCTTGCGAAAGTCGATTGTCGTTATCGTTGTGTATACCAGGTCTATAAGCGTTATGACTAAAAGAACCGCAAGTATTAGCCGTCCCGCGTCCTCCGGTATGGCGTCTATTATGTCTATGGCAAAAGGTTCCAGCACGTCAAACAGAAAAATAGATAAAAATCCCCAAAAAAGCGATGGTATAAGCGCTACCCTGCCTTGAAAGCTGTAAGGTTCCCCGGTGTAGTCCCAATATTTGACGTGAAAGATTTTTTCAAGCAAAAAGCCGGTCACGTATTCGATGGCCGTGGCGAGAATCATTCCGCATACGTACAGAATTGACGGATGGTCCTCAAGCGGCCTTAAGAGCAGGTAGACAAGCGTGGCCGCAATTCCATACAACGGAAGAATTGGGCCGACTAAAAAACCCCTGTTTACAAATTTGCCGCTCCTTATGGAATCGAACGCGGTTTCAAACATCCAGCCGAATACGCTGAAGATATAAAAATTCATCAGGATAAAATATACGGACAGTCCCAGTATCATGTCGCTCTCCTTAAATATATGTGTTGAATGGAAAAAAACGCCGTCCGATATATAATACCTTAAACGTGAAGGCTAGGCAATCATGTAATGTGCCGATTTATATTAAGGTTTATTTAAGCCTTTTGGGATTTCTGCTTGAAGCGATGACGATTTAATCTTTTTTCGGCTTTAAATTAGGGCTTTTTAAATAAAAATATTTATGATATATTTAAAGGCGTACGAAATGTAGAGAAGCAGCGGCCGCGGCAGGCCGTCTTTTTTAAGGATCTGCCGCGCGGCGGGGGAAAGGGATGTTTGATTATGAAGGGCTTTGAAAAATACAAAAAAAGCTATTTTATGCCGCCCGATGAATGTCGCGACTGGGTACGCAAGGATGCCATAGACGAGGCCCCGATATGGTGCAGCGTCGACCTGCGCGACGGCAATCAGGCGCTTGTCGAGCCGATGGGCCTTGAGCAGAAGATAAGATTTTTCAAGATGCTTGTAAAAATTGGATTTAAGGAAATCGAAGTGGGTTTTCCCGCGGCCTCCGAAACGGAATATGCTTTTTTAAGGACGCTTATCGAGAGGGATCTTATTCCGGACGACGTCGCCGTGCAGGTGCTTACGCAGGCTAGGGAGCACATCATAAGAAAGACTTTTGAGGCGGTCGACGGGGCGCCAAACGCCATAGTTCACGTCTACAATTCCACGTCCGCTGCGCAAAGGGAACAGGTTTTTCGCAAGTCGAAGGAGGAAATAAAGCAGATAGCCGTGGATGGCGCGAAGCTTCTTAAGGAGCTCGCGGATGAGGTCGACGGAAACTTTCGTTTCGAGTACAGCCCCGAGAGCTTTCATGGCACGGAGGTCGACTATGCCGTTGAGGTGTGCAACGCGGTGCTTGACGTATGGCGTCCGGATTCAGGAAAAAAGGCCATAATAAATATTCCGTCCACCGTTGAAAATGCCATGCCGCACGTTTTTGCGAGCCAGGTCGAATATGTCCACAAAAATCTAAAATTCCGCGACGACGTTGTATTGTCGCTTCATCCGCACAACGACAGGGGAACGGGCGTCGCGTCGGCCGAACTTGGAATATTGGCGGGCGCCGAAAGGATTGAGGGAACGCTTTTTGGAAACGGGGAAAGAACCGGAAATCTTGACATAGTGACGGCCGCTATGAATCTGCATTCGCATGGCGTCGATTCCGGCCTTGACTTTAGCGATATGCAGGAAATAGCGGATACGTACGAAGAACTTACCGGCATGCAGGTGTCAAAGCGCCAGCCGTACGCGGGCGAGCTTGTGTTTACGGCGTTTTCAGGTTCGCATCAGGACGCAATTTCTAAAGGAATGGCTTACCGAGAGGAAAAAAAGAGCCCTTACTGGACCGTGCCGTACCTGCCGATAGACCCCAAGGACGTGGGCAGGACGTACGATTCCGACGTTATACGAATAAACAGCCAGTCGGGCAAGGGCGGCGTGTCGTACGTGCTCAAGCAAAATTTTGGAATAGTACTTCCAGAAAAAATGCGCGAAGAGGTAGGGTACCTTATGAAAGGCGCGTCAGACCGCGCGCACGCGGAACTTTCTCCGGACGATATGCTTAGAATATTTAAGGAAAACTATTCGGAGATGGATAAGAAGTTCGACATACCGGAATGCCACTTCAAGCAGGAAAAGGACGGCATATCCGCGTTGACTACGATCGAAGAGGGCAAAAAAAGAACGGTCGTGGAGTCAAAAGGAAACGGCAGGCTCAACGCGGTGAACAACGCGATACGCAAGCATTTTGGCAGCGTGTACCATCTTGCGGAATACGAGGAGCATTCTTTGTCGAAAAATTCAAACGCCAACGCGATATGCTATGTTGGAATCACTACTGAGGATGGAAAGCTTACGTGGGGAGTCGGAACGAATGAGGACATCATAAAGGCTTCGATAGCCGCGCTTGTAGGCGCGGTGAATAAAACGATGACGGATTGATTTTTTGGGAGGTCGCATTATGGCAGATATTAACGTGCTTGTCAGGCAGCTCGTAGACTATGGAATGTCTAAGTCGCTTGTGAAAAAAGAAGACGAGACGTATACGATAAACCGCATATTGGACGTGCTTCGCGTTGACGAATATGAAGAGCCCGCGGGCGCGCCGCCGGCGGCGGATCTTGAGGGGCTGCTTTCCGACATTTTAGACTTCGCGTATGAAAATAAGGCGATGGAATTTGACAGCATAGCCTACCGCGATCTTATGGATACGAAAATCATGGGATGCCTTACGCCGCCTCCAAGCGACGTAATAGACGTATTTCGCGGCCTTTATAAAAAGTCGCCGCGCGAAGCGACTGATTTTTACTACGATTTTAGCTGCAACACCGACTATATACGCAGGTACCGCATCGCGAAAGACGTGAAGTGGACTGTAGATACGGAGTATGGCACGCTTGACGTGACGATAAACCTCTCAAAGCCTGAAAAGGATCCGAAGGCCATAGCGGCGGCAAAAAATTCAAAGCAGAGCGCGTATCCAAAATGCCAGCTCTGTATGGAAAACGAGGGATACGCCGGGCGTTTGGACCATCCGGCCAGAAATACGCTTCGGATAATTCCAATTGAGATCGGGGGAGAGAGGTGGGGCTTTCAATATTCGCCCTATGTCTACTATAACGAGCATTGCATAGTTTTTAATTCAAAGCACGCGCCGATGAAGATCGACAAATCCGCGTTTGGCAAGCTTTTTGACTTTATAAAGCAGTTTCCGCATTACTTTATAGGCTCCAATGCCGATCTGCCTATTGTCGGCGGCTCCATACTTTCGCATGAGCATTTTCAGGGCGGGCGGTATGAGTTTGCCATGGAAAGGGCAAAGATTAGGGAAAAGGCGGTTATAAGGGGATTTGAGGACGTGGATGCGGGAGTGCTTAACTGGCCGATGTCGGTAATAAGAATAAGCCACGAGGACGACGAAAGGCTGGTGGAGCTTGCCGCCCGCATACTTGACGCGTGGAGGGGATATACAGACGAAGACGCGGCTATATTTGCGGAAACGGACGGCGAGCCGCACAACACCATCACTCCGATAGCGCGTATGCGCGGAACGAAGTTTGAGCTTGATCTTGTACTGCGCAACAACCTTACGACCGACGAGCATCCGTTGGGCCTTTATCACCCGCATGAAGAGCTGCACCACATAAAGAAGGAAAACATAGGTCTTATAGAGGTTATGGGGCTCGCGGTGCTGCCGGCCCGCCTCAAGGGCGAAATGGGCAGGCTTAAGGAATTTATGCTGGCGGGAAAAGATATAAGGAGCGATAAGGAGCTTGAAAAGCACGCCGACTGGGCGGACGCTATTATGGAAAAGTACGGCGCGATAGACGAGGCGGATATGGACGACGTCATAAAGAACGAAATAGGCATAGTATTTAAAAAGGTGCTGGAGCACGCGGGAGTTTATAAAAACGACGAGCCTGGAAAAGAAGCGTTTAGAAGGTTTATATCGACGCTGTAGCGGGTATTTTTTGATATGGGATGCGTTGACAAATTTCAAATATTGAGATTAGGGGGACAATTTAATGAATTTTGGTTACTTTGACGAAGAAAACAGGGAGTACGTCATCACGAGGCCGGATACGCCGGCGCCTTGGTGCAACTACCTTGGCTCTCCTGAATACGGGGCGATTATTTCAAACAACGCGGGCGGGTACAGTTTCGTGAAAAGCGGCGCAAACGGCCGAATTCTCCGCTATCACTTCAACAGCGACGATACGCCGGGAAGGTATATATACATAAGGGACGATGAGGACGGCGACTTTTGGTCGGCTTCATGGCAGCCCGTGGGCAAGGATCTGGACAGCTACAAGAGCGAGGTCAGGCACGGCACCGCGTATACGAGCATGTCCGCGCTGTATTCAGGGATCAAATCGGAGGCCGTTTATTACGTGCCTCTTGGCAAGGCGTACGAGGTCTGGCGCTGCAAGGTGACAAACGTCTCCGACAGGCCAAGACGGATTTCCGTATTTGGATATGCCGAGTTTTCAAACGACGACAACTACAATCAGGATCAGGTAAATCTTCAATATACGCTGTGCACAACGAATACAAGCTTTAGAAAGAACAAGATTTATCAGCAGATAAACCTTAACTGGTATAAAGGGCCTGACGGAAGCAACGGAAAGGAAAGGTTTTTTGGATTGGCGGGTCAGCCCGTGACATCCTACAACGGCGACAAGGAAGCTTTTATCGGCATGTACCATGGATACGGCTCCCCTGTGGCGGTGGAGCGTGGAAAATGCGATGGGACGTGCAATTATAATGAAAACAGCTGCGGAGCGCTTCATACCGCGCTGGAGCTTGCGCCGGGCGAAACGAAGTCTATGGCGTTTATTCTGGGCAAATATAAGGAATCCGAGGCGGATAAGATTATCGCCGCGTACGAGGACGTTTCGGCGTGCGACCGCGAGATAGGGGAGTTAAAAAATTACTGGCATTCAAAGCTTGAAAATTTCAAGGTGGACACTCCAAGCCAGGCGTTCAACAGCATGGTAAATACATGGAACGCCTACCAGTGCTTTTTAACGTTTACGTGGTCAAGGGCAGCTTCGTTTATCTACTGCGGCGAGCGCAACGGATATGGATACCGCGATACTGTTCAAGACATACAGGGCGTGATACACACGGATCCTGGGGCGGCTCTTGACAGGATACGTTTTATGCTGTCGGCGCAGGTGGACAACGGCGGCGGGCTTCCCTTAGTCAAATTCGACCACAAGGCAGGGTACGAGGGAACCCCGGACGATGCCGAATATGTACGCGAAACGGGTCATCCCGCGTATCGCGCGGACGACGCTTTGTGGCTTTTTCCAACCGTATTCAAATATGTGGCCGAAACCGGCGACATTGCGTTTATGGACGAGGAGATTTCGTGGTCAAACAAGCCTGAAAAGGCAACGGTTTATGAGCATCTAAAAAGGGCGATAGGCTTTTCGATGGAGCATCTTGGGCCTCACGGCCTTCCGGCGGGCCTGCACGCGGACTGGAACGACTGTTTAAGGCTTGGCGCGCAGGGCGAGTCGTCGTTTGTCGCGTTCCAGCTGTATTACGCTTTTTCCATCATGCGTATATTCGCCGAAAGAAAAAACGATAGCGAGTATGTGGCCTATCTTGACAGGACGCAAAAGGAAGTCGGCGACAAAATCAACAGCCTCTGGTGGGAGGGAGACCGTTTCAACAGGGGATTTAAGGATACGGGCGAGCTTATCGGATCAAAAAACGATCCCGAGGCGAGCATGTGGCTAAATCCGCAGACATGGTCGGTCATTTCAGGGCTTGCGTCGGACGAACAGGCAAAGCTTGCGATGGATTCGGTTGAAAGAGAATTGAATACCGAATATGGCGCGAAAATCATGGCTCCGTCATATGTGGACCATTATTTTGACGGAGCGCTCGCGGGGCTTTTTCCTCCGTCGACCAAGGAAAACGGCGGAATTTTTTCGCAGACGCAGGGGTGGCTTATACTTGCGGAGGCGCTGATGGGACGCGGAGACAAGGCATTTATGTATTTTGAGGAAAGTTCCCCGTCCTCGCAAAACGACAAGGCGGAGATACGCAAGCTTGAGCCGTACGTGCACGGTCAATATACGGAGGGCGACGAAAGTCCGTTCCACGGACGCTCGCACGTGCATTGGCTCACAGGCACCGCATCGACCTGCATGGTCGGATGCGTTGAGGGAATATGCGGAATGCGTCCCGACATAGACGGCCTTAGGGTCGCGCCGGCGATTCCTTCCGACTGGAAAAAATTTACCATTGAAAAAACCTTCAGGGGCAGCAGGGTGGTCATAGACGTGGAAAATCCTAATGGCGCCCAATCGGGATTCAAGGAATTCTACATCAACGGGGAGAGGCAGGACGACTGCTATATTCCGGCGGACAAACTTACAAAGGTGACTAAAGTCAGGATGGTTATGTGAAATAAAAAGCGTCCGTCAAAGGCGAAAAAAGCGCGGACGCCATTATAAGAGGCAAGAAGGTGTGTTGTTATGGCTTATGACGTTAAATCAATGAAAGCGGAAGACTTCATTAACGACGAGGAGATTTTGGACTGTCTTGAGTATGCAAAAAAGAACGGCAGCAACGAGGCTCTCGTAAATGAAATCTTAAATAGGGCGGGAGAGGCGAAGGGAATTTCGCACAGGGAGGCGGCCGTACTTATGGAGTGCGCCATTCCCGAGGCAAACGAGAGGATTAGAAAGCTTGCCGCGGACATAAAGGAAAAGTTTTACGGCAAGAGGATAGTCATGTTTGCGCCGCTTTATCTTTCAAATTATTGCGTGAATGGATGCACGTACTGCCCATATCATCACGAGAACGAGCATATTCCGCGCATAAAGCTTACGCAGGAGGAGATAAAAAATGAGGTCGTTGCGCTCCAGGACATGGGGCACAAGAGGCTTGCAATCGAATCCGGCGAGGATCCCGTAAACAATCCTATCGAATATATATTGGAGAGCATAGACACCATATACGGCATCAAGCATAAAAACGGGGCCATAAGGCGCGTCAATGTAAACATAGCGGCCACTACCGTTGAAAATTACAAAAAATTAAAAGAAGCCGGAATCGGCACGTATATACTTTTTCAGGAAACTTATAACAAAAAATCGTACGAACAGCTTCATCCGACGGGGCCTAAGCACGATTACGCGTATCATACCGAGGCGATGGACAGGGCTATGGAGGGCGGCATAGACGACGTCGGCGTAGGAGTGCTTTTCGGTCTTGAAATGTATAAATATGAGCTTGTCGGACTTCTTATGCATGCGGAGCATCTGGAGGCTGTGCATGGCGTCGGACCGCATACGATAAGCGTGCCGAGGATATGTCCCGCCGACGGCATCGACGCTTCCGATTTTTCAAACGCGGTGCCTGACGAGATATTTGAAAAAATTGTGGCGGTGATTAGAATTGCCGTTCCATACACAGGCATGATTGTTTCCACGAGAGAGTCGCAGTCGACAAGGGAAAAAGTGTTAAAGCTTGGAATTTCGCAAATAAGCGGGGGTTCGCGCACGAGCGTCGGCGGATACGTAGCTCCCGTAAGGGACGACAGCTCAGCGCAGTTTGACGTAAGCGACACGAGGACATTGGACGAGGTGGTAAAGTGGCTAATGGAGCTGGGATATATACCTAGCTTTTGCACGGCCTGCTACAGAGAGGGCAGAACGGGGGACAGGTTCATGTCGCTTCTAAAAAGCGGGCAGATAGCGAACTGCTGCCAGCCAAACGCGCTTATGACCTTAAAGGAGTATCTTGAGGATTACGCGTCCGAGCAAACCAAAGAGATAGGAAACAAGCTTATAGAACGGGAGCTTATGGCTGTGCCAAACGAAAAAGTAAGAAACATAGCCAAGCAGCATTTAGACGAGATAAAAGAGGGAAAGAGAGATTTTAGATTTTAGCGATTCGCTTTTTTATGGGGCGCGGTATAGGGCTTTAAGAGAAACCGGTGGGGGCGGGTA
>CAZTVO010000086.1:0-8910 GCA_964617075.1 uncultured Jutongia sp.
GGCCAAAGAGGCGCACGAGGGCCACGGTGGCGAAGGAAAAAGGCCTTTGCGGCCTGGCGGACGCGATTATGGCGCGGGAAATATCGGGGAGCTTAGAAGAAGCGGCGGCACCGTACGTTTCTAAGGAAAAGGACGTTTGCGACGTAAGCGAGGCGATAAGCGGCGCGAAGGACATTATAGCCGAGGCCATATCCGACAACGCGGAATACAGGGCGTACATAAGGAACGCCACCATGGAAGAGGGCAGGCTTGTCTCCTGCGCCAGGGACGAAAAGGCGCAGTCGGTGTATGAGATGTACTATGATTTTATCGAACAGGTGGATAAAATAGCCGGCCACAGGGTGCTTGCCATAAACAGGGGGGAAAAGGAAAAGTTTCTTACCGTCAAGCTTGAGGCTCCCGTGGAGCGCATTTTAAGATATCTTGAAAAAAAGGTCGAGGCGTCGGACGGCTCGAGCGCGGGCCTCGCGCTTGAGGAGGCGGCAAAAGACAGCTACGAGAGGCTTATCGCCCCCGCGATTGAGAGGGACGTCAGAAACGAGCTTACGCAAAGGGCGCAGGACGGCGCCATAAAAGTATTTGGCAAAAATCTTGAGCAGCTTTTGATGCAGCCTCCAATATCGGGCAGAAACGTGCTTGGATGGGATCCGGCGTTTCGCACCGGATGCAAGCTCGCGGTTGTAGACAGCATGGGAAAGGTGCTTGATACGACGGTAGTATATCCCACCGCTCCGCAAAAAAAAGTAGAAGAAACGAAAAGGATTGTAAAAAAACTTATAGAAAAATACGACGTGTCGCTGATTTCCATAGGCAACGGAACGGCGTCGCGCGAATCGGAGCTTATAGTTGCCGATATGCTAAAGGAAATAGACAGGCCGGTCCAGTATGTCATAGTCAACGAGGCGGGCGCGTCCGTCTATTCCGCCAGCGAGCTCGCGACGGAGGAGTTTCCTGAGTTCGACGTGGGGCAAAGAAGCGCCGCGTCCATCGCCAGAAGGCTTCAGGATCCGCTTGCGGAGCTTGTAAAAATCGACCCGAAGTCCATAGGCGTGGGGCAGTATCAGCACGATATGAACCAAAAGAAGCTTTCGGAGGCCCTAGACGGCGTCGTGGAGGATTGCGTAAACAAAGTGGGGGTGGATTTAAACACGGCCTCCGCGTCGCTGCTTGAATATGTATCGGGCATTTCAAAAACGATAGCAAAAAATATAGTTATTTACCGGGAAAAAAACGGCAGATTTACGGACAGGAGCCAGCTTTTAAATGTCGCGAAGCTCGGACCGAAGGCTTACCAGCAGTGCGCGGGATTTATGCGGATAGAAGACGGCGACAATTTCTTGGACGCGACCGGCGTCCATCCGGAATCGTACGACGCGGCCAACGCCTTGCTAAAAAAGCTTGGCATAACTCCGGAGGAGCTTAAAAAAATTCAGACTGATGCCCTAAAAAAGGAACAAAAGTTCGACAAGCGCAAAGAGGAATTTAAAGTAAAAAATACCAATACGGCATTTGGCGCCGCGTTCGCTAAAGCTTTTGGCGACGCGCCGGAGCCGGACGCGGGCCTTGCGGGAAAGATAAAAGACAAAAAGGCCGTCGCTAAAGAGCTTGGCATAGGAGAGATCACGCTTGAGGACATGCTTAAGGAGTTGGAAAAGCCGGCGAGGGATCCGCGCGACGAGATGCCGCGTCCGATTTTGCGTACGGACGTGCTTGAAATGAAGGATTTGAAAGAAGGAATGATATTAAAGGGCACCGTCCGCAACGTAATCGACTTCGGCGCGTTTGTCGACATAGGCGTGCACCAGGACGGCCTCGTCCATATATCGCAGCTTTCTGATAAAAAATTTGTAAAGCATCCTCTCGACGTAGTGGCAGTAGGCGACATAGTGGACGTAAAAGTGATGAGCGTGGATTTAAAGAAGCAGAGGATTCAGCTTACCATGAAACTATAGGAGCATCGCTTAAAAATGGAAATTTTTGACAAATATTTCGTCGAGGTGAGAAACGGATCGAAGGTCACTTATAGCGCCGCCGATTTGAGCAAGCTTGACAAGATGTACGAGGCCGAAGCCCTAAAAAAAATGGAAAAGAAGCTTTTTTCCCCGATAAAAAAGGAGAGGCAGAAAAGCTTTGGCTCCCAGGTGAGGGACTATGCTTTTGAGCGCATCCTGGACAGGCGCCTGTACACGTTCAAATATCTTCTTGTAATTCCCAATCCGTACGGCGTAGCTAAGCAGACGGCGCTTATACTTTTCAATTCCTCAAAGGCGTTTAAGGTGCGCTACCGGGTCGTCGGGAACAGGCCCGGCTGCGACTTTGAGGGCGAATCCATATATTCGACAAGGCACCGCGTCCCTATAATGGGCCTTTACCAAGGGAGAAACAACTCGGTCGTCCTTGAGCTTGTTGACGAGGACGGAAAGGTGGTAAAGAAAAGGACCATAACGATTTACGTTTCGGCCGTCGGAGACGGCTTAAAGGACGTCGTGTGTCGAACGGACGATGAAGAGACACGTTTCCCTTTCATCCTCCTAAACGGAGTAAACTACAACCCGATCGTGATAGACGGCGAAGGGCAGATAAGGTATTCCCTCCAATGCAAGACCGGCAGGCTTGGCATGATGCCGCTAAACAACGGCCACTTCCTTTTGATGGACAAAAGCGCCAACCGCGTGGATGAATACGGGAGAGTGCAGCCGTGCAGATATCACGAGATGGACTACATGGGAAGGGTGTACAGGACGTTTCTGTTTGAGTACGCCATAGGCAGGGCCATGTCCCAAAACGGCGGCTCCCTTTTTCTCGTCACGTCGTCGGACGCGGACCATGTATTAGACTGCGTAATCGAGCTTGACATAAACAGCGGAGAAATTATAAAAAGGTGCGACATTTCGACGATATTTGGCTCAAAGTACCGTTTTGAAAGCAATTGGGCGGACATAACCAGGCTTGAATGGCGTGACGGCGCGCTTTTTGCGAATGTGAAGAGGCTCCACAGCATAGTCAAGCTCAACTGGGAAAAATTGGAGCCGGAATGGGTCATGGCGCCGGACGGCGTGTGGACGGATACGCCCGTAGAAAAGCATCTCCTAAAGGGCGGGAGCGCCGCCCCGGTTTTTTCAGGTCCGGAATATATGACAGTCGTGGGCGGAGAAGAAAAGGACGAATATGAAATAGCTGTTTTTGACACGCGTTCCGTTGGCCATGTCAAGTACGCGGGCGGCCGGACCGCGAACAGATCCGCGGCGAGCCTTATTCGCGTGGACGAAAAAAACAGGACTTATTCGATTTTGCGCAGAGAAGAGCTTGACAAGTCGCTTAGGTATGGAAGCGTCATTTATTCGGACGACAAAAGCCGTATCCTGGCGGCGGAGGGAATACTAAGGCATAGGCAGGGGGAGTGCAACGCCAGGCTTGTTGAGATCGGCGCCGCGGACGGGGCGCGGTTAAAGACTACCGACATAAAAAAGGCGTTTACAAAGGCGTGGATATTTGCTCCAAGCCTTGACGACTACTGCCGTCCGATAGATATAAACGAGCGTACGGTGTTTGGAAAGATTAAAGAACCGGAAAAATTCGACGGAACGCTGCCGGCGCTGTCCGACGAAAAGATCGATTCCGACTATTTCGGCAGGGTAAGGCTTTGCGACGATTTGTTTATTTTTTCAATGGAGCCGGGCATGGTGGAAAGGATATACTTCATCGGAAGAAAAAACGGATATGTTCAGGATTATTCAAATGTGGCGCCCGCGAACAAGAGGACGTCTTTTGCCATTTCCTTAGCCGGCCTAAAAAAAGACGAATACGGCGTATATGTGGAGAGCGAGGGGCTTGCGTACAAACTAAAAAATGAAATTGAAAGATTGCATTAGAAAGGCTGGTAGTAAAAAATGATTCAATTGTCACACTTGGACGAGCTGGAGGCGGAGGCGATTTACATTATGCGCGAGGTCGCCGCGGAATGCGAAAAGCCCGTCATGCTCTACTCCATAGGAAAAGACAGCTCCGTGATGCTTCACATCGCGCTGAAGGCGTTTTACCCGGAAAAGCCCCCTTTTCCGTTCCTTCATGTGGATACCACCTGGAAATTTAAGGAAATGATAGAATTTAGGGATCGCATGGCAAAAAAATATGGCCTTGACATGATCGTATACACAAACGAGGAGGGAAGGAAAAAAGGGATAAATCCTTTCGACCACGGCTCCGCCTATACCGACATTATGAAGACGCAGGCCCTAAAGCAGGCTTTGGAAAAATACGGATTTACGGCCGCGTTTGGCGGCGGACGCCGGGACGAGGAAAAGTCCAGGGCCAAGGAGAGAATTTTTTCGTTTAGAAATTCGGCCCACGCGTGGGATCCCAAAAACCAGCGGCCGGAGATGTGGAAGCTTTTTAACACGAGGCTTTTTAAGGGAGAGGAAGTGCGCGTTTTTCCGCTTTCAAACTGGACTGAAAAGGACATATGGCAGTACATAAAAAAAGAAGATATAGAGATACCTTCCCTGTATTTTGCGAAAGAACGTCCGGTAGTGTACCGCGACGGAAATATAATCATGGTGGACGACGACAGGATGAGGCTTTTGCCGGGCGAAAAGCCGGTCATGAAAAAGGTGAGGTTTCGTACGCTTGGATGCTATCCTTTGACCGGCGGCATAGAGTCGGAGGCTGATACGCTTGACGCGATTATTGAGGAAACGCTAAGTTCGGTGGAATCGGAGAGGACGAGCCGGGTAATAGACAAGGACGGCGGAGCGGCCAGCATGGAAAAAAGAAAGAGGGAGGGATATTTCTAATATGCAAAGCTTACTTAAATTCATTACCTGCGGAAGCGTAGACGACGGCAAGTCGACGCTTATAGGCCATATGCTTTACGACGCCAAGCTCCTTTTTGCCGATCAGGAAAGGGCGCTTGAGCTTGACAGCAGGGTCGGAAGCGCGGGAGGCGGCATCGACTATTCCCTTCTTCTGGACGGTCTTATTGCGGAGAGGGAGCAGGGAATTACGATTGACGTGGCATACCGTTATTTTACGACGGAAAAAAGAAGCTTTATCGTGGCGGATACTCCGGGCCACGAGGAATATACAAGAAATATGGCGGTGGGCGCGTCATTCGCTGATTTGGCGATTATACTCGCGGACGCCTCCAAAGGCGTGCTTGTGCAGACTAAGCGCCATACGCGCATATGCTCGCTTATGGGCATAAAGCACGTGGTATACGCCATAAACAAGATGGATCTCGTGGACTATGACGAAAACGCGTTTAACGAGATTAAGAGAAATATAAAGAAGATGACGGCGGAGTACGACTTTGACACAATGTTTGCTATACCCGTTTCGGCCACGGAAGGCGACAACATAACGTCCGTTTCGCCAAGAATGCCATGGTTTAAGGGCGGGACGCTTTTAGAGTACCTTGAGGGCATAGACGTTTCCGACAAGACGGACGGCGCGGGATTTGTTATGCCGGTGCAGAGGGTATGCCGCCCGGACCGCACGTTTAGGGGCTTTCAGGGACAGATTGAGGTAGGGGAAGCGTCCGTTGGAGACGAGGTGACGGCTCTTCCAAGCGGCGAAAAGGCAAAAATAAAGTCGATATTGAATGCCGGAAAAGAAGTCGAATCGGCGTTTAAGGGCCAGGCCGCGACAATTCAGCTCGACAGGGAGGTAGACGTATCGAGAGGATGCATGCTTTGCAGGGACGTAAGCCTTTGCGTCGGCAAGATGTTTACGGCCAGGCTTTTGTGGATGGACGATTCAAGGCTTGTGGCCGGCAAAAATTATTTGTTAAAGATCGGCACGAAAATGGTTCCCGCGACCGTCATGAACATCAAGTACAAGATCGACGTAAACGAGGGCAACCACGTTCAGACGGAAAAGCTGTACAAAAACGAGATAGCCGTCTGCGACATATCCTGCTCAGACCGGATCGTTTTTGACGAATTTAGCCGCCATAAGGAAATAGGGGGCTTTATACTCATAGACCGCATAAACAATATGACGTCCGCGTGCGGAGTGGTGGAGCACCCGTTAAGGCGCGACGACAATCTCGTATGGCACAACATGGACATAACGCGCGAGCTAAGAGCCGGGCAGAAGGGTCAGAAGCCGTTGACCATCTGGCTTACGGGACTTTCCGGCGCCGGCAAGTCCACGCTTGTAAACGAGCTTGAAAAGAAGCTTTTCGCCGCCGGCAGGCATACCATGATATTAGACGGCGACAACATACGCATGGGTCTGAACAAAAATCTGGGATTTAAGGAGCAGGACCGCATTGAAAACATAAGGCGCATAGCGGAGGTCGCAAAGCTTATGAACGACGCGGGACTTATAGTGCTTACCTCGTTCATATCCCCGTTCCGTCTCGACAGGCGAAACGCCAAGACGATAATCGGTTCGGACAATTTCATTGAAATCTACGTAAGCACGCCTATCGAAGAATGCGAGAAGCGCGACGTAAAAGGCCTCTATAAAAAGGCCAGAAGCGGAGAGATACCGAACTTTTCCGGAATATCAAGCCCGTACGAGCCTCCGGAAAATCCGCAGATCGAGATAGATACGACCGACTTGTCGCTTGAGGAGTCGGTGGAATACATAATGGGAGAATTGAAAAAATATATGTAAAGGAGCATGGCATGAATTTTGAACGAGAGCTTGAGGCCGCGAAAAAAATAGCCGTAAAGGCGGGCGCCGCCATTATGGACGTATATGAAAATGCGGACGACATGGAAGTGACGTATAAGGACGGCGAAATGCCGCTTACCGCCGCCGACCGCGCGTCCAATGAGATAATAGTGTCCGCCCTAAAAAAAGAATTTCCCACGTACGCCGTCCTTTCCGAGGAGGAAAAGGACGATAAGGCCAGGCTTGGCAACGATTGCTGCTTTGTCGTGGATCCGCTTGACGGAACTAAGGAATTTATAAAAAGGAACGGGCAGTTTACGGTAAACATAGCCCTGTCGTACAGGCACGAATCGGTGATGGGCGTTATATACGCGCCGGCGACGGACGAGCTTTACTATGCCGCGAGGGGCGCGGGGGCGTTTATGGACGCGGGTGAAAAAAAGGGCGAAAGGATTCATGTGTCGGACTGCGTCGACTTAAAAAAGGCGAGGCTTGTCATGAGCAGCTCCCATGGCTGCGAGCAGATGGACGAAATAGTTAAACGGTATGGATTTAAAGATTTTGTGAAGATGGGCAGCTCCCTTAAAGGATGCGTGGTCGCCAGGGGCGACGCGGAGCTTTACTACAGGTTTAACCCGACCATGGAGTGGGACACGGCGGCGATGCAGTGCATAGCCGAGGAGGCGGGGGCGCTGTTTATGCAGATGGACGACTCGCCAATGCGCTACAACAGGGAGGACAGCTTAAATTCAAAGGGCTTTTATATCGTCAACAATATCGCGAATAAGCTTGAATTGGCGCCGTAACGCCTTGATTTTTACAGCGGGATTCTATATAATGAGGGCGTGTGCGTGAGCGTAAGCGCCCAAGGGGGCGAAGATTAAAAATCAATAAAGGAGGTTTTTGCTGCAAATGGCGAACAGATTTATTTTAAACGAAACATCTTACCATGGGGCGGGAGCGATTTCAGAAATCGCGTCCGAAGTAAAGACGAGGGGATTTAAAAAGGCGTTCGTATGCTCCGACCCGGATCTGGTGAAGTTTGGCGTCACTCAGAAAGTAATCGACGTGCTTGAAAAGAACGGCATGGCTTATGAGGTTTATTCAAACATCAAGCCGAATCCGACTATTGAAAACGTCCAGACGGGAGTGGAGGCCTTTAAGAAGGCGGGAACGGACTACCTTATCGCCATTGGCGGCGGCTCTTCCATGGATACCGCGAAGGCGATAGGCATTATTATCAACAACCCCGAATTTGCGGACGTAAGAAGCCTTGAGGGAACGGCGGCCACAAAGAACAAGGCCGTGCCGATTCTGGCGGTGCCTACGACGGCCGGAACGGCGGCGGAGGTTACGATCAATTACGTCATTACCGATGCCGAGAAGAACCGCAAGATGGTCTGCGTAGATCCGCACGACATACCTATAGTGGCTTTTGTGGATTCGGAGATGATGGCCTCCATGCCTAAGTCGCTTACGGCGGCCACCGGCATGGACGCGCTTACGCACGCTATCGAGGGATATATAACCGCGGGCGCGTGGGAGCTTTCCGACATGTTCCACTTAAAGGCGATAGAGATAATTTCCCGCTCTTTAAGGGGCGCGGTCGACAACACTCCGGAAGGGCGCGAAGGCATGGCGCTTGGCCAGTCTGTAGCCGGCATGGGATTTTCAAACGTCGGCCTTGGAATAGTGCATTCGATGGCGCATCCTTTGGGCGCGCTTTACGACACGCCTCACGGAATAGCCAACGCCATCATACTTCCTACCGTCATGGAGTACAACGCCGAGGCGACGGGCGAAAAATACCGCGACATAGCTAAGGCTATGGGCGTTGAAGGCACGGAGAATATGTCTCAGGACGAGTACCGCAAAGCGGCGGTCGACGCGGTCAGGCAGCTCTCAAAAGATGTGGGCATACCGGCGGATTTAAAGGACATCGTAAAGAGGGAGGACATACCGTTCCTCGCGCAGTCCGCGTACGATGACGCGTGCAGGCCGGGCAATCCTAAGCAAACAAGCGTCGAAGACATAACAAAGCTTTACGAATCGCTTATATAGTTTATGACGCGGTCAAAGGCGTCCGCGCGGACGATGTCTGCGCTGGGCGGCGTTTGCCGCCCGCCTGGCCGCCTTTGGCAAAAAAGCCTTGTTTTTTTCACCGATGTATTGTATAATAGGCGATGTCTGGTGCGGGAGAAGCATTTATAAATATTATGTGCGCGTAGCTCAGCTGGATAGAGCGTCTGACTACGGATCAGAAGGCCGGGAGTTCGAATCTTCTCGCGC